>NZ_JAGPUP010000563.1:0-296584 GCF_018069605.1 Microvirga sp. HBU67558 | reverse complement strand
CGGATGACGGCCGACCACTGGTCGTAGGTCATCTTGTGGAACATGCCGTCGCGGGTGATGCCCGCATTGTTCACCAGAATGTCGACCGGGCCGAGCTCGGCCTCGACCGCCCGGATGCCGCTTTCGCAGGATGGCGCATCGGACACGTCGAATTTGAACACCGGAATCCCGGTTTCACTCTTGAACTGGTTGGCGGCCTCGTCGTTGCCGCCGTAATTGGCGGCAACCTTGTAGCCCGCATCCTTCAAGGCTTTTGAAATTGCGGCACCGATCCCGCGGGTGCCACCGGTGACCAATACGACACGCGCCATGCTGTTTCCTTCCCAAGACCGTTCGTGCGGATCTCTCAAGGATCCATTCATTGTGAGGCGGTCGGAACGGACCGCCTCACAACATAGCTTAGGCTATTTGACGGAACGGGGAAGGGCGAGGCTCCGGAATTTCACCGAGCCTCGCGACGTTTTTAGCCCTCGAGGCGACCTTTAGCGCTCGAGGCACATGGCGACGCCCATGCCGCCGCCGATGCACAGGGTCGCGAGACCCTTCTTGGCGTTGCGCCGGCCCATCTCGTGCAGCAGGGTGACCAGCACGCGGGCGCCCGAGGCCCCGATGGGGTGGCCGATGGCGATGGCGCCGCCGTTCACGTTCACGATGGACGGATCCCAGCCCATGTCCTTGTTGACCGCGAGCGCCTGGGCGGCGAAGGCCTCGTTGGCCTCCACGAGGTCGAGATCGGACACTTTCCAGCCGGCCTTTTCCAGAGCCTTGCGGGAGGACGGGATCGGGCCCGTGCCCATGATGGCCGGATCGACGCCGGCGGTCGCCCAGGAGGCGATGCGGGCGAGCGGGGTCAGGCCGCGCTTCTCGGCCTCGGCCTCCGTCATCAGCACCACGGCGGCGGCGCCGTCATTGATGCCCGAGGCGTTGCCGGCCGTGACCGTGCCTTCCTTGGAGAAGGCGGGGCGCAGCTTGGCGAGGGCCTCGACGGTGGTGCCGGCGCGGATGTACTCGTCCTGATCCACCACGATGTCGCCCTTGCGGCTCGAAATCGTCACGGGGGTGATCTCGTCCTTGAAGCGGCCTTCCTTTTGGGCGGCCTCGGCCTTGTTCTGGGACGCTGTTGCGAACTGGTCCTGCTCCTCGCGGGTGAGCTGCCAGCGCTGGGCCACGTTCTCGGCGGTGTTGCCCATGTGGTAGCCGTGGAAGGCGTCCATCAGGCCGTCCTTGAGCATGGTGTCGACGAGCTTGAAATCGCCCATCTTGGTGCCGGCGCGCATGTGGGCCGCATGGGGCGCGAGCGACATGGACTCCTGGCCGCCTGCCACGATGATGCTGGCATCACCATTGGCGATCTGCTGCATGCCGATCGCGACGGTGCGCAGGCCCGAGCCGCAGAGCTGGTTGAGAGCCCAGGCGGTCTTTTCCTGCGGCACGCCGCCGGCCATGGCGGCCTGGCGGGCCGGGTTCTGACCCTGGCCCGCGGTGAGGATCTGGCCGAGGATCACCTCGTCCACTTCCGCGCCGTCGACCTTGGCCCGCTCCAGGGCCGCCTTGATGGCGATGGCGCCGAGCTCATGGGCCGGGGTGTTGGCGAAGGCCCCGTTGAACGAGCCGACCGGGGTGCGCGTCGCGCCGACGATGACGATGCTGTCTCGGGCCATTCCTCTCTCCTCATGCTGTTTGTCTGATCGCAGAATGAATGTAGTGCCGGTCCGATCAAATCCCCAGGGGGTGGGATGTCAAGGATCGGATCACGCAACCCAGCCCTGAACGCCTTAGACTTTTGGCGCTTTGATCGTTCGGGATAAGACTTATAATCATGGAAGCCTGGCATCCCCGGATCGGGATGAAGGATGCCGGGCACGGTGGATCTCCCGGGAGCGTATCGGGCACAATGGCGACGGACAAACAACCGACTGTCATCAAGAAATATGCCAACCGCCGCCTCTATCACACGGGTACTTCGACCTACGTGACGCTGGAAGACCTGGCGGGCATGGTGCGCAAGGGCGAGGATTTCGTAGTCTACGACGCGAAGTCCGGCGAAGAGATCACCCGGTCGGTTCTCGCCCAGATCATCTTCGAGCAGGAGAACAAGGAGGGGCCGAACCTCCTGCCTGTCACGGTACTCCGCCAGCTGATCCGCTTCTACGGCGACAGCATGCAGGCCTTGGTGCCGAGCTATCTCGAATTCTCCATGAACAATCTGTCCCAGGAGCAGCAGAAGCTCCGCGAGCAGATGGCGCAGGCCTTCGGCCCGTCGGCCTTCCAGGCCATGGAGGAGCAGGTGCGCAAGAACATGGGCTTCTTCACCGAGGCCATGCGCATGTTCTCGCCCTTTCCGCAGTCCCAGCCGCCCTCGGGCGGATCCGAGGCGAAGCCGTCCGCGAGGGGCGAGGGTACTGACGACCTCGACCGCCTGAAGCAGCAGATGGCCGACATGCAGGCCAAGCTCGACAAGCTGGCAAGCAAGTAGCCTTTCGCGAAGGCCGGATCGTCAGCCTCGCGCCTTCGTCAGCATCTGGTGGAGAGCCGAAGGCTGCTGCACCGTCTCCGGCTCGCCGAACAATCCGCCCTGCAGATAATCTACGCCCCAGGTTGTCAGCAGGCGGGCTGTCGCTTCGTCCTCCACCCATTCCGCCGCCGTGGCGATGCCGAGGTGCTGAGCCCGGTCGATCAGAGTTCTGACGATGAGGCGGTCGGCGGTCGAACGCTTCAGCGGCTGGATGAACACGCCATCGATCTTGAGGAGGTCGACGGGCAGCATCCGCAATTGGCCCGGCGTCACATAGCCGGATCCGAAGCCGGTGAGGGACAGCCCGACCCCGAGCGCCTTCATGGCGTGGAGCCGGCCCAGGGTCTTGCGGCACTCGGTCAGGGCCGCCTCGGGAACCTCGATCACGAGCCGTGACTCGATGCCAGGGCGGGTGCCCAAGTGGGCGGCCAGTAGGGGCAGCCATTCGGCATCCTGAAGAGTTCTGGCCGAGACCGGCAGCGCCAGCCGCAGGCCCGGATGACCGCTCAGATGATCGGCGGCGAGTTCCAGCATGCGGGCGTCGACCAGAAGGGCGAGGTTCGCCTCCTTCAGCCTTGGCACCGGGCCGAGCAGGACCGGGCCGCCTTCGGGGCGCGGCAGGCATGCGCCGGCCTGCATCAGGGCCGGGGCGCGGCTTTGCGCCTCCACCACCGGATGGCAGGCAAGGCTCAGGCTGCGGCCGTTCAGGGTAGCGATCCAATCGAACGGCGCCTGCTCGGCCGCCCGGGAGGGCGCCTTCGGACGGGCGTCGTAGAGGGTGCAGGCGTCGCCACTCTCGAGACCTGACGCCAGCGCCTGTTCGGCAAAACGGAGAAGTTTCGGGGCCTTGAAGGTGTGATCCGGCGCGCAGGCCGCTCCGAGACTCAGAGAGGCCGCGGCCGGGTGATCCTTCATCAGCCCGGCGAGCCGCCGCATGGCGCTCGGAGCATCGGCGGCCGGGCAGGAGGTCAGGGCCAGGGCGAAGCGGTCGGGTCCGAGAACGGCGAGGAGATCGTGACGGCGCATCATCGGGCGCACCATCCGGGCGAGCTCCGCAACGGAATCGCTTCCACCGCCCTCGAGCGCACCGACGATCAGGGTGCAGGTCTGGGAGACCCGCACCGCCTCGTTGATGCCGTTCTGGATGCCGCACAAGAGCTTCGAGCGCTGCTGCAGCATGGCGGGCAGCAGATCCTGGTCGCCCGGGGCCCGGTCGACCCGCAATTGGCCACGGGCATAAGCCGGGCGTCCCTGGACGTCCTGCTGCCAGCGGCCGGCATCCTCGACCATCACCACCCGGTCCGGCTCGAAGCGCAGGGCGTACCGCGTCTCGTAAGCACGGCTCGAGCTCTCGGTCAGGCCGATGGCGTCCTGACGGGAGAGGCCGCAGCCGGGCTCGACGAGCTGGGAAAACGCTTGGCCGGTCTTCGGCAGATCCCGGGGCGGCAGGCCAAGCGCCTCGGCGGCGCCGGGCCCCCAGGTCAGGATGTCGGACAGCATGTCCCAAGCATACACGATGCCGCTCACCGGCGGGCGGACGGACGGCGAGGCTTGGCGCGGCGACCGGGATACACCCTTGAAAAGTCCCGTCCGGCCCTGCCCCTTCGTCGCCATCACGCTCACCCTCGACAATACGCATAGATCGGGGATGGCTGAGGGCGCCTGTCGAAAGCCTCGCCGAAACCCCGGAAAACCAAGGGATGCAGGATCGGACCTCAGGCTTAATGAAGGGTAAAATCCGGTGTAAAATCAGGGTGTTTGGGGATAACGGGCATAAAAAAACCGGCGCTCGAGGCGCCGGTTCGGATTGTCGCATGCCGCGTTGGATTACGCGTCGGTCTTCACCTTGAGGACCTGACGGCCACGGTACATGCCGGTCTTCAGGTCAACATGGTGAGGACGGCGCAGCTCGCCGGAATCCTTGTCCTCGATGTAGGTCGGGGCCTTCAAGGCATCCGCGGAGCGACGCATTCCGCGCCGCGACGGCGACGTTTTTCTTTTTGGAACGGCCATATCTCGTCTCCGGTTAACATAGCGGAGCGCCCGCTCAACCGGGGAACGCTCACATCTCAAACTTGATGAGGTTGCGCCTCATACAAGGTCTTCGGGCAAATATCTAGCCCTAGAAAGCAATCCGAGGGTTTTTCCTTGCCGCAGGGCCGCTCGTTACGGCTTGAGGCAGTCGCTGAAAGGGGCGGCCCTTTCCATGCGGGCCTGCAGCTGTCCCGCCAGGGCCCGATGGCCAGGCCGCGGGCGGGCCGGGTTGCGGACCAGGGGGTTGGGCAGGGCTCGCGCCAGCAGGGCGGCTTCCTGGCGGGTCAGGTTCCTGGCCGGCTTGCGAAAATACCTCCGGGCGGCCGCCTCGGCGCCGAAGACGCCGTCGCCCCATTCGGCCACGTTGAGATAGACCTCCATCATCTTCCGCTTCGACCAGATCAGGTCGAGATAGAGCGCGACCGGGATCTCCAGCCCCTTGCGGACATAGGAGCGGCTCGGCCACAGGAAGAGGTTCTTGGCCACCTGCATGGGGATGGTCGAGGCGCCCCGGGAGGGACCGTCCTCGTCGGCCGCCTCCACCACGTCCCAGAGGGCATCCCAGTCGACGCCGCCGTGCTCGCAGAAACGGCTGTCCTCGGCGGTCATGACCGCGAGGGGGAGGGACGGCGCGATCTCGTCGAGCCCGACGAAGTCCCGCTCGACCGGCTGCAGGGTCAGCCAGCGGCCGAGCATCAGGGTCGAGACCGGCGGCACGGCCCAGTACAAAAGGCCTAGCCAAAAGACCGCCCCGACCCATAAGAGAATGACACCAAGGCCGATCCGGACGAGGCGGCGGACGAAGCGGGCGACCGTCATCGGCTCGCGCGGCCGTCCCGACCGCAGCGTCCATTTCGGCCTCACCCGTTCACCCGCATTTCCCTCGGACGGAGCGGCAGCCCCCTCCGGATTCAGGCTTGTCATGACGCCATCCACCAGCACTTTCACGACGCGGCTCTCCGATGCCGCAAGGGTTGTCGAAGCAAGTCTCGAAGCCTTGCTATCAGACAATGCCGCTCCCGGCGAGCTTGCCCGTCCGCCCCGCCTCATGGCCGCGATGCGTCATGCGGTCCTCGGCGGCGGCAAGCGCCTGAGGCCGTTCCTGACGGTCGAGGCGGCCCGCCTCCTGGGAGCGGAAGGGAAGGGGCCGCTGCGGGCAGGCTGCGCGGTCGAGCTTCTCCACTGCTACTCCCTGGTCCATGACGATCTGCCCTCCATGGACGACGACGACCTGCGCCGGGGGCGCCCCACCGTGCACAAGGCCTATGACGAGGCCACGGCCATTCTCGTGGGGGATGCCCTCCAGACCCTCGCGTTCGAGGTTCTGGCCGATCCGGCGACGGCATCGGATCCTGCCATCCGGAGCGATCTCGTGCTCGGCCTCGCCCGCGCCTCAGGTCTCGGCGGCATGGTGGGCGGCCAGCTGCTCGACCTGTCGGCGGAGGGGCGCTACGGGCCTGTCACCATGGGCGAGACCGATGTGCGCTTGCTCCAGATGATGAAGACGGGGGCGATCCTCGCCTTCTCGGTTGAGGCGGGAGCCATTATGGGGCAGGCCGATCCGGCTTCGCGCCGGAAGCTTGTCGCATACGGACACGCGCTCGGCGCGGCCTTCCAGGTCGCCGACGACATCCTCGACCGCGAGGCATCCGCCGAGGCGCTCGGCAAGCGCACGGGGAAGGACCAGGAGAAAGGCAAGGCGACCCTCGTCGACCTGCTCGGCATGGACGGCGCGCGCCGCGAATGCCGGCAGCTCGTCGAGCAGGCGGACAGCGCCCTCGACGGATTCGGGCCGCAGGCGCAGGTTCTGCGCGAAGCCGTGCGCTTCGTCGTCGAGCGGCAGGTCTAGTTTCCGGCCTCCGCGTTCCGGAGCATCAAAGCCAGGAAGCGATCTCGTCCAGAGGTTTCTTGATCCCGCCGAAAACTGGCACCGTGCAGCCTTCCGCAGGATAGCCGGCAACCATAAGGATGTAGGGCTTCTCGGATTCGGGACGGTTGCAGATCCCGTTGAGAAAGCCCATTGGGCTGGGGGTGTGCGTGAGGGTCGCCAGGCCTGCTTCATGCAGGGCGGCGATCAGGAAGCCCGTGGCGATCCCCACCGATTCCGGCACGTAGTAGTTCTTGATCCTGCCTCCGTCGGGTCTCAGGCCCGAGCGCTGTCCGAAAATGGCGATCAGGACGGGCGCGGTCTCCAGAAAGGCTTTGTGCTCATCCGTCCCGAGAGGCGCCAGCGCATCGAGCCATTCCTGCGGGGCGCGGCCGCTGTAGAAGTCGCGCTCCTCGGCTTCCGCCGCGTCCCGGATGCGTCGCTTGGTATCGGCGCTGCCGATCACAGCAAAGTGCCAGGGCTGGAGATTGGCGCCCGACGGCGCCGTGCCGGCGGCAAGCAGGGCATACTCGATGACCTCGCGCGGCACGGGCTTGTCGGCGAAGTCGCGCACGGTCCGCCGCCGCCGGATGTCCTCGTAGAAGGCCCGCGCCCGCGCGATCATCTCCTCGGGTGGGTAGGAACGGTATGTGTTCAGGGGCTCAAGGACCGGATCTGCCATTGCATGCTTCCTTCGGGAATGGGCCGGCACGGGGTGAGCGCCCGCGCGGGCTCACGCGTGGAACGGGCATCAAGCCGTGGGAACCCAGAACGCCAGCTTGACGTGGCCGGGGCGGCGGTTGTGCGGCAGGGAACCCGCAGGGGCGCCGCCGTTGGCCAGAATGACCTTTCGCGAAGCATCGTTGTCATCGTCACAGGTGATCAGCACCCGCGAGAAACCCTCCAAGCGGCAGATCGGCAGGATCATGCGCAGGGCCTGCGTGGCGTAGCCGCGGCGCTGCTTCCAGGGCACGATGGTGTACCCGATATGGCCGTACACGGCGAGCGGCAGCTCTTCCGTCCCGGGCTGGAAGCGAAAGCCGATGCGGCCGCAGAACGTGCCATCGCTGATCCAGAAATCGTGCGACGGCAGGCGCGGCACCTCCTGCCCGTCCGCCAGCCGGACCATCGGGCTGTTGTAGAGGTCGTGGAGGAACCGCTCGGGGTCGCGCCGGAGCTGCAGGAGTTGCTCGCGGCTGACATCCTGGTCCGTGTTGGGCGACCAGCCCCGCTCGAGGGCATCGGCATAGAAGCGGAGCCAGTTCAGGCTCGGGGGGATGAGGCTGATGTCAGTCATGGATGATCGAAACTGACATCAGGTTCTCTCGAGAGCAACAGGCTTACACCGTGACCTGGGTGCCGACCTCGACGACGCGTCCCGTGGGGATCTGGAAGAAGTCCGTGGCGTCGCTTGCCGATTTCGCCAAGCCGATGAAGAGCTTGTCCTGCCAGAGCGGCATGCCGCTCTGGCTCGCGGGGCGGATCGAGCGGCGGGACAGGAAGAACGAGGTCGCCATGATATCGAACTTGAACCCCTGCTTGCGCAGGATCGCCAGACCGCGGGGAATGTTGGGGGTTTCCATGTAGCCGTAGCTCAGGCGGATGCGCCAGAACGAATCGCCCACATGCTCGATGGCCACCCGGTCCTCGTCCTCCACGCGCGGAACGTCCGCGCTGTTGACGGTCAGGATCACGTTCTTCTCATGCAGCACTTTGTTGTGCTTGAGGTTGTGCAGCAGGGCCGCCGGGGCGGTATCCGGATCGCTGGTCAGGAAGACGGCGGTGCCCTTCACCCGGTGCGGCGGGCTCTTCTCCAGCATCTGCACGAGTTCGAGGAAGGGCACGTCGATCTTGCGGGTCTTCTCGAACAGGATCCGGGTTCCCTTCACCCAGGTCCACATGAGCACGAAGAACACGCCCGCGATGACGAGCGGGACATAGCCGCCGTCGAGGAGCTTCACCAGGTTCGACGACAGGAAGGTGAGGTCGATCAGGAGAAGCGGGATCATGATGAGCCCGGTCTTCACCGGACCCCAGCCCCAGCTACGGCTCATCACCACGCAGGCGAGCAGGGTGGTGACCACCATGGTGCCGAAGACCGCGATGCCGTAGGCGCTGGCGAGATTGCTGGAGGAGCCGAAGAGCAGCACCAGGCTGACCACGGCCGCGAGCAGGAGCCAGTTCACCCGCGGCAGATAGATCTGGCCCTGATGGGTCTCCGAGGTGAAGCGGACCTCCAGGCGCGGCAGGATGCCGAGCTGGACGGCCTGCCGGGTCAGGGAATAGGCGCCCGTGATCACGGCCTGGCTCGCCACGATGGTTGCCAGGGTGGCGAGGATCACGAGGGGCAGAAGCAGCCAGGGTGGGGCCAGCAGGAAGAAGGGGTTGGCGATAGCGTCGGGGTTCGACAGCACGAGCGCGCCCTGCCCGAGATAGTTGAGGGCGAGCGCCGGAAAGACCACCGTGCTCCAGGCCATGCGGATCGGCTTGCGGCCGAAATGCCCGAGATCCGCGTAGAGCGCCTCGGCGCCGGTCACGGCAAGGCAGACGCTGCCGAGGATGGCGAAGGCGGTGCCCGGATGCGTGACCAGGAAGGAGACGCCGTGATAGGGGTTGAACGCGAGCAGGACCTCCCAGTCGTCGGCGATGTGGAGGAGGCCGAGGCCGGCCATGCTGATGAACCACAGGAGCGTGAGCGGGCCGAAGAAGGCCGCCACCTTGCCGGTGCCGCGGCTCTGCACGGCGAAGAGGGCGACGAGGATCGCCACTGCGCCCGGCAGGATGTAGGCCTCGAACGACGGACCCACGAGCTTCAGCCCTTCCAGGGCCGACAGCACGGACATGGCCGGCGTGATCGCCGCGTCCCCGTAGAAGAGGGCTGCGCCCGCCATGCCCATCATGAGGATCGGCAGGCTCCGTCGTCCGAGCGCGCGTTGCGCCAGGGCGACCAGGGTGAGCGAGCCGCCCTCGCCCTTGTTGTCGGCCCGCAGCAGCAGGACCACGTACTTGACCGACACCGTGAGGATCAGCGCCCAGAGCAGGAGCGACAGGATGCTGATCACGAGTTCGCGGGTCAGGGGAACGGGCGTTCCGTGGTGACCGCCGGTGGCGGCCATTACCGTCTCCCGCATGGCGTAGAGCGGGCTGGTGCCGATATCCCCATAGACGACCCCGATGGCGCCGAGGGTCAGGGTCCAGAAGCTCGCCTTGAAATGGCTGTCCGGTAAGGTGGCCTCAGGGGCTGCGGAATCTGCATGTCCCGGGGCAACGGCGTGCTGTTCTGCCATGTGTGCTTTTCTTTGCGGACGTGCCCGCGGACGGCCCTTGTTGAAGTACCCTGTAAACGACGAAGGGCGGCCCCCTTCTCCAAAGAGCGCAGCGGCCGTCATTGCCGGCGCGGCGGCTCTCTAGCATATCGCGCCTTAGCTTAAAAACGGAATTTCGCAGGAGGTTCCATGGCCACGCTTGCCGCCTCATTCGGCGGCATCGCGTCCCGGCTGGCCATAGCTCTTCTCGATGTAGTCGAGCACGATCTTCTGGAAGTCCTGGGCGAGCGTCGGGCCGCGCAGGGTCATGGCCTTCTTCCCGTCGATGAAGACAGGCGCCGCCGGCTGCTCGCCGGTGCCGGGCAGGGAGATGCCGATATTCGCATGCTTCGATTCGCCGGGCCCGTTCACGATGCAGCCCATCACGGCCACGTTGAGGTTCTCGACGCCCGGATAGGTCCGGCGCCACTCGGGCATGGAGGTGGAGATCCAGGTCTGGATGTCCCGCGCCAGCTCCTGGAACACCGAGGAGGTGGTCCGTCCGCAGCCCGGGCAGGCGGCGACCAGCGGCACGAAGGTGCGAAACCCCATGGTCTGGAGCAGTTCCTGGGCGGTCTTCACCTCCACGGTCCTGTCACCGCCGGGCTCCGGGGTCAGGGAGTAGCGGATCGTGTCGCCGATCCCCTGCTGGAGCAGGATCCCCATGGCGGCCGAGGACGCCACGATTCCCTTCGTGCCCATGCCGGCTTCGGTGAGCCCGAGATGGATCGCGTAGTCGGACCGGCGGGCGAGATCCTGATACACGGCGATCAGGTCCTGCACGGCCGAGACCTTGGCCGACAGGATGATCCGGTCGCGCCCGAGGCCGATTTCCTCCGCACGGGCGGCGGAGAGCAGGGCCGACTGGATCATGGCCTCGCGGGTAACCCAGCGCATGTCGCGCGGGTGCGCCGAGGCCGCGTTCTCGTTCATCAGGTGCGTCAGCAGCTCCTGGTCGAGGGACCCCCAGTTGGCCCCGATCCGCACCGCCTTGCCGTGCCGAATCGCCTGCTCGACGATGGCGCCGAATTGCCGGTCCTTCTTTTCCCGGAAGCCAACATTGCCCGGATTGATGCGGTACTTGGCCAGCGCCTCGGCACAGGCCGGATGATCCGCGAGGAGCTGGTGGCCGATATAGTGGAAATCGCCCACGAGCGGCACGTCGACGCCGAGCCGGTCGAGCCGCTCGCGGATCTTCGGCACGGCCGCGGCCGCCTCGTCCCGATCGACGGTGATGCGCACGATCTCCGAGCCCGCGCGGGCCAGCGCCGCCACCTGGGCGACGGTCGCGTCCACGTCCGCCGTATCCGTGTTGGTCATCGACTGGACCACGACCGGCGCGCCGCCGCCGACCATGACGGATCCGACGCGCACGCCCACCGTGCGGTGGCGCGGGGCGGGGCCGGCAAGGCTTTCGAAGGCGGGCTGAGAGGGCGAGATGAGGGACATGCTGCATTCCACGACGGCAGCTCCAGGCTGCCGCCGTTTAGCTGATGCCAAACACCCGCTTCGTCAAGCGCGGCTTAATGGAGCGGAGAAAGCCGACTCAGTGGACGTCCTGACATCTGGTGCAGCGACCGGTGATCTCCAGAACCTTCGTGCGGGGCTGGTAGCCCTGTTCCCGCAGGACCTTGAGCACGGTCTCGGCCACGTCCGGAGACGCGATTTCGTTCACGTCCCCGCATCCTTCGCAGATCAGAAACGCCGTCGTGCGTGTGCCGGCGACGGTCCCCGAGCTGGCGATGTAGGCGTTGCGGCTTGCGAGCCGATGCACCAGATCCTGCTCGATGAGGAAGTCCAGCGCGCGATAGATGGTGATGGGGGCCATGCGCCGACCCTGGGAGCCGAGCAGGTCCACCAGATCGTAGGCGCCGAGCGGCCCGTCGACCCCATGGAGAGCTTCGAGCACCCGGCGGCGGATCGGAGTGAGCCGCGCGCCCTTCGATCGGCAGACCGCTTCCGACTGGGCGATGGCGCGCGCCGTTCTTTCCGAGCCGATCGGAGCATCCGCGTGGGAAAGTCTGTGGTGAAGTGATAATGCATGGGCCATTGGATCACCCTTGGCTAAATGACTAAAGTTTGGCGCCCCCGCCATCTCCGCGTCCGGTCTGAGGGCGCGAAGCCACCTGATTCATATAGGTTATAACACTACATGAACGAAGTGGAAAATAGCTCCCGTTTCTGCAAGGAGTCGATGCAGAATTGCAAAGGGGCAAGCTAGGGCTGCCGGAAGCGCCAGACGCTGGACCGCTTGACGTCGGCATCCTCGAGGGTTCGGGTGACCGGCACTTGGTAAACCGCCAGGTTCTCCAGGCGATCCTTGGGAAGATAGCTGCGTCCCGGGTCGCCGATCAGGACCGCGGCGCCTCTCCGGGTCAGAGAGAACAGCCAGTCGGTCACCCGCTCGGCGAGGTCGCGCTCGTAGCAGATGTCCCCGGCGAGCACCGTGTCCCAGCCCCGATCCTGGCCGACGACGTCCTCCTGGAGCGGCATGATCGACGGAACGCCGTTGGCCGCAGCGTTGATGCCGATGGCCGCGACCGCGAAGGCATCGATGTCGCAGGCCGTCACCTCGGCGGCGCCGGCCTTCATGGCCGCGATGGCGACGAGGCCCGAGCCTGAGGCGAAATCCAGGATGCGCCGACCGCGGACGGTTTGCGGATGATCGAGGATGTAGCGGGCAAGGGCCTGTCCGCCCGCCCAGGCGAAGGCCCAGAAGGGCGGCGGCAGGCCGATCTCGCCCAGTTCCTCCTCGGTCTTCTGCCAGAGGTCCGTCGCTTCGTCGGCCACGTGCAGGACGATCTCGGGCGCGTGCGGCACGGGGCGGAGCCGGGTCTCGGACCGGATGAAGGCGGCGGGGTCGGAGATCATGAGGCCAGCATCGAGCGGTAGAGCCGTTTGACGCTCTCGATGACATCCCGTTCCGTGAAGCCGTCGAGGACGCGGGCGCGCGCCGCCTCGCCCATGCGGGCGACGAGGTCGGGCCTGCGGGACAAGGCGGCGAGCGTCTCCGCCAGGCCGGGCGCGTCGTCGGTGGGAACGATGCGGCCCTCGACCCCGTCGCGCACCAGGGTCCGGCAGCCGGGAACATCGGTCGTCACGATGGCGCGGCCGCAGGCGGCCGCCTCCAGAAGCGTCCGGGGCAGCCCCTCGCCGCCGCGCGAGGGCAGGCACGCTACGTGATGCGCGCGCCAGACGGCTGCCACGTCCCTGGTGGCCCCGTGCCATGAGATGCCGGGCTCGGCGCTCCAGGCCTTAAGGGTCTCTTCCGGAATCGCCTTCGGGTTCGAGGGATCCGGAGCGCCGTAGAGGGAGAGTTCGACGGCCACACCCTCTGCCCGTGCCTGGCGGACCGCCTCCACGGCCACGTCGATGCCCTTGGACCAGAGCATGCGGGCCACCACGGCGACCTTGAGCGGCGGCTGCGCGGGCAGGGGAGTGGGACGAAATTGGTCCGGATCGATGCCAGCCCCGCCAAGTATGGTGACGCGCTCGCTCGTGGGATCGAGGCCGAGGAGCTTGGGATCGTCCGTATTCTCGAAGACATAACGGGTCCGGCCGGTCTCGAGCCCGCGCACGAGCAGGCGCACGGCGCGCTGCGAGAGGCGCGCGACCCTGTCCGTCCGAGCACCGAGGAAGCCCGAGCCGGTCAGCGCATAGACCCGGCGCCCAATGCCCGCCAGGGCGGCCGCGAAGCCTCCGACCAGGATTCCCTTGAGGGCGATGCAATGAACGAGGTCCGCCTTCTCGGCCTTGAGGATCGCGGCGAGCTGTCCGGCCGCATAGCCGGCCGCCATCGGGTTCAGGCTGCGTCGCTCGGCTTCGAGCGGGATCACTTTCGCCCCCGCGGCCTCGATCGCCTCCCGGTGCGAGCGCACGCGCGTCACGACCGCGACGTGGAGCCCGAGTTCGCGGGCCGCCCTGGCCATGGGCAGGAAATGGGAGGCGAAGAACCAGTCCTCGGTGATCACGAAGACGATCTTGCGGCCTTGGACGTCAGGCAGGGACAAGGAAGACAAGGGACAATCCGGATGAAGGGGCTGCGCCCTTCTAACCTCCACCAGGGGCAAAAGGGAACTCCCCCGTCCGGGGCCCGTTGCCGTCATCTTGAACCATGGGAGACAACCGACATGCCGGAATGGCTGCCGACCGTCCTGGCCACGATCGCGGGCATCCTCTCGACCTCGAGCTTCGTTCCCCAGGTGGTGAAGGCGTGGCGGGAGCGGGACACACGGGCCATCTCGAAGCACATGTACATGGTCACGGTGACGGCCTTCGTCCTGTGGTCGGCCTACGGGTTCATGATCGGCAGTTGGCCCATGATGGTCTTCAACCTGCTGAGCCTGATCCTCAGCGCCATCATTCTGGCCTTCAAGATCCGGAACGACCGGGGCAAATCGCCCGGGGCGAGGTCGCCCAGGGAACCCGGGATGGCGCGGACCGGTTGACGTTCTGCTTTTTCAAAAGGCCTCCCATGACGGAACAGAACGCCACCGCCGAAAACGTCGTCGACCCGCGTGACGCCGCCGAGGCCGCGGGGCTGCGATACGTGTCCGACGAGGAGCCCGGCATCCGGCGCAAGAAATCCGGCAAGGGCTTCGCCTATACCGGACCCGACGGCAAGACGATCGGCGACACGTCGATCCTGGAGCGCATCAAGTCGCTGGCGATCCCGCCCGCCTACACGGACGTGTGGATCTGCGCGAAGGCGAACGGCCACATCCAGGCGACGGGCCGCGACGCCAAGGGCCGCAAGCAGTACCGCTACCATCCGGCCTTCCGGGAGGTCCGCGAGAGCACGAAATACGAGCACATGCTGGAGTTCGCCCGCGGGTTGCCGGCCATCCGAACGACCATCGACGAGCATATGAGCCTGCGCGGCCTGCCGCGCGAGAAGGTGCTGGCCACGGTGGTGCATCTGCTCGAGAACACGCTCATCCGCGTGGGCAATTCCGATTACGTCAAGCAGAACAAGAGCTATGGCCTCACCACCCTGCGCGACCCGCATGTGAAGGTGGACGGCGGCGAATTGCGCTTTCAGTTCAAGGGCAAGAGCGGCAAGACGTGGCGCCTGCAGGTCAAGGACCGGCGCATCGCCAAGATCGTCAAGGCCTGCCAGGATCTGCCCGGGCAGGATCTGTTTCAGTACCTCGACGAGAACGGCGAGCAGCAATCGGTCACCTCGGCCGACGTGAACGCCTATCTGAAGGAGATCACGGGAAGCGAGATCACGGCCAAGGATTTTCGGACTTGGGCCGGTACCGTTCTGGCGGCCCTCGCTCTGGCCGAATTCGAGGCGTTCGACAGCGACGCGAAGGCCAAGAAGAACATCCGGGCGGCCATCGAGAAGGTCTCCGCCCGCCTCGGCAACACGCCAAGCATCTGCCGCAAATGCTACGTGCATCCGGAAGTCTTCTCCTCCTATCTCGACGGAGGCCTCCTTCTGGATATCAAGGAAGAAATCGAAACCGAGCTGCGCGAGGATCTCGCCAGCCTCAAGCCCGAGGAGGCGGCCGTCCTGGCGCTGCTGGAGCAGCGCATCTCCCGGGAGGTCGAGAAGCAGCCGGAGAGGCAGCCCGCCAAGAAGCGCCGCAGCCCGTCGCCCAGGAAATCGGACAAGGCTCAGCCCGAGATGCGGGTTTGAGACGCTGATTGGTTCATCGTCTTCCCGGAACGGGCGAAGCAGCAGCCTGGGATCGGATGCAGGATCCGACGCGTCCTGGCCTTCTTCAGGTCGAGATCGTGAGCAGGTCGATGGGACCGGGTTTAGCCTCCAACGTCATGGCCGGGCTCGTCCCGGCCATCCCGATCCTGTGAGGCGCTAAGCCCTTCCAATCGAGATCACCGGCACAGGGCCGGTGATGACAGGGATGAAGGGTGGCGCATCCTCGGCCGAAGCCTTGACGCATCTCGCCTCCCGTGGTCCATCGCACCCGCATCGAACGGACGAGACTGTGATGGCACGTTGGACCATGGGGGTTGCCCTTGCGGCTTGCCTGGCATGCTTCGTGGCGGGCGAAACGGCGCCGGCCCGCGCGCAGGCAACCGAGCCCCAAAGCTGGCCCGAGATCAAGTGCGCCCGCTACAGGAAGGCGTGGTCGGACGCCCTTGCCCACCGGGGCACGAAGGGTCTGGGCCGGGACTTCCTCGAGCGCCATGAGGCCTTCCTGGCCTCGGGCTGCACGACGAAGGGCGATGTCTGCCCGCGCTCGGCGGAGGAACTCGACCTCGCCAACATGATGGTCGTGGCCGCCATGAATGCCGGAACGGCGAGCACGTTCCCGCCCTTCGCCTGCCGCAAGTGAGGGGCAGGCGGCCCTCTGCCGGCCCGTCCGGTGGTCGAACATTTTCCTGCCTGTCCCGTTAGGGCTTCGCCACTTTCATTCCAGCGAGGCCTCCGATGCGCATCCATCATCTCAATTGCGGCTGCATGTGTCCTGTCGGCGGACGGCTGTGGGATGGCGTCAGTCGGGGCCTGACGGGACGGCTGATCTGCCATTGCCTCCTGGTCGAGACCGACAACAGCGGGCTCGTCCTCGTCGATACGGGCTTCGGCTCCCGGGACGTGGAGGATCCCTACGGGCGGATCAGCCCGCTCTTCATCCACACGAACCGTATCCAGCTGGAGCATCGCTATACGGCGCTGGAACAGGTGAAGAGCCTCGGCTTCTCGCCCCGTGACGTGCGCCACATCGTGCTGACCCATCTCGATTTCGACCATGCCGGCGGCCTCGAGGACTTTCCGGACGCCGTCGTTCATGTCCTGCGCGCGGAGGTGGAGGAGGCCGAGGTGAGGCACGGCTTCATCCACCGGCGCCGCTACAGTCCTGGGCAATGGGACGAGGTGCGGGACTGGCGGTTCTACGATCCGACCGGGGAGCGCTGGTTCGGGTTCAGTTCCGTGCGAGATCTTCAGGGATTGCCGCCGGAGATCCTGATGATCCCCCTGCCGGGCCACACGATGGGCCATGCCGGGATCGCCATCGACACGCCGGAGGGATGGCTGCTCAATGCGGGCGACGCCTATTTCTACCGGCACGAGATGGACGCCGACCCGTCCTGCACGCCGGGTCTCGCGGCTTATCAGCGGCTGATGGAAGAGAACCGGCCGCTGCGCCTTCAGAACCAGGAGCGGCTGCGGGATCTCGCCAATGACGGGCGCAGCGACGTCAAGATCTTCTGCAGCCATGATCCGATCGAGTTCGAGGCCCTGCAGCGCCTGAGCACCGGATGGCGCCCGCTCCAGGCGGAATATGCTCCACCCTTGCGGGCTCATTGGGCCGTACTCCCCTGGTCCCTGCCTGCCGCCGCCCTAAAAGCAGGCAGGTAGGCCCACGAGGGGAAGCGGACATGGAATTCGACGCTCTGATGCTTTCGCGCATCCAGTTCGCGTTCACGATCGCCTTCCACATCATCTTTCCGGCTTTCACCATCGGTCTCGCCAGCTGGCTCGCGGCGCTCGAATTCAACTGGCTTCGCACGGGAAACCCGCTCTACCGCACGCTCTTCCGTTTCTGGGTGAAGGTGTTCGCGGTTTCCTTCGGCCTCGGCGTCGTATCCGGCATCGTCATGAGCTATCAGTTCGGCACGAACTGGTCGCGCTTCTCCGAATTCACCGGCAACGTGCTCGGTCCGGTCATCGCCTACGAGGTCATCACGGCCTTCTTCCTGGAGGCGGCCTTTCTCGGGATCATGCTCTTCGGCTGGGAGAGGGTCGGTGACCGGCTCCATTTCTTCGCCACCTGCATGGTGGCCCTGGGAACACTGATCTCCGCTTTCTGGATCCTGTCGGCCAATTCCTGGATGCAGACGCCCGACGGGTTCGCCATCGAGAACGGCAAGGCGGTACCGGTCGACTGGTTCAGGGTGGTGTTCAATCCGTCCTTCCCCCTGCGCTATGCCCATATGGTCATGGGCTGCTACCTGACGACGGCGTTCGCGGTCGCCGGCATGTCCGCCTGGATGCTGCTGCGCCATCCGCACGACGCCCCGGCGGCGAAGCTCGCGGGGTCGCGACGCTCCCTGTCCATGGCGTTGTGGTTCGCGACCATCTTCGTGCCGATCCAGATCGTCATCGGCGATCTTCACGGCCTCGGCGTGCTCAAGTACCAGCCGACGAAACTGGCCGCCATCGAGGGCAACTGGGACCGCATGGCGAACATGCCGCTTCGCCTCTTCGCCATTCCCGACGAGGTCGCGGAGACCAACCATTACGAGATCGGCATTCCGAAAATCGGCAGCTGGGTTCTCACGCATGCCTTCGACGGCGTCGTGCCCGGCCTGAAGGAGGTTCCCCGGGACGAGCGCCCGCCCGTCTGGCCGGTCTTTTTCTCCTTCCGCATCATGGTCGGCATCGGGTTCGCGATGCTCGGGATCGGCCTGTGGAGCCTGTATCTGCGCTGGAAGGGCACGCTGTTCAGCAACAGGCTGTTCCTGACCGCCGCCATGATCATGACGCCCTCGGGCTTCGGCGCCGTGCTCTTCGGCTGGTTCACCGCCGAGATCGGGCGCCAGCCCTGGGTGGTCTACGGGCATCTGCGGACGGCGGACGCGGTGTCGCCCATCGCGGCCGGCGCGGTGACCGCATCGCTCCTCACCTTCGTCGTCGTCTACGCCTTCGTGTTCGGCTTCGGCTCCTATTATCTCGCCAAGCTCCTGCGGCGCGGGCCCGATCCCGTCGAAGACATCCGCGGGGACGATCTCGACAAGAAGCCGAAGCGTCCGTTCTCGGTGCCGGACGAAGGGCTCGAAAGGCGCTCTGGACACCGTGCACAGCCAGCGGAATAGGAGGACGAGGCATGTTCGGCTTCGGGATGGACCATGAAGGACTGGCCTTCTGGCTGCCGCTGATCTGGTCGGGGCTCATCGCCGTAGCGGTGGCCATGTACGTGATCGTCGACGGGTTCGATCTCGGCGTCGGGATCCTGTTCAAGGCGGCGCGCAGCGAGAACTGGCGCGACCGCATGATGTTTTCGGTCGCGCCGATCTGGGACGGCAACGAGACCTGGCTCATTCTCGGCGGCGGCGGTCTGTTCGCCGTGTTCCATATCGCCTATGCGGTCCTCATGCCGGCCCTGTACGTGCCGATCATCCTCATGCTGATCGCGCTGATCTTCCGCGGCGTCGCCTTCGAATTCCGCTTCAAGGCGGATCGTTCGAAATTCCTCTGGGACAACGCCTTTTTCTTCGGTTCCCTGCTGGCGACCTTCTTCCAGGGCATGGTGCTGGGCGCCTTCGTTCAGGGATTTTCCACCGACGGGCGCCAGTTCACCGGCGGCACCTTCGATTTCCTCACGCCGTTCAGCGTGCTCACCGGCCTCAGCCTGATCTTCGGCTACGGGCTTCTCGGCGCGACCTGGTGCGTGATGAAGACCACGGGCGAACTGGAGATCTGGGCCCGGCGCATGGCGGTGCGCTTCCTCGTCGCCACGGTCGTCGCCATGGCGGCCGTGTCCGTGTGGGTGCCGTTCCTCGGACGGCAGATCGAGACGCGCTGGTTCTCATGGCCCAACATCGCGTTTCTCGCGCCGATTCCCCTGGTGACGGCCTATGTGGCCTACAGGCTCCTGCGCGATCTGGAGGAGGGACGCCATGTGCGCCCGTTCTTCCTGACGGTCGGTCTGTTCCTGCTCGGCTATCTCGGCCTCGGTGTCAGCCTCTTCCCGTACATCGTGCCGCCGAGCCTCACGATCTGGGACACGGCCAACACGGTGAACTCCCAGCTCTTCGCCCTGGTGGGCTTCGCGATCGTGCTGCCGATGACCTTCGCGTACACGGCCTATGCCTATTACGTCTTCCGCGGCAAGGTGGCGGACGAGATCTCCGGCGGCGGCTACGGCTATCACTGATGCGGCCCGAGACGCACCGTCCGCCGGAGCGGCGTTCGAAGCGCCTGCTCTGGTTCGTGGCCCTATATGGGGCAAGCCTCGCGGTGTTCGCGGGGCTCGTCTACGGGCTGAGAGCAATCATCCCACATTAGCGATAGGTGCCGATGAACCCCTTGTCGGTCACCACGACCCAACGGGCGCCCCGGCGCTCGATGCCCTCGATGCGGCCGACACCCGGGAGGATGCCGCCCGGCATGACCTCGTAGAGGCGTCGATTGCGGTTCTCGACCAGGGCCGCGCCGTCATAGACCTCGCGCAGGACCCATCCGTCGACCGGTTCGCTCCTCGCCGGCTTGGGAGCCGGGGATTCCGGCTTCAGCGCGACCGCTTCCGGCTTCGGGGCAGGGGCTTCCTCCTTGAGGGCCGCTTCCGTGACCGGAGGCGTCGTCGGCGCTGCCGGCTTCGCGCTCAAACCGGCCAGGGTGGTCAGGATCTGGCTCTCCATCCGGTCGAGCCGATCCTCGAGACCGGACATCTTCGTGGCGGGCTCCTGCAGGCTGGCGGTGAGGCGCTCGATCCTATCCGTGAGCTTCGTCTGCTCGGACGCGGAGGAGGTCGACGCGGTGTGCTCGACGTCCTTGAACGCGACCACCGTCTCCCGCAGGGCGTCGAGATCCGTGCTCAGCCGGGCGAGGATTTCCTGGCTGCGGGCCGTCTCGGCCTCGAGCCTGGCAACGGCATCCCGGTTGGCCAGGGTTCCCACGTAGGAGGCCGACCACCCGGCTCCGACGAGCACGAGGGCCACGGCGGCCTGGGTCAGGAAGCGGACCGGGGAGGATTTGGTGCCGGGCGGGACGTTCTCCCGGACCGGTACCTCGGGAGAGGAAGGTTTCGGGCGAAGCTTCGCGCTTCTGATGGCTTCTTCCAGGACCGCGCTGGCCGTGGGGTCGATCCGGGCGTCGCCGGCGGACGATGCGCCGGTCCGTTTCGCGGCTTCGCTGCCGTCCTGAGAACGTATGTTGATGTCCATATTCCGACCTCATTTCCAGGTCAGAGACCGTTAACCCTAAAAGTTTACCAAAGCGTTATCCTTGGCGTTAAGTCATTGCATTGCATAACCTCTCCGAACGAAGAGGGGCGTAAAATTCGCAGGCCGGTCTCGAAGTTTTTGTTGACAGTGTTACATATAATAGGGTTACAAAAGGTGTCGTTACGGAACGCGACCACCTTAGGGGCATCTCGATACCCATAAGAGTGCTGAGAAACCTGGCCTTCCAGGCCTAACTATAACGAGATACTCTTGTGGGGCCACAGCCCGACATCGCAGCCATCGTCAGATGGCAAACGTTGTGGTAAGGTATAACCTTACGCGGCGGCTCTACAATCATGATGGCGCCGGGTCACTGGTCCGCCTACTGGAAAGACAACATGAAGCAGGCATCGAGAAATCGGGAAGAAAGCACAGAGGTCCAAGACGCTCTGAAGTCCTGCCTTCCCTCCTTCACCGGGGTTGCCGCCTTCTCGGCAGTGGTCAACCTTCTGGCTCTCACGGGCTCCATCTACATGCTCCAGGTCTATGACCGGGTGCTGTCGAGCCGAAGCATTCCCACCTTGATCGGTCTCTCGCTGATCACGCTGGCGGCCTTCGCCCTCTCGGGCGGCCTCGACATGCTGCGCGGCCGGATGCTCGCCCGCATCGGGGCCCGTTTCGACGAGCTGCTGTCGCACCGCGTCTTCGACCTCGTGGCCACGATGCCGCTGAAGGGAGCCAAGCAGGCCGAGAGCATGCAGCCGATCCGGGATCTCGACACGATCCGCGGCTTCCTGTCGAGCCTCGGCCCCACGGCCCTGTTCGACATGCCCTTCATGCCGATCTTCCTCATCGGCTGCTTCATGATCCATCCCGGCATCGGCGTCATGTCGGTGGTCGGCGGCGTCGTCATCATCATCCTGACCCTGTACACGGACGCCAAGAGCAAGGCTCCCTCCTACGAGGTGACCAAGAGCGGCGCCGAGCGTCACGCCATGGCCGAGACCAGCCGCCGCAACGCGGAGGCCATCCGGGCCAACGGCATGCTGGGCTTCCTGGCCAAGCGCTACGACGAGGTGCATGTCCGCCACGTCAATGACGGCCTGCTCGCCAGCGAATCCTCGGCCGGCATCAGCGCCTTCGCCAAGGTATTCCGCATGGTGCTCCAGTCGGCCATCCTCGGCCTCGGCGCCTATTACGTGATCCAGGGCCAGATGTCGGGCGGTCTGATGATCGCCGGCTCGATCCTGATGTCCCGCGCCCTGGCTCCCATCGAGATCGCGGTCGCCCACTGGAAGGGCTTCACCGCCTCCCGCCAGGCCTACCGCCGCCTGCAGCACATCATGACCCTGGTGCCCGCCCAGGGCCAGCGCATGCCGCTGCCGGCCCCGAAGGCCGCCCTGTCGGTGGAGGAGGTCTATATCGGGGCTCCCGGCGCCTCGCTGCCGATCGTCCAGGCCGCCACGCTCCAGCTCCAGGCCGGCCAGGGCCTCGGCCTCATCGGGCCGAGCGCCTCCGGCAAATCGACCCTCGCCCGTGCCCTCGTGGGCGTGTGGCCGACCCTGCGCGGCGAAATCCGCCTCGACGGCGCGGCTCTCGACCAGTGGGAGCCGGATGCGCTCGGCCGCCACATCGGCTACCTGCCGCAGGACGTGGAACTGTTCGAAGGCACCATTGCCGAGAACATCTCCCGCTTCCAGCCCGATGCGAAGCCGCAGGACGTGATCGCGGCCGCCCAGACGGCTGGTGCGCATGAGCTCGTCCTCAACCTGCCCGACGGCTACGACACCCGGATCGGCGAGGGCGGAGCCTCCCTGTCGGGCGGCCAGCGCCAGCGCGTGGCCCTCGCCCGGGCCCTCTACGGCAACCCGTTCCTGGTCGTGCTCGACGAGCCGAACGCCAGCCTCGACGGCGCCGGCGACGAGGCCCTGAACCAGGCCATCCTGTCGGTGCGCAAGCGCGGCGGCGTCGTCGTGGTCATCACCCACCGCCCGGCCGCTCTCGGCCAGGTCGATCAGGTCGCCATCATGGAAGAGGGCCGCATCAAGGCCGCGGGGCCGCGCGACGAGGTTCTGCAGTCCGTCATGAAACGCAATGCGACGCCGGCACCCGCTCCGGTGCGGCCGCAGCAGGCCCCGGCCGCCCAGGCGGCGAACCTGCGAGAGGTTGGTTAAATGTTGGTCGTTCAAGCTCCCAAAAAACCCTCCGTCCACCAGCGGATCCTGCGTCAGTCCACCATCGGCGGCGTGGCGATGATCGCCCTCTTCGGCGGGACGATCGGCCTCTGGGCCGCGACCTCGACCCTGTCCGGCGCCGTGGTGGCCGGCGGCCAGTTCGTGGTCGACACCAGCGTCAAGAAGGTCCAGCACTCGACCGGCGGCATCGTCGGCGAGCTGAAGGTCAAGGAGGGCGACCGGGTCGCCCAGGGGGATCTCCTGATCCGCCTGGACGAGACGATGACCCGGGCCAACCTGCAGGTGGTGGCCAAGCAGCTCGACGAGTATCTCGGCCGTCAGGCCCGCCTCGAGGCGGAACGCGACGGCGCGACCGAGGTCAAGACGCCCGAGGAATTCGCCAACCGGTTCAACGATCCGGCCGTCCAGAAGATCATGTCCTCCGAGCGCACGCTGTTCACGGCGCGCGGCGCCTCCCGCGACGCGCAGAAGGACCAGCTCAGGAAGCGCATCGCCCAGTCCCAGGACGAGATCGTGGGATTGAAGGCGCAGCAGACCGCGAAGGCCCGCGAGGCGGATCTGATCGTGGCCGAACTGAAGGGCGTTCGTGATCTCTACGACCGGAACCTGGTCCCGATCACGCGCCTGAATGCGCTCGAGCGCGACGCCGCCAGCATCGAGGGCCAGCGCGGCCAGCTCATCGCGGCGGTCGCCCAGGCCGAGAGCCGCATCGCCGAGACCCAGTTCCAGATCATCCAGATCGACGAGCAGATGCGCGCCGAGGCCATGCAGGAGCTCCGCGAGATCCAGGGCAAGATCGCCGAGTACACCGAGCGGCGCGTGGCCGCCGAGGATCAGCTGAAGCGCATCGACATCCGCGCGCCCAGTGACGGCTTTGTCCACCAGCTCAACATCCACACGATCGGCGGCGTGATCTCGCCGGCCGAGCCGGTGATGAACATCGTGCCGGTGAACGACAAGCTCGAGCTCGAGGCCAAGGTGCTGCCCAATGAGATCGACCAGGTGAAGATCGGCCAGAAGGCGACCGTGAAGGTTCATGCCTCCAACGCCCGCATGGTTCCGGACCTGCACGGGGCGGTCCAGCGGATCTCGGCCGACGTGTCCCGCGATCAGCAGACCGGCGCGACCTTCTACACGATCCGGATCGAGCTGCCGCAGGACGAGGTCAAGAAGCTCGAGAACATCCATCTCATCGCCGGCATGCAGGCGGAGGTCTTCGTCGAGGTGAACCAGCGCACCCCGTTCGAATATTTCTTCAAGCCGATGCAGGAGCAGATCGCCCGCGCGTTCCGCGAGCACTGATCCCGCCTGTCCTGAAACGCCGATAGACCGCGGCCGGTGGCGACAGCACCGGCCGCGGTTTGCGTTTGAAGCATGCCTCGAACACCGTTCCTGTTCCGCTCAAGCCTGGAAAGTTCCGCCTTCGAGCCCATAACAGGGGCGAAGGCCGCGCACGCCTGCGGTCTTCCATCGAACCCGACGTCCGGCGGCCGGCCTGGCAGCCCGTCCCGAGGGACCCGATGGCACTGTCGAACATCTTGAGGAAGCTAGAGTTTTGAGGATCATCTTCCGCTTTGGCGGTATCGCAATGCTTGTCGCGGCCATCGTCATCCTGGCCGTGCTGCCCTTTGCTACATCCTTCGTGGAACAATGGTCGCGCCGCGATGTCGAGCTGCGATCCCGTCTCGTGTTCAATTCCGTCCGGGACCAGATCAGCGGGCTGCTCGCCCGGAATGACACGCAGCAGGCCGGCATCCTGTTCGAGCGCATCGCCTCGGACGAGCGCGTTCTCGCCATCGGCTATTGCGACGGGCAGGAGCTGCGCTTCCCCACCAGCAACATGCCGCCGTCCTTCTCCTGCGCCGAGGCGTCCCGATCCGATGCGGAAAGCTTTTCCGTGGTCCGGAACCAGGATCACAACGTCCTGGTCAGCTCCTTTCCCCTCAATGCCCCGAACCGTCCGGGCCATCTCGTGGTCCTGCACGACCTGAGCTATGCCGACCAGCGCGGTGGCGAGGCGAGAAACTATCTCTTCCTCGCCCTGGCCGGTGTCGCCTTCGGGGCCGCGGCGCTCGCCGCCATGATCGCGGCCATCATCATGCGCCGGTGGCTCGCTTCCATCCGGCAGGCCCTGGAGAGCGCCCGAACCGGCAATGCCAACCCGCCCGTCGAGGAGAACATCATCCCGCTGGGACAGGAGATCCGCGACGTCCTCCAGGAGCTCGAAGCCTCGCGGCGGACCATCGACGCGGCCCATACGGACTGGAGCCCGGAGACCTTGCGGGCGGCCCTGTCCAACGAGCTGTCCGGCTCCGAGGTCATCGTGGTGTCCAATCGCGAGCCCTACATCCATAACCGCACCGAGGGCGGCGAGATCTCCCTGCAAATCCCGGCGAGCGGCCTCGTGTCGGCCCTGGAGCCGGTGGTGCGCGCCTGCGGCGGCACCTGGGTCGCCCACGGCAGCGGAACGGCCGACCGGGAAACCGTCGACGCCAATGACCGGGTCCCCGTTCCCCCGAACCACCCGTCCTATACCCTGCGCCGCGTCTGGCTCTCGGAAGAGGAGCAGGACGGCTATTATTACGGCGCGGCCAACGAGGGCCTCTGGCCCCTGTGCCACATCGCCTTCGTGCGGCCGATCTTCCGGGAGGCGGACTGGCAGTTCTACCGGTCCGTCAACGAGAAGTTCGCAGACGCGATCGTGGCCGAGGCCAAGCGCGAGGACCCGATCATCCTCGTGCAGGATTACCATTTCGCGCTGCTGCCCAGGATGATCCGCGACCGGCTGCCCCGGGCGACCATCGTGACCTTCTGGCACATCCCCTGGCCGAACGCGGAAACCTTCGGCATCTGTCCCTGGCGGGAGGAGATCATCGACGGGCTCCTGGGCTCGTCGATCCTCGGCTTCCACACCCAGGCCCACTGCAACAATTTCCTGGATGCGGTCGATTCCTACGTGGAGAGCCGCATCGACCGGGAGAAGGACTCGGTGTTCTTCGGCGGCGAGGAAACCCTGATCCGGCCCTATCCGATCTCCATCGAATGGCCTCCCACCGCCATGGAAGGGCAAAAGCCCGTGGAGGAATGCCGCAGGATCGTGCGTGAGCGTCTGGGGTTGTCCCAGGACATGCGCATCGGCGTCGGCATCGAGCGCTTCGACTACACGAAGGGCATCATCGACCGCATGCAGGCCATCGACGCGCTCCTGACCGAACATCCGGAATGGCACGGAAATTTTGCTTTCGTTCAGGTGGCGGCGCCTACCAGGAGCAAGCTGTCCAACTACCGCCAACTCCAGGAAGAGGCCGAAGCCTTGGCGCGCGAGATCAACGAGAAACACGGCAGCGACGACTACGAACCGATCAAACTCCTCATTCGCCATCACGAACCCGACCAGGTCTTCGAACTCTTCAGGGCGGCGGATCTGTGCATCGTGTCGAGCCTGCACGACGGCATGAATCTCGTGGCCAAGGAATTCGTGGCCGCGCGGGACGACGAGCAGGGCGTGCTGATCCTGTCGGCTTTCGCCGGCGCGTCCCGCGAATTGTCCGAGGCGCTGATCGTCAATCCCTACAATGCCCACGCCATGGGAGAGGCCATCAACCGCGCGCTCACCATGCCTCAGCCCGAACAGCGCGAGCGGATGCGGCTGATGCGCGATCAGGTCAAGGAGCGCAATGTCTATCGCTGGGCAGGCCAGATGCTGCTGGCCGCCTCCCGCCTGCGCAAGCAGCAGCGGATCCGGCGACTGATCGCGAAGGGACGGAGGCTTGCGCCAGCCAATGCGTGAGGCTCCTGCAGGACAAGGCCCGATGCCCGACATGAACGAGCGTTACGCCCTCTTTCTCGATTTCGACGGAACGCTGGTAGACATCGTCGAGCGCCCGGATGCGGTCCGGGTGGACCCGTCTCTTCCCGCCGTCCTGACCACGCTTCAGGAGCGGCTCGGCGGGGCGCTCGCCATCATCAGCGGCCGTCCCGTCGAGTTCCTCGACGGACGCTTCGTGCCCCACGCTTTCGACATGGCCGGACTTCATGGGCTCGAGCACCGGATCGCCGGGAAAATGTCCATGTGCGATCCCGACGAGCATCCGGCCCTGCGCGCGACGGTCGAGCGCCTGAGCGCGATCGTGTCAGGCAAGGAGGGCGTCCTCATCGAGGACAAGGGCTGCTCGGTCGCGGTTCACTGGCGCCTCGCTCCCCACGAGAAGGACTTCGCTATCGCCACCGCCCACGCGGCCGTGGAGGCGCTTGGCGCGGATTACCGTGTTCAACACGGGAAAGCTGTGGCAGAAATCCTTCCCTCGGCGGCGGGGAAGGGCAAGGTGATCGAACGATTCCTTCAGGAAGCTCCCTACAGGGGGCGGCGCCCGATCTTCGTCGGCGATGACCTGACCGACGAGAACGGATTCAAGACCGTGAATGCGCAGGGCGGCCTGTCAGTGCGCATCGGTGCTGGAGATACCATTGCCAAGGTTCGCCTTGGAACGCCTGCGGATCTGCGACATTGCCTGTCCACGTGGGCTTTCGAGGGAACCCTGCCTTTCAAAGGGGATGATTGCTGACATGAGTTCGCTTGATCTTGCCGTTATCGGCAACTGCACGATCTCGGCCCTGGTGGACCGCCGTGCCCAGATCGTCTGGAGCTGCTTTCCGCGCTTCGATGGCGATCCGGTCTTCTCCGCCCTGCTCGACAGCCCCGAGGGCCAGACCGATGCGGAGCAGAAAGGCGTCTTCGCCATCGACATGGTGGGCATGGTGTCGTGCGAGCAGACCTATCTCGAGAACACGGCGGTTCTCGTGTCCAGGATGACCGATTCCTTCGGCAACATCCTCGAGGTGACGGACTTCGCCCCGCGTTTCAAGCATTACGACCGCACATTCCGGCCGCCGATGCTCATCCGCCGGGTCTACCCGGTGAAGGGCCGCCCGCGCATCCGCGTGCGGCTGCGCCCCCATTACGACTGGGGCGGCTGCCCGCCGAGCCTGACCCGCGGCAGCAACCATCTGCGCTTCGTCGGCCCGGCCTATTCGCTGCGGCTCACCACCGACGCCTCCGTGTCCTACGTGCAGGACGAGCGCCCCTTTGTGGTGGACCGGCCCCTGTCGTTCTTTTTCGGCGAGGACGAGCCGCTGCGGTCCGAGACGGATTCCACAGCCCGCGCGTTCCTCGACAGCACGGTGGATTTCTGGCGCGACTGGGTGCGCTCGCTCTCCATCCCCTTCGACTGGCAGGAGGCAGTGATCCGCGCGGCGATCACGCTCAAGCTGTGCAATTACGAGGAGACGGGCGCCATCGTGGCGGCACTCACCACCTCGGTGCCGGAAGCGCCGCACACCAAGCGCAACTGGGATTACCGCTATTGCTGGCTACGGGACGCGTATTTCGTCATCCAGGCCCTGAACCGGCTCGGCACCACCAAGACGATGGAGGAATACCTCACCTACATCACCAACATCGTCGACGACATGGAGGCCATTCCCGACCAGAAGGACATGCCGCCGCTCTTCAGCATCACGCGCTCGCCGGACCTGGAGGAGCGCGAGGCGACGGCGCTCGCCGGCTACCGCGGCATGGGGCCGGTGCGCGTCGGCAACGCGGCCTATACGCAGATCCAGAACGACGCCTATGGCAGCATCGTCCTGGCGTCCGTTCACGCGTTCCTGGACAAGCGCCTGATCCGCACCGGCAACCGGGCCCTGTTCTCCCATCTGGAGAAGCTGGGGCAGCGCGCCCTCGAGGTCTTCGACCAGCCCGATGCCGGCCCGTGGGAGCTGCGCACCAAGGCGGCCGTGCACACGTTTCCGAGCGTGATGTGCTGGGCCGCCTGCGACCGCCTCATCAAGATCGCCGAGGCCATGGGCCGCGAGGACCGGGCCGCGTTCTGGCGCGAGAACGCAGACCATATGCACCGGGTGATCAACGAGCGCGCCTACAATCCCGAGAAGGGCACCTTCGTGTCGTCCTTCGACGGCGAGGATCTCGACGCCACGCTCCTGCTGCTCGCCGAGCTCGATTTCGTGAAGCCGGACGATCCGCGCTTCATCGCCACCGTGGAGGCCGTGGGCTCGAAGCTGCGGCGCGGCGATCTTCTGCTGCGTTATGATGTGGAAGACGATTTCGGCCTCATGCATACGGCTTTCATGATCTGCGGCTTCTGGTACGTGGATGCCCTGAACGTCATCGGGCGCAAGGACGAGGCGAAGGAACTGTTCGAGCACATTCTGAGTTTGCGCAATTCGTTCGGACTCTTCTCCGAGGATGCGGATTTCACGACCGGAGAGCTGTGGGGGAACTTCCCTCAGACCTATTCCATGGTGGGTCTCATCAACTCCGCGGTTCGCCTGAGCCGGAGCTGGGAAGAGGCGTTCTGATCATCGGGATCGGGCGCGTGACGCGGAAAGGACGATAGGTTTCGATGTTCGCATTTCCTGTTCTGCTCGGGGATATCGGCGGAACCAATGCCCGCTTCGCCATGCTGCCGGCGCCGGGTGCCGCCGTCCGGCTGCTGCCCAGGACCCTGACGGCGCAGACCCCGGACCCCGTGGGGGCGATCAGGATCGCGCTCGAGGCCTATGACGGGCCGGCGCCCCGCTCCGCCATCATCGCGGTGGCGACCCGGGTGGATGCGCCCGCGATCCGTCTCACCAACGCCCATTGGGTGATCGACGCGCAGGCCATCGGCCGGGCGCTCGAGCTCGAGCGGGTGACCCTCGTCAACGACTACACGCCCGTCGCCGCCTCGGTGACGGTGCTCGACGAGGCCAGGGGCGATCTTGCGCCGATCGGCAGCTTCCCTGCGCCCAAGCCCGGCGCGCAGGTCGTGCTCGGACCCGGAACGGGCCTCGGGGCGGGGGCGCTCGTTCCCGTGGAGGACCGCCTGGCGATCCTCGCCACCGAGGCGGGCCACATGGAGTTCGGGCCGACGAACGCCGAGGAGACCGCGATCTGGCCGCATCTGGAGCAGGTCGGCGGGCGGGTCTCGGGAGAGGTCGTGCTGTCCGGTCCCGGCCTGTTTCGCATCGCCAAGGCGCTCGCCGCCCATCGCGGCGTCGATTGCCCCTTCACGATTCCCAACGACGTCCTGGCGGCAGCCCGCGAGGGCGATGCGCTCGCCAAAGACGCGCTGGCGCATTTCGCGCGCTTCCTCGGGCGCTTTGCGGGCGATCTGGCGCTGACCTTCGAATCCTCCGGCGGCGTCTTCATCGCGGGCGGCATCGCGCCCCGCATGGTCGACATCCTCCAGGCGGGCGATTTCCGCGAGGCCTTCGACCGCAAGGCTCCGCACGACGACTGGGCCCGGAAGGTGCCGGTCTACGCCATCGTCAATCCGGAGCCGGCCCTGGAGGGGTTGGCCGCCATCGTGTCGAATCCGCAGCGTTTCGTCTTCCAATCGCAGGGGTGGCAGGCTACCTGACGGGGTCAACCCGACCCATGGGGCCGTGTCGCCCTATGGCCGCCACCGATTGTCGAGTCATGAAAACAGAACAGATTGCCCTGTCCCCCCTGGCGCCCGGAGCGGACCTGTCGCTGACGGTCCAGCGCTTCGGCCCCGCGGGTGCCCGGCCCCGCATCTATGTCCAGGCTTCGCTCCATGCGGACGAGATCCCCGGCATGATTGCCGCCCATCACCTGCGCGAGCGCCTCGGCGCACTCGAGGCCGAGGGCCGGATCAGGGGCGAGATCATCCTGGTGCCGTCCGCCAATCCCATCGGCCTCGCTCAAAGGGTCATGGGCGACCATATCGGCCGCTTCCACCTGGCCGACGGGGTCAACTTCAACCGCGGCTATCCTCACCTCGTGCCCAATGTGGCCGAGCGGGTCGAGGGCAGGCTCACGCAGGACGGGGAGGCGAATGTCCGCGTGATCCGGGAGGCCCTGCGGGCCGAGCTCGAAGCCTGGCGGCCGTCGAACGCCGCCGAGGTCATGAAGAAGACCCTGCTGGGGCTCGCGCAGGAAGCCGACATCGTGCTCGACCTGCACTGCGATTCGGAAGCCGTGGTGCATCTCTATACCCACGGCCGCTCGGAGGAGGAGTTCGCCCCACTCTCGGCGCTGCTTGGCGCCCACGCCTATCTCCTTGCCGACGTCTCGGGCGACGAGCCGTTCGACGAGGCCTGCAGCCGGCCCTGGGCGGAACTGGCCGAGCGCTTCCCCGATCATCCGATTCCGTTCGCCTGCCACTCGACGACCCTCGAGTTCCGGGGCGAGCGGGACGTCACCCATGAGACGGGTCGGGCCGATGCGGCCGCGCTGATCGACTACCTGACCCTGCGCGGCGCCATTGCCGGCGAGGCTCCCGTCGTGCCCGAGGCGCTCTGCCGGCCGACGCCGCTCGCCGCTTCCGAGCCCGTCCAGGCCCCGGCCAACGGCATCCTGGTGTTCCGGACCGAGGTCGGCACGACTGTGGAGGAGGGCGAGGTGATCGCCGAGGTCATCGATCCGCTGACCGGGGCCGTGACCCCGGCCAAGGCTCCGACCGCCGGGGTGATGTTCGCCCGCATCGCCGTGCGCTTCGTGACCCAGGGCATGCGGCTCGCCAAGGTGGCCGGCACCACGGCGAAGCGCACGGGCAAGCTGCTCGGGGCTTAGTATCTCAAGGGCTGACGAAAACGCATTGTCGTCATCACCGGCTTCGTGCCGGTGATCCCGATCGGAAGAGCGCCGCGCCTCACCGGATCGGGATGGCCGGGACAGGCCCGGCCGTGACGTGAAGGGGAATTGCTGATCGGACCCCCGCTGAGCCAGACCCGAGACAAAAAGAAAGGCCGCCCCGAGAGGCGGCCTTTCCATTGTCGGTTCCACGGCCCGTTAGAGCCGGCCATAGGCATCGGACCCAAAAGTGGACCCCACTTTTGGGATCCATTCGATGCCCCTTCTTCAAGGGCGCATCGTTGGGTGCGGAAAACCGGATTCCACTTTTCCGCTACGATGCGTGTGCGTTACGCACCGATCTCGACAGAGGCCAAGATCCAGGTCACGGCAACCGGGGACCGTAGGGTATGACAATGAGACACTGGATCACCTCCTTTCGCTGTTGACGGGAAACCCCCATATGGGGTCAGAAGAGCCCAGCGAAAGGGCGGGGCGCTGCGGCGTTCTGTCCCTTAACCGTCATTCCCAGAGAATTCTTTGAACGCCATGACCGATCTTCCGGCCCCCGTGGGCCGCCGCCGCACCTTTGCGATCATCTCCCACCCGGACGCGGGCAAGACCACCTTGACCGAAAAGCTGCTGCTCTTCGGCGGCGCGATCCAGCTCGCCGGCGAGGTGAAGGCCAAGAAGAACCGCGTCTCGACCCGGTCCGACTGGATGGGGATCGAGAAGGAACGCGGCATCTCGGTGGTGACCTCGGTCATGACCTTCGAATACGGCGGCTGCGTCTTCAACCTGCTCGACACGCCGGGCCACGAGGACTTCTCGGAGGACACCTACCGGACCCTGACGGCGGTCGATTCGGCCATCATGGTGATCGACGCCGCCAAGGGCATCGAGGCGCGCACCCGCAAGCTCTTCGAGGTCTGCCGGATGCGCGACATCCCGATCGTGACCTTCATCAACAAGATGGACCGCGAGGCGCGCAATCCTTTCGATCTGCTCGACGAGATCGAGAAGACGCTGGCCCTCGACACGTCGCCCGTCACCTGGCCGATCAGCCAGGGCCGGAGCTTCGCCGGCACCTTCGACCTGCACCGCAACATGGTCCGGCGCATCGATACGGACGAGGAGCCGACCGCCGTGTCCGGTCCGGACGATCCGAAGCTCGTGACTCTGCTGCCGCCGGAAGAAGCCGATGCATGGCAGGAGGAGGTGATGCTGGCCCAGGAGGCCTGCAAGCCCTTCGACCTGCAGGCCTTCCGCGAGGGACATCTGACGCCCGTGTTCTTCGGCAGCGCCTTGCGCAATTTCGGCGTCCGCGACCTGATCGACGCGCTGGCTGCTTACGCGCCCCCGCCTCGCGGCCAGGAGGCCGACAAGCGCCTCGTCGAGGCGGGCGAGGGCCGCATGACCGGCTTCGTGTTCAAGATCCAGGCCAACATGGATCCGAACCACCGCGACCGCATCGCGTTCATGCGCATCTGCTCGGGCAAGCTCCAGCGCGGCATGAAGGCGAAGCTCGTGCGCACGGGCAAGCCCATGAGCCTGAACTCGCCGCAATTCTTCTTCGCCCAGGACCGCGCCATCGCGGACGAGGCCTGGGCCGGCGACGTGGTCGGCATTCCCAACCACGGAACCCTGCGCATCGGCGACACGCTGACCGAGGGTGAGGACATCGTCTTCCGCGGCGTGCCGAGCTTCGCGCCGGAGATCCTGCGCCGCATCAAGCTGCAGGACGCCATGAAGGCGAAGAAGCTGCGAGAGGCGCTGCAGCAGATGGCGGAAGAAGGCGTGGTGCAGCTCTTCGTGCCGCAGGACGGCTCCGGGGCCATCGTGGGCGTGGTCGGCGCGCTCCAGCTCGACGTGCTGAAAGAGCGTCTGGGCGCCGAATACGGCCTGCCGATCGACTACGAGCCAACCCGCTTCTCCATCTGCCGCTGGATCACGGCGGACGATCCGAAAGAGCTCGACAAGTTCATCGACAGCCATCTCTCGTCGATGGCGCGGGACCTCGACGATGCGCCGGTCTTCATGGCGCCGAACATGTTCAACCTCCAGTACGAGGTCGACCGCTACAAGGCGATCCAGTTCTCGGACGTGAAGGACTATCAGAAGAAGGCGGCCTGAGGGACGAAACCTCGCCGCGGTCGTTCCCGCCCATGCGGGGCGACATCCCCCGTGTCATGGCCGGACTCGTGCCGGCCATCCCGGTTGCTTGAAGCGCGGCGCTTCTCATCATCGAGATCACCGGGACAAGCCCGGTGATGACTGAGGGGAGGCGAACGGGAAACGCGCGTGCCTACGCCGCCAGCTTGCGCTCGGCGTAAAGCTCCTGCACCTGCACGATGTTCTCGATGGACGGCAGGCTCGCCTCGTTGCCCAGGTGCTGGATGGCATGGGCCGAGGCCGCGCGGGCGAAGATGAAGTGCTCGCGCCAGGGCAGGTCGGGGCGGGCCATGGCGGAATACACGTAGGCGCCGTGGAAGATGTCGCCGGCCCCGTTGGTGTCCACCACCTTGTCGCCTGGCACGTTGAGCGCCGGCAGGACGCTCTCCTGGCCGGTCTCGTCGTACCAGACGAGGCCGCGCTCGCCGAGGGTCACGCCGCCGATCCGGCAGCCGCGGCCCTTGAGGTAGTCCAGCATTCCGGACGGGCTCAGGTCCATTTGCTCGCAGAGGCGCTCGGCCACGATGGCCACGTCGATGAATTCCAGGAGCTCGTGGGTGTTGGAGCGCAGGCCGCCGCCGTCGAGGGAGGTGAGGATGCCGGCTTCGCGGCAGATCTTGGCATAGTGCATGGCCGCGTCGGCCTGGTGGCCGTCGAGATGCAGGGCCTTGCAGCCCTGGAGGTTCAGGGGCGGCACCGGGTGCAGGTAATGGTCGTCGCGGCAGCGCACGATGGCGCGCTTGCCGCCCCGCGGCATGATGAAGGACAGGGACGATTCGTGGACCTTCCGGTGATGGACCGAGATGCCGTATTTCGCCGCCATGTCGATGAACATGCGGCCGAGCCAGTCGTCGGCAATCGAGGTCAGGAGATCGGGCGGCAGCCCGAGCTTGGCGCACGCGAAGGCGGCCGTGACCGCGTTGCCGCCGAACGAGATCGCATAATCCCGCGCCACGGTCTTCTCGTCGCCGGTCGGAAGCTCGTCCGCCAGGAAGGTCACGTCGATATAGGTCTGGCCCACGAAGAGAGCATGCATCGGAGATACGTCTTGGATCTGATTTCGCCGCTGAAGTCTTGGACGAGCGGGGCTGATTAGGCAAGCTCTTCCGGGTTGCGCAGAGCAGGGCAGGCTGGTGGAGCTGGACCGCAAAGGGATGACGCTCGCCTTCCACGTCATCACCGGCCTTGTGCCGGTGATCCCGCTTTGGTGAAGCGCGCCGCTTTTCATCATCGGGATGGCCGGGACGAGCCCGGCCATGACGGGTGGCGGTCATTCCCGGGGTGACAAGGTGAAGGGTCGGGACGTGAGCCAGCCCCTGGGAACCCGTCACATCCGGTTGAGCGTGGCCGCGAGCCGGGCTGCCGTGAGCGCCGCGTCGAGGTCGGTCGCGATGAACTCGACGGGCGCCACGAGCTGCTTCCTGAAGGCCGCGGCCAGGACGGGGTGGAGCCGGGCGGAGCCCCCCACCAGGGCCACCGGCCGGGGACCCAGGCGCCGGATGAGGGCATTGGCCAGGCGGGCCAGTTCCTCGCCGGCGTCCTGCAGGATGTGGAGCGCGGTGCCGTCGCCGGCCTGGGCGGCCTCGCCCACGGCCCGGGCCAGCGAGCCGATCTTGCCGCGGTCGCCGCCATAGACGAAGGAGCGCACGAGGTTCCAGTCCGTGCCGCCCAGCGCCTTCGCGAGGCACGTGCCGAGCAGGGTCGTCCAGCCGGCGCCGGGGTTTTCCTCCTCGGTGCGCAGGATCGCCTTGAGAGCCTCGCGGGCGATCCAGAAGCCGGAGCCGCCGTCGTCGATCAGGTTGCCGCGCCCGCCGACCCGGATGACCTCCTTGTCCTCCGACAGGTAATAGCCGATGGAGCCGGTGCCGCTATAGACCAGGATGCCTTCGCCGAGCGCGAAATAGGACAGGTAGGCGATCCACATGTCCTCCGCGACGAAGACCTTGTCGGAGGGCAACTCGAAGGTTTCCGCGAACAGGGCCCGCATGGTCGCTTCCGCGGGTGTGTCGCGGGTCAGCCCCGTGATGCCCGCGATGATGCCGAGCGGCCGGCCCTGCTTCATCACGGCCTGGGCCATGTCGAGGACGATCTGCCGGGCACGCTCCTCGGCGGCGGCGGAGAAGAGGTGGCCGGTCAGGGGAGCGACCGAACCCTGGGCCATGCAGCGGCCGCCTGCATCCGCCAGCCGCCAGCGCGTGGCGGTGCCGCCCGCGTCGATGCCAAGCCCCAGCCCCATGACCCTTCGCCTCTTGTTTCGGCCACCCATCCGGTTGGCCGCTCTGCCGTCCTCGTCGGTCAGGACGATTCCTTATCAGGAGGACGTGGAGAAGTCTGCCAGGGCTTTGCGCAGATTGCCACCATGTCGCTCGAGCGCATCGCGCGCTTCCGCGACGCCCGCCCCCAGGGCGATCAGGACGGCCGTCTTCAGGTCGCCGTCCGCCTGCCGGATCGCCTCGACGGCGGTGGCGTCGTCGCAATCGGTGATCTGCGAGACCATGATCTCGCTGCGGCGGCGCAGCTTGGCGTTCGTCGCGCGCATGTTGACCATGAGGCCGCGATAGACCCGGTCGAGCCGCACCATGATCAGGGTGGAGAGCAGGTTGAGGATGATCTTCTGTGCCGTGCCGGCCTTCATGCGGGTGGAGCCGGCGATCACCTCCTCGCCCGTATCGGCGAGGATCGGGTGGGAGCAGGCCTCGAGGATCGGCGTGTCCGGATTGTTCGAGATGCCGATGGTCTGCGCCCCGCGGGAGGCGGCCTCCTTCAGGGCCGCGATGGTGAAGGGCGTCCGGCCGCTCGCCGCGACGCCGATCACCACGTCGTCGGGACCGACATCGTTGCCGCGGATCCCGGCGATGCCTTCCTCGACCGAATCCTCGGCGTTCTCGACCGCCTGCATGATGGCGCCCGTGCCGCCGGCGATCAGGTAGACCACGCGGTCGTCGGGCCAGTTGAAGGTCGGCGGCAGTTCCGTCCCGTCCTGGACGCCGATGCGGCCCGAGGTGCCGGCCCCCGCATAGACGAGCCGCCCGCCGCGGCGCAGGCGCCTGACCGCTTCTTCCGCGGCTGCCGCGATCGCCGGCAGGGACGGCCGGACGGCGGACACCGCCGAGAGCTGGCCCTCATAGAAGGCCGCAAGGATGTCGAGGCTGGGCCAGGTGTCGAGATCCTGGTAGCGGGTACTGAAATGTTCTGTCGCCATTCTGCCAACTTTCTTCCAGACCAGTATAGGACCAGTTGATGGCCGCAACAATGGTCCGCAGAGGGTTCAGGCAAGGGAGGCGGTCAGGTTTCTGTTGGCATCCTTAAAGCGGCTCCCGTTGGTCGAACAACGCGATCACCTGCTCGCCCGTTGCACGGCGCAGGCCGAGGATGCCGCTGTCCTTGTGCCGGCTCGGATGGACCCGGTTGGTGAGAAGCGACCAGGCGAGACCGCGCCTGAAATCGAGCCACAGGCCGGTGCCGGTGAAGCCCGTATGGCCAATCGTGTCGGACGAGCAGGCATCGCCCCCGTGCCAGCCGGGATAGAAGCCCTCCCAGCCCGTTGTGCGCTTCTCCGATTCGCGGGTGCGGATCGCCGCCATGGAGGCAGGCGAAAGGCCGGAGCCGTCGAGGAGCCCATGGGCGAAATCGAGCACTCCGTCGATGGTGCCGAACAATCCCGCATGGCCCGAGGCGCCGCCGAGCGCGAAGGCGTTCTCGTCATGCACCTCGCCGCGGATGACGCGCCCGCGCCACGTGTCCCGCTCCGTCGCCGCGCAGAGCGCCGGATCGGGCCGGAACGAGAATCGTTCGGGAAGCAGCTGATCGATGAGCGCCCGGCCGGTGATGCGCTCGATGGCGATGCCGAGCAGCATGAAGTTGATGTCGGAATAGACCGGTGGTCCGGGCTGCCAGACGCGCTGCAGGATGAAAGCCCGCAGGGTGTTCGGATCCTGGCCGTAGGTGTAGAGCGGCTCGACGGCCGGCAGATGCGTCTGGTGCGCCAGGCATTGCCGGAACGTCAGGCGCCGCTCGGCGGCGTTCATGTCGTACTGGCGCAGATCCGGAATGACCGTCACGAGCGGATCGTCGAGCGCGATCCTGCCGGCCTCGACCAGCTGCAGAATGCGCGTCGTCGTGAAGATCACCTTGGTGAGCGAGGCGAGGTCGAACCAGGTGTCCCGTGAAACGCTCTCGCGCTCCGGCTCGATCTGCGCATGGCCGGCCCATCGCACGGCGCGTTCGCCATCGGCCGTCACGATGCCGAGCACGGCTCCGGGAATGGCGCCGCTCTCGACGGACGCGGCGGCAGGCGCGAAGGCCCGGTTGATCAATGTGTCGAGCGCCATGGCGGGATCACGCGGCGCGGTGCAGTTCGCCGCCCGGCATGGGATGTGGCACCCCCGTCGTGGTCGGAAGGCTCAGCGGAAGACCGAGCGTAGAGCGCACCGCGAGATAGCCGAAGGCCTGCGCTTCGAGGAAGTCCCCGTCCCAGCCGACGCTCTCGACCGGATCGACCGCGACGCGCAGCTCCTCGTGCAGGCGCTTCATGAAATGCGCGTTGCGGCGCCCGCCGCCGGTGACGAGCCAGCGCTGCGGCGCGCGCGGAACGTGGCGCAGGGACGCGACGACCGACTGGATCGTGAACTCCGCGAGCGTCGCGGCGCCGTCCGCGTCGGACAGGGCTTCTACGCCCTTGGCGCGGGCATGGAAATCCTGGCGATCGAGGGATTTCGGGGCCGGGCGGTCGAAGAACGGGTTGCTCATGAACGCCGCGACGAGCGCCGCATCCGCCCGGCCGGAGGCCGCCAGCTGCCCGTTCTCGTCGAAGCCCAGGCCGCGCCGGCGCAGGACGAAATCGTCGAGGAGCGCGCTCGCCGGGCCCGTGTCGAAGGCGATCACCGTGTCGCCGTCGATATAGGTGACGTTCCCGACGCCACCGAGATTGAGGATCATGACCGGCTGGGGGAGCCGGCTCGCCAGGGCGCGGTGATAGAGCGGCACGAAGGGCGCGCCTTCGCCGCCCGAGGCCACGTCCGCGTGGCGGAATCGGTAGACGGTGTCGATGCCCAGCCCCGACGCCACCCTGTCGCCGAGGCCGAGCTGGCGCGTGAAGCGCACCTCCGGCCGGTGATAGACCGTCTGGCCATGGAAGCCGACGAGGCTCACTTCGCCGGCGGGGATTCCGGTCTCCGCCATGAAGCGCCGGATCGCCGCGATATGGGCGTCCGTCACCGCCTGCTCGAGATCCTCGAGCGGCTCGCTCTGCGCCCGCGCCGGCTCGGCGATCAGCGCCTGGAGGGTTCGCCTCAAATCGTCCGGGTACGAGAAGGTCCGGCCGGGGCCGGGCCTCACGATCGCATCGCCGTCCGTCTCCACGACGGAAACGTCGATCCCGTCCATGGACGTGCCGCTGATCACGCCGATGGCTTTGACGATGGGGCGCTGCGACATGGACGGCTCCGAGGCTGGTCTGGTTGTGCGCGAACCATAGCACAGGCGCTGAACTGGTCCAGAGTGGTATGAGATTGGACCATGACAGGGTCCCGTCGATGGCCTATAAATCCCTGCGGCTTCCAAGGGAGACAGAACGACAATGGTCAGGTCAGCACTGCGCACCGCTCTGGGTGCAGGTTTCATGGTGGCGGCGATGGCCTCCGCCTCGGCTCAGGTCCTCGAGATCGGGGTGGATAACGGCCCCACGGGGCTCGATCCGCATCTCATCACCGCCTTCCCGAGCTTCATGGTGGTGAACGGCACCATCTACGAGGGACTGACCGCCATCGACAAGGACCTGAAGATCGTCCCCGGTCTCGCGGAATCCTGGACCGTCGCGCCGGACGGCAAGACCTACACCTTCAAGCTGCGCCCGGGCGTCAAATTCCATGACGGCTCGGCCATGGAGGCCGAGGACGTGGCGTCCACGATCAAGCGCGTGCTGAGCAAGGACATCGCGTCGCCCCTGGCGAGCCGCCTGTCCGCCGTCGAGAGCGCCAGCGCGGTCGACGCCGCGACCGTGGAGCTGAAGCTCAAGGAGCCGTCCGCCGCGCTCCTGAGCTCGCTCGCCACCATCGCGGTCGTGCCGAGCGCCATGGAGGCGAACAAGGACGCCCTGCAGAAGGCGCCGGTCGGCACCGGCCCGTACAAGTTCCAGGAATGGCAGCCCAACGGCTTCATTCTGCTGACCAAGAACGAGGCCTATTGGGACAAGGGCCTGCCGAAGCTCGCTGGCCTCAAGTTCAACATCGTGCCGGAATCGGCCACCCGCCAGGTTGGCCTGAGCAACGGGCAATACGCGCTTCTGCCCAACATCGACGCGGCGACCGCGCTGCAGCTCAAGGGCAAGCCGAACGTGAAGCTCTCCGAGACGATGGATCTCGCCTACACGCTCGTCGGCATGAACGTGTCGAAGCCGCCCTTCGATAACCCGAAGGTGCGCGAGGCGGTCAACTACGCCATCAACCGCCAGGAGATCGTGGACGCGGCCTTGTTCGGCGCCGGCGTTCCCGGCGGCCCGCTGTCGCCGGCGCTCAAGTCCTGGGCGGTCGATGTGAACCAGTTCGCCTGCTACAAGCCCGACCCGGCCAAGGCGCAGGCGCTCCTCAAGGAGGCGGGCGTCGCTGTGCCGGTCGCCGTCACCATGAAGGTCCTGCCGCGCCAGGACGTCAAGGACATCGCCCAGGTGGTGCAGGAGCAGCTGAACAAGGCCGGCTTCAAGGTCGAGCTGGTCAACCAGGAGCAGGGCCAGTTCATCCAGGATTGGCGCAACAGCAACTTCGACCTGTTTGCGTCGATCAATGCCGGACAGCCCGATCCGGACGACTACTTCTACCGCACCTTCCGCACGGGCGGCTCGACCAACGTGTTCAAGTATTCGGATGCGGAGATCGACGGGCTGCTCGATCAGGCCCGCACCCAGCAGGATCAGGCGGCCCGCAAGGCGGCCTACGACAAGGTGCAGCAGAAGCTCGCCTGCTCGGGCCCGGTGGCGCACCTGACCTACGGCATCCTGTTCTCGGCCATGAACGGCAAGCTGCAGGGCTTCGACACGATGCCGAACCGCTCGCTCCTCATGCTGCGCAACGCGTCCTACTGAACACCATCGATCATCCCGGCGGCGTCTTCGTGCGGCGCCGGGATCGTTTTTCGAAGAGCCCGCCCGCATGAACCGCGTCCTGCTCGCACGCCTCGTCGACCTCGTCATCGTCCTCTTCGGGGTGTCGATCATCGTGTTCCTGATGATCCGGATGATCCCCGGCGACGCGGTCGCGATCATGCTCGGGGCGAACACCGAGATCACGCCCGAGCGCATGGCGGAGCTCAACCGCCGCGTCGGTCTCGACCGCCCCATCGTCGAGCAGTATCTGGTCTGGGCCGGATCGGCCCTTCGCGGCGATTTCGGGACCTCCCTGTGGACAGGCCGGCCGGTCTCGACCGAGATCCTGCTGCATCTGTGGCCGACTCTCGAGCTCACGTTCCTGTCGCTCGTCATCGGTGCGGTGCTGGCCGTGCCGGTCGGCTGCCTGATGGCGCAGACCCGCGGCGGCGCGGCCGATGTGGCCATGCGCATCACGGCCATCGCCGGCCTGACGATCCCGTCCTTCTGGCTCGGGATCGTGCTGATCCTGCTTCTGTCCACCTGGGCGCCGGGCTTCGCGTCGTTGGGCTATGTGCCGTTCTCCGAGGATCCCGTCGGCAATCTCCAGCGCATGGCGCTGCCCGCCTTTGCGCTCGCCCTGCCGATCCTCGCCAACCTGTCGCGCCTCGTGCGCTCGGCCATGCTCGACGCGCTCGGGCAGGATTACGTCCGCACCGCCCGGGCCAAGGGCCTGCCGGAGCGGCGCGTCGTCTACAAGCATGCCTTGCGCAACGCCCTGATCCCGTTCCTCACCAGCGTCGGCATCATGACCGGCTATCTGCTCGGCGGCGCCATCGTGGTCGAACAGGTCTTCGCCATTCCCGGCCTCGGCCGCCTGATCCTCGGGGCCATCGCCGAGCGCAACTATCCGCTGATCCAGGCCACGATCCTCGTGGTGACGGCGGGCTTCGTCCTGGTGAACTTCCTGGTCGATTTCCTCTACATCGTCGTCGATCCCCGGGTGAGGGCCTGATCCGTGTCGCGTCTCGCCAAGAACAAGCTTCTCGCCTTCGCGGTCGCCTTGGTGGCGATCCAGCTCATCCTTGCTCTCGGGGCGCCGCTCTTCGCACCCTATGATCCCATGGCGCAGAGCGTCGCCAGGCGCCTGCGGGCGCCGTCCTGGCTGAACTGGTTCGGCACCGACCAGCTCGGCCGGGACGTGCTGACGCGCATCCTCTACGGCTATCGCACCTCGCTCATCGCCTGCCTGCTTGCCGTCGGCATCGCGCTCCTCGCCGGCGGCGCGCTCGGGCTCGTGGCCGCCTATTACCGCGGCTGGCTCGACCGCATCATCATGCGCGTCATGGACGTGCTCTTCGCCTTCCCGGTGATGCTGCTCGCCATCGGCATCATCGCGGTGCTGGGGCCGCATACCTACAGCGCGGCCGCAGCCATCGCGGTCGTCTACACGCCGATCTTCGCCCGCCTCCTGCGCGGCCCGGCGCTCGTCCTGTGCGAGAGCGAGTATGTGGCGGGCGCGAAGGCCATCGGTGCGTCGGACGCGCGCATCATCTTCCTGCACATCCTGCCGAACCTCGCCTCCGTGATCCTGGTCCAGACGAGCCTTCTGCTCTCGGCCGCCATCCTGGTCGAAGCCTCGCTGTCGTTCCTCGGACTCGGCACGCAGCCGCCGACGCCGTCCCTGGGCCTGATGCTGTCGGAGGGCCGCAACTTCCTCATGCTTTCTCCGTGGAGCGCCGTCTTCGCGGGCTTCGCCATCCTGTTTCTGTCCTTCGGCTTCAACCTCCTGGGCGACGCCCTGCGCGACACCCTCGATCCGCGCCTGAGGGGACAGCCGTGATCGTGCGGCCGGCCGGACCTGCGGACATCCCGGCCCTGGCGGCCTTGGCCGAGCGCTCCTATCGGGCAGCCTTTGCGGATATCCTGGAAGAGGAGGTGCTCGCAGGCCGCGACGTCGCCTTCTTCGCAGAGCGGTTTTCCGCCTCGTGGGAGCGCATGCTGGTTGCGTTGTCCGGCGAGATGCCCGTCGGCTTCCTGCTCATGACCGACGGGCACATCGACATGCTGTTCATGGATCCCGGTGCGGGCGGCCGGGGCGGCGGCGCACTTCTCCTGCGGGAGGCGGAGGTGCAGGGCGCGAAAAGCCTCGAATGCTTTCGCGACAATCACAGCGCCCGGCGCTTCTACGAGCGTCACGGCTGGCAGGTGACGCGGGCCTACGACCGCGAGTTCGCGGGGCGCAGCCGCAGCTTCGCCTTTTACGAGAAGGGCTGATCGCTCCCGGCGACAGCTATCACCCCCTCCATGTCCCCCTCCACGTCATCACCGGCCTTGTGCCTGTGATCCCGATCGCTTGGGGCGGCGCCTCACCCGTCATGGCCGGGACAAGCCCGGCCATGACGGGTGAGGAGGATGAAGGCCCGCGAGCCTACAGCGACACGACCCGTCCCGTGCGCACCGCCTCGTCGGCCGCCAGCACGATGCGAAGCGACCGGACCGCATCGTTCATGTGGTCCGTCAGATCCGCGTCCTCCCGGATTGCCCGCAGGAGAAAGCGCTGCTCCCGTTCGCAGAGGGCGTCGTGGTCCGGCTCGTCGGTGGTGCTGATGCGCTCGTCCGCCTTCGCGAAGCTCCCGTCGTCCCTGAGCGCGGCGTGGTGGAGCAGGATCTGGTTGGTCTTGGTGTGGGCGTTGATGTCATCGGAGCGGATGTCGCCGGCGGTCTCGGCCATGACGATGCTGACGCTGCCCTTCGGGCCGATCACGTCCTTCACGAAATAGGCCGTCTCGCTCATCATCGGGCCCCATCCGGCCTCGTACCAGCCGACGGAGCCGTCGTCGAAGGTCACGTGGAGATGCCCGTAATTGTAAATGCCGGCCGGCATGTCGTCGGTGAGCCGCGTGCCGACGCCGTGGACCTGCACGGGGTTCGCCTTCGTGATTTGGCACATGACGTCCACGTAGTGCACGCCGCAATCGACGATCGGCGAGAGGGATTGCAGCAGGCGCTTGTGCGCCTCCCAGGCGGCTCCGCTCGACTGCTGATTGAGGTTCATGCGGAAGACGTGGGGCGTGCCGAGCGTCCGGGCGATCTCGATGAACTTGATCCAGGAGGGATGGTGGCGGAGGATGTAGCCGATGACGAGCTTGCGCTTCGTGCGGATCGCCGTCTCGACCACGCGCTCGGCATCCGTCACGGTATCGGCGAGCGGTTTCTCCACGAAGACGTGCGCGCCCGCCTCCATGGCCCGGATGGCATAGGCGGCGTGCGTGTCCGACCAGGTGTTGATCGACACCACGTCCGGACGCACGGCCTCGAGGGCTTCGTCGAAATCGGAAAAGCGCGGGGCGTCCTGCAGGGTGGCGGGAAGGCTCATGCCGTCGATGTTGCGCGTGCAGAGCCCGGCGATCTCGTATCCGTCGATCCGGCTGTAGGCGAGGGCATGGGACAGGCCCATGTTGCCGAGTCCGACCACGAGAACCTTTTGTGCGCTCATCGGAAGACTCCGTTCAGTTGCCGTTGCCGCCGATCCAGGTCTCGCGTACCTCCAGACTCTCGTCGAGGAGAACCAGGTCGGCGCGATAGCCCGGGGCGATGCGGCCCATTTCATGATCGAGACGCAGGAACCGGGCCGGGATCAGCGAGGCCATCCGCAGCACGTCCGGCAGGGCAAGGCCTAGGCGCTCCACGCTGTTGCGGACGGCGCCCGCCATGTCGAGATCGGACCCGGCGAGCGTCCCGTCCGCCGTGGTGAGCCGGCCGTCCCGGCGGTAGATCGTGCGGCCGTGCAGCTCGAAGCCGGTCAGGTCCGTGCCGGTCACCGCCATGGCGTCGGTCACGAGCATCATGTGCTCCTTGCCCTTGGCCGCGATGGCGACCCGCAGGGCCGCGTCGCTCACGTGGTGTCCGTCGACGATGAGCCCGCACCAGGTGTCCGGGCTGTCGAGGGCGGCGCCCACCGGGCCCGGATCGCGTCCGGCCAGCGGCGGCATCGCGTTGTAGAGATGGGTGAAGCCGCGCAGGCCGTGGCGGACGGCCTCCATGACCGTGGCATAGTCGCTCGCCGTATGACCCGCGCAGACGAGCACGCCCGCTTCCGACAGCCGCGCGATCGCCTCCAGGCTGTTGCGCTCGGGCGCCAGCGTCACGAGGGTGCGGCCCTCGGTGAGCGAGGTCATGATCGCGATGTCCTCGTCCTCCATCGGGCGCATGAAGGCGGGATCGTGCACGCCCTTGCGCTCGGGGCTGATGAACGGGCCCTCGAGGTGGATGCCGAGAACGCCCGGGACGCGGGCGGCCAGAGCGGCGCGCATCGCCTCCACGGCCTCGGCCATTGTCTCGCGCGTATCCGTGATGAAGGTCGGCAGGAGGCCGGTGGTGCCGTAGGCCCGGTGCGCCTCGGCGATCGTCCGGATGCCGTCCACGCTGCGCACGTCGTTGTAGAGCACGCCGCCGCCGCCATTGACCTGAACGTCGATGAAGCCTGGGGCGAGCAGGCCCTCGATCCGGCGGCGCTCGATGCCGGTGCCGAGATCCCGCTCAAGCGGAACGCCGAGGACGCGGCCGTTCCCGACCACGACGGCGCGGCCGTCGAGCATGTGCGCGCCGTCGAAGACGCGCGCTCCCACGAGAGCGATGGACATCAGACGGTCTCCGTCACCTTGCGCAGGCGCGGCGGGTTGTCGGGATTGCGGCCGCGCGCAAGGGCAATGGCGTTCACAAGCGGATAGAAGCTCTGGATGAGCGCGATGGGGGCGAGATAGGGATGCGCGTCCTCGACCCCCGGCAGCGCCACGGTGGCGGGGCCTTCGGCGGCGCCGGCGACGATCACCGGGACGCCCTGCTCGTTCAGCTTCGTCACCAGGTCGTTCACGCCGCTCAAGGTCTCGTCCTGCTGGCTCAGCACCAGGATCGGGAAGTGATCGCCCGCGAGCGTCCAGGGACCGTGCATCAGCTCGGCGGCGCTCATCGCCTCCGCGTGGACGCCGGACGTCTCCTTGAGCTTGAGGGCCGCCTCCTGGGCGACCGCAAAGCCGACGCCGCGCCCGACGACGAACAGGTTGTTGGCGTCGGACAGTTCAGGCAAGGCCGCCGACCAGTCGGTCGCGGACGCCCGGGCGAGCACGTCCGGCAAGGTGTCGAGAGCCTCCAGAAGCGCCCGGTCCTGCGACCAGTGCGCCACGAGCTGCAGGCCCGCCGCGAGCGCCGCGATGAAGGATTTCGTGGCGGCCACGCTCTTCTCGGGCCCCGCATGGAGCGGCAGCACGATCTCGCAGGTTGAGGCGAGCGGCGAAGTCGTGTCGTTCACGAGCGCCACCGTCAGCGCCCCGTCGTCCCGACCGGCCCGGGCGAGGTTGAGGATGTCGGGGCTGCGGCCCGATTGCGACACGGCGAGGAACAGGGCGTCGCGCATGCGCGGGCGCGCCTCGTACACGGAGGTCACCGACGGGCCGACCGACGCGGTCACGAGGCCCGAATGGATCTCGAGCAGGTATTTGACGAAGGTCGCCGCGTTGTCCGAGCTGCCGCGCGCGCAGGTGACGGCGAAAGGCGGCGGCGCGGCGCGCAGGCGCTCGCCGAGGTCGCGGCACAGGGGGGCGTTGCTCTCGAGCAGGCGTGCGACCACCTGCGGGGCTTCCTGCGCCTCGCGCAGCATGGCCGTCAGGACGTTGGCATTCGTGTCAGGCATCATCATGGTGCATCCGTTCGGGCTGGCTGATGGTCAGCTCGGCCACGAAATCATAGGCGTCGCCCCGGTAATAGGACGAGGTGAACTCGACCACCTCGCCCGAGGCGGTGAAGGAGCGTCGTTCGATGTAGAGCGCCGGGCTCTGAGGCGGAACGCTGAGCAGGGAGGCCTGTTCCTCGTTCAGGAGCACCGCGTGCAGCCTTTGCAGGGCGCGGGCCGGCATGAAGCCCTGCTCGTGCAGCACCGCATAGAGCGATTGCTTGACGAGGGACGGATCGGGCAGGACCCTCGACGGCAGGACCGCATTCTCGATCGCCATGGGGATGCCGTTGGCGAGGCGCAGGCGGTTGACGCGGCTCACCAGGTCGCCCGGCGAGAGACCGAGCGCCATCAACTCGTCGGTGGAGGCGGGCCCGGTCGAACGGCTCAGCATCACGGCCGAGGATGTCAGGCCGCGAGCCGACATGTCGTCGGTGAAGCTCGACAGGCGGGAGAGGGGCTGTTCGAGGCGCATCTGCGGCGCGATGAAGGTGCCCGAGCCCCAGCGCTGGACGAGCACGCCCTTCTGCACCAGTCCGGTGATGGCCTTGCGCACCGTGACGCGCGAGATGCCGAGCTGCTTGGCGAGATCGCGCTCCCCGGGCAGGGCCGCATCGGCCTTGAGCGCGCCCTTGCGCACGGCGTCCTCGATGGATTGCTGGAGCTGGAGATAGAGCGGCGTGGGATTGCCATCGTCCAGTGGGACGAAGGCGAGCGGATCGCCGGTCGGTTCACTCATGGCCGTCTCTCCGGCGAGCCATGCGGGCCAGGAGAATGGCGCCGTCGAGCGCGTCGGCCATGGGCGCCGCGATGGTGCGCTGGACCGGCGGCGACAGCCAGGGACGAAGCGGTTCCGCCAGGCCCCCGAACAGGCAGATGGCCGGGGCGCCGAGGTCGAGCAGGCGCGTGCCGATCGCGCTCAGGCCGGCGGCCGCCCCCTCGATGATCGCGATGCCGAGCGGATCGCGCTTCTCGGCATGCCGCAGGACGAGGGGGGCATAGCGGCCGTAATCGGCCGGACGGGCCTTGCCGACCCAGTCGACCAGGATTTCGAGATCGTTGTCGAACTCGGCGAGAACCGCGTCCGAGAGCGGCGTCGAGGCGGTCCGGCCGTCATGGGCCCAGATGCAGCGGCGCAGGAGTTCGCGCCCGATGGCGGCCCCGCTGCCTTCGTCCGAGATCTCGTAGCCCCAGCCGCCCACGTAGTGGCATTGACCGCTGGTGCCGCCATAGCCGCAGGAGCCGGTGCCGACGATCAGGATGGCGCCGTCGCCTCCGTTGAAGGCTCCGAGCCAAGCGGTGTGGGCATCGGTCTCGATTTCGAAGGACGCGAAGGGGTGAGGGCGCGCCAGGAGGCGTTCGACCGCGCTGGTCTGCCCGGCGCCGGCGGCGCCCATCCCGGCGTGGATCCGCGCGAGATCCCCGTCGGAGAGCCCCGCCTGGGCGAGGGCCTCGCGGCAGGCGGTGAGAATCGACGTCCAGACCACGTCGGGATCGAGACGGATGTTGGACGGTCCTCCTGTTCCTTCGCCCAGCAGCGTTCCCCGCGCATCGCGCAGCCGAGCCCGGCACTTGGTGCCGCCGCCGTCAATGCCAAGGAACAGGAGGTCTGACATGCGAAACGGGTCTCATGGAGCGATCTTACGGACAGGCACCATGCCACTTAATGTCCAGTTCGGGAAGAGGCGCGGTCCGCAATACTCACGCCCTTTGTCCACAGCCTGCGACGGCCTCTTCGCGACAGAGCGCAAAGATTTCAAAAAGAGGAGCCGGCAAATTGTGGCCGGCGGCGCCAAAGAGGAGTTGTCTTTGAATTTTGCCGATACCAATATGAGGTCACTTGTCCCATGAGCCTTCCGGTGGAACAGTGTCGCTGGCCTGCCGGAATGCGCAGAATGCAAACAAGAACGGCACGGGACAATCAGTGGGACATAAGAGCAGGGGCGTTCCTGAAGGCTCCTTGCGGTCACGGAGGATGAACACGATGACGACACCTCAATCGAAAGCGTTCCTGCGCCGTGCAGGACAGTTGCTCGCGACCGCCTCGGTGGCCGCGGCGGCTCTTGCTTTCGCCAATGCCGCGTCGGCCCAGACGCTCACCATCGAGAGCTGGCGCAACGACGATGCGGATGTCTGGAACACCAAGATCATTCCGGCCTTCAACAAGAAGCATCCCGATATCAAGGTCCAGTTCAAGGCCGATCCGCCGACCGAGTACAACGCCGCTCTCAACGCGCGCCTCGCCGGCGGCACGGCCGGCGACCTCATCACCTGCCGCCCGTTCGACGCCTCCCTCGACCTGTTCAAGAAAGGCAGCCTGGTTTCCGTCAACGACGTGAAGGGCATCGAGAACTTCTCCGACGTGGCCAAGAGCGCCTGGTCGACGGACGACGGCAAGACCACCTTCTGCATGCCGATGGCCTCGGTGATCCACGGCTTCGTCTACAACAAGGAGATCTTCGACGAGCTGAAGCTCACGCCGCCGAAGACGGTGGCCGAGTTCCACGCGGTGCTCGACAAGATCAAGGCCGACGGCAAGTACACACCCATCGCCATGGGCACGGCCGACCAGTGGGAAGCCGCCACCATGGGCTTCCAGAACATCGGCGTGAACTACTGGAAGGGCGAGGAAGGCCGCAAGGCGCTCATCGAGGGCAAGCAGAAGTTCACCGATCCGGCCTATGTGGACGTGTTCAAGGAACTGGCGAGCTGGGCTCCCTACATGGGCGACGGCTACAAGTCCCAGAAATATCCGGACACGCAGAACCTGTTCACGCTCGGCCGCGCGGCGATCTATCCGGCCGGCTCCTGGGACGTGCCGATCTTCCGCAAGCAGGCCGATTTCGAGTTCGACGCCTTCGCGCCTCCGGTGGTGAAGGCCGGCGACAAGTGCTACATCAGCGACCATACGGACATCGCGATCGGCATCAACGCCAAGTCGAAGAACATGGAAGCCGCCAAGACCTTCCTGTCCTGGGTGGCCTCGCCTGAATTCGCCGACATCTACGCCAACGAGCTGCCGGGCTTCTTCCCGCTCTCGAAAGCGAAGGTCGACGTGAAGGATCCGGTGGCGGCCAAGTTCGTCGGCTGGCGCGGAACCTGCGACAGCTCGATCCGCAACTCCTACCAGATCCTGTCCCGCGGCACGCCCAATCTCGAGAACGAGCTCTGGAACGTGAGCGCCCAGGTGATGAACGGCAGCATGAAGCCCGAAGAGGCGGCCAAGAAGGCCGAGGACGGGCTCGCCAGCTGGTACGAGCCGCACAAGAAGTAAGGGCTGAAAGCATCAAGGCGGGCCGCTCATCGAAAGCGGCCCGCCCTCCATTCTCCTTCGGCCTGGAGCAGCATGACGGATCTTACGGCATCACAGGTTCAATCGGCCGAAGCGGTGCCCGCCCGCTCGCGCTTTCCTGTCCATATCGCGGTGTTCCTGGCGCCGGCGCTTGCGATCTACACCCTGTTCTCGATCTACCCGCTGATCGACACGATCCGCCTCAGCCTCTACGCGGGCGACGAGACCGGAGCGCGCAGCTTCGTCGGCCTCGAGAATTTCCGGACGCTCCTGAGCGATCCCAACTGGTCGGGCCAGTTCTGGAACGCGTTTCGCAACAACCTGATCTTCTTCCTGATCCACATGGTGGTGCAGAACGGCATCGGGCTCGGGCTCGCCATGCTGCTCAGCCTGCCGCGGCTCACCGGCGGCAGCGTCTACCGCACGCTGATCTTCCTGCCGACCATGCTGTCCGTGGTCATCATCGGGTTCATCTGGCAGCTCATCCTCAATCCGCTCTGGGGCATCGCGCCGAGCCTTCTGAAGGCGGTCGGCCTCGGGAGCCTTTTCGGCCCCTGGCTCGGCCAGGAATCGACCGCCCTGCTGACGGTCTCGCTGATCTCGGTCTGGCAGTTCGTCGGCATCCCCATGATGCTGATCTATGCGGCTCTCCTGAACATCCCCGACGATCTGCTCGATGCCGCCACCGTCGACGGGGCCGGGCCGTTCAGCGTGTTCTGGTTCGTGCGCCTGCCCCTGATCCTGCCGACCCTCGGCGTCGTGTCGATCCTGACCTTCGTGGCCAATTTCAACGCCTTCGACCTGATCTATGCGATCAAGGGCGCGCTCGCGGGTCCGAACTTCTCGACCGACATCCTCGGCACGTTCTTCTACCGCACCTTCTTCGGCTTCCAGCTTCAGGTCGGCAGCCCGACCATGGGAGCCGCGGTGGCGACCGCCATGCTGATCATCATCCTGGTGGGCGTGCTGATCTATCTCTTCGGCGTGCAGCGGCGGCTGCAGCGGCATACCTTCTGAGGACGCCATGGGACCAGCCATCCGACCAACCATCCGACCAACCATCCGACCTGGCCGCATCGCCGTCCATGTCGCGCTGATCCTCTACACGATCCTGGCGCTCGGGCCGATCCTCCTCATCCTCGTCAACGCCTTCAAGACCAGGCGGGCGATCTTCGCCGACCCCCTCGGCCTTCCCAACGGCCAGACCTTCACGACGATCGGGTTCGACCGGGTCTTCGCCAATGCGGATTTCGGCCTCTACTTTGTCAACAGCCTGACCGTGACCCTGGTCTCGCTGGTGCTGATCGTCCTCATCGGCGCCATGGCCGCCTGGGCGCTGACCGAGTACAGGTTCCCCGGCAACACGCTGATCTCACTCTACCTCGCCGTCGGCATCATGGTGCCGATCCGCCTGGGCAGCGTCAGCATCCTGCGCATGATGGTGGAGCTGAACCTGGTCAATACGCTGACCGCGCTCATCCTGGTCTATGTGGCGCAGGGGCTGCCGCTCGCCATCCTGATCCTCGGCGAGTTCATCCAGCAGATCCCCAAGGACCTGCGCGATGCCGCCCGCTGCGACGGGGTGAGCGAGTACCGGATCTTCTTCAGCATCATCCTGCCGCTGATCAGCCCGGCCATCGCGACGGTCGCTGTGTTCACCATGGTGCCGGTCTGGAACGATCTCTGGTTCCCGCTGATCCTCGCTCCCGGCGACGGCAAGCAGACGATCACGCTCGGCGTGCAGCAGTTCATCGGCCAGTACGTGACGGATTGGAACGCGGTTCTCGCGTCTCTCACCCTGGCGATCGCGCCCGTTCTCGTCCTCTACCTTCTCTTCTCGCGCTACCTCGTGCGCGGCCTCACGGCCGGCGCCGTGAAGTGACGCCCTACCTCAGGAATTGACCGCGATGGCCGACGTTTCCCTGCACGGTGTTGCCAAGTCCTTCGGAGCGACGGAGATCCTGCGCGACATCGATCTCTCGGTCGCGGACGGGGAGTTCGTCGTCTTCGTCGGCCCGTCCGGCTGCGGCAAGTCCACCCTTTTGCGCATCATCGCCGGGCTGGAGACCGTGAGCGGCGGCGAGATCCGGATCGACAGCCGGCGGGTGAACGAGCTGCCGCCCGCGGACCGCAAGATCGCCATGGTGTTCCAGTCCTACGCGCTCTATCCGCACATGAACGTCTACAAGAACATGGCCTTCGGGCTGAAATTCGCCAAGACGAACAAGGCCGAGGTGGACCGCCGGGTGCGGCAGGCGGCGGAGATCCTGAAGCTCACGCCGCTCCTCGACCGGAAGCCGCGGGAACTGTCGGGCGGCCAGCGCCAGCGCGTCGCCATCGGCCGCGCCATCGTGCGCAACCCGAGCGTCTTCCTCTTCGACGAGCCGCTCTCGAACCTCGATGCGGCCTTGCGCGTCAACACGCGGCTGGAGATCGCCAAGCTCCACCGGGATCTCGGCGCGACCATGATCTACGTCACCCACGATCAGGTGGAGGCCATGACGCTCGCGTCCAAGATCGTGGTGATGAACCACGGGCGGATCGAGCAGGTCGGCGCGCCGCTGGAACTGTATCGCCATCCCCGCAACCTGTTCGTGGCGGGCTTCATCGGCTCGCCGCGGATGAATTTCATCAAGGGGCAAGTGCTCCGCCGCGAGGGCGACAGCGCCACCATCGGGTTCGCCGGCACGGAAGCCGTCGTGACGGTCAGGACAGGCGCTCTGGCTCCTGGCGACTCCGTGACCGTCGGCATCCGGCCCGAGCACATGGAGGAGGGGGGAGCCGACGCCGCGCCCCTGCGCGGCACCATCGATGCCGTCGAGCAGCTGGGCGAGTCGAGCTACGTCTACATGAGGCTCGCCAGCGGCGACGACGTGATCGTCCGCGCGCCGGGCGAGACCGACGCGATGCCCGGCGGTTCCTACACGGCCCATGTACCGACCCGGGCGCTCCACGTCTTCGATGCGTCCGGCGTGTCGGTCCTGGCGAGCCGGGCGTAACCCACTCCCCGTCATGGCCGGCAAGAGGCGGGTGATGACCGGCCGGCCATCCCGATCCGGTGAGGCTCGGCGCTTCAGACAATCGGGATCACCGGGACAAGCCCGGTGATGACGGATAGAGCGATAAGCTTCTCACGAATTCGAAACGGCCGCCGCGATCCTGGGCGCGAGCGCGCTGCCGAGGATCTCCGCGGGCGGTCCCGACGCCACGACCCGGCCGCCGGCCACGAAGGCCATCTGGTCGGCGAGATCGGCCACGTCCTCGGGCGTATGGATGGTCATCAGGATCGTGACGGAACGCCTGCGCCGCAAGGCGTCGACGAGCAGGATCATGTCCCGGCGCAAGGCCGGATCGAGGCTGCTGAACGGCTCGTCGAGCAGGATGAGCGGACGGCCGGACACGAGCGCCCGCGCCAGGGCGACCCGCTGGCGCTGCCCGCCCGACATCTCGCCCGGCCTGCGGTCGTCGAAGCCTTCGAGGCCGACGGCATCCAGCATCTCGCCCACGAGAGCCTTCTCGTCCGCGCTCAGGCGAAGGGACGGGCGCAGACCCAGGCCGACGTTCTGCGCGACGCTCAGGTGCGGAAACAGGTTGTGGTCCTGGAACACGATGGCGGTCGGCCGCCGGGCCGGGTCGAGGGGCAGGAGATTTTGTCCGTCGAAGGTCAATGTGCCGCTTTCGGGCCGCTCAAAGCCGGCGATCATGTGGAGCAGGGTCGTCTTGCCGCCGCCCGACGGGCCGATGACCGCGCACAGGTTTCCGGTCGGCACGGACAGGGAGTAATCCGCCGTGAAATCGGGCCAGGTCAGGCGGCAGTTGTCAATCACGAGCATCGGACAGGCGACCTGAAGCGTGAGCGAGGATGACGGCGACGAACACGATGACGAGGCCGACGCTTGATGCCTCGTCCATCCGGTAGGCCCCCAGGCGCTCGTAGAGCAGATAGGGCAGCGTGACCAGTTCCGTGCCGCCGAAGAGCGCGACGATGCCGAAATCACCGAAGGACAACGCCATGGCGAGGGCGAAGCCCGCCGCGAGCGGCCGCTTGAGCTCCGGCCAGTCCATGATCGCGAGCTTCGACCAGCCGGTGATCCCGAGCGATGCCGCGACGCGGCCGTAGCGCTCCTCCGTGGTGAGGAGACGGGGTGCCACATAGCGATAGGCGAAGGGCACGGCGGCCAGCCCGTTGATCAGCGGCAGAAGGACGAAGCCGGCCGTCGACGGATCGCCGAAGCGCCGGATCAGCAGGAACAGGCCTGCGGTCAGGGCGAAGGGCGGCACCGCGAGCAGCGCGTCGGGCAGGAGATCGTAGAGTGCCGCGAGGCGCGGGGAGCGGAGCACGATGCGTCGCCGCCGCGCCGCGGACGCGAGGGCCAGCGCCAGGCCGCACGCCAGGATGGCCGCCGCACCGGCGATGGCGAGGCTCGTGACGAAGGCTCGCAGCAGATCCGCGTCGATCACGGCGGGCAGGCTGCGGAAGCCCGTCAGCACGCTGAAGGCGAGCGGCGCGATGAACAGGGCGCTGACGACGAGCACCATCGCATCGAGGATCTTCAGGCCCCTGTTCTTCGCATCGGGGCGATGGACGAGGCTGCGGATCGTGTGGCCCACGGGCGGGCGCGTGAAGGCCCAATGGAGCAAGGCCGTCATGGACAGGCAGATGGCGAGCTGGATCAGGGCCAGCCAGGCGACGCGGCCGAAATCGAGATCGATCTTGAGCGCCTCGAAGATCGCCACCTCCAGGGTGGATCGGCCAGGCCCCCCGCCGAGCGCCAGCACGATCGCGAAGCTCTTGAAGCACATCAGGAAGATGAGACCGGCGACGCCGGGCAGCTCCCCGCGCAGCACCGGCCAGTCGAGATGGCGGAAGATCTGGACGGGCGTGAAGCCGAGAGCGGCGGCAAGACGCCAGTGCTCGGCCGGCACCTGATTCAATCCGTCGAGGGTGATCCGGGCTACGAAGGGCCCGTTCAGGAACACATGGGCGATGAGGATGCCGGGATAGCCGAAGATGCTGAAGCCTCCGGCCCACCCGAGGACGGCCAGCACGTCGGCGAGCCATCCGCTGCGGCCGTAGACCGCGAAGACCGCGAACACCGCCACGATGGTCGGCATCACCATCGTGGAGCCGAGGATGGCCAGGACGACGTCGCGTCCCGGAAACCGGCGGCGGGCGAGGGCGAGCGCCAGGCCGATGCCCAGCGCCAGCGACAGCGCGGCCGACAGCGTCGCCTGGATGAGCGAGAAGGCGAGCACGCGCCAGAGATAGGGACCGATGGAGAGGAGCGACGGCGTCCCCCCGCCGACGGTCGCGAGAGCGATGAAGCCGCCCGCCACGAGAGCCAGGATGGCGATGGCCACGAGGCTTCCGGGATGGGGCGGCTTCAGGGTCATGGTCGGCGATCAGCGGGCCGTGGCGTTGAGCCAGGCATCCGTGAAGGCGCGGCGATTCTGCTGCACCTCCTCGGGCGTGAAGAGGAGCGCCCGGCTCGGTTGCACGAGATCCTTGAAGGCGGCGGGCAGGCCGGCGGCCGGGGTCTTGGCCGGCATCATCCAGTTGCCCTCGGGCATGGCCGACTGGAATGGCTCGCTGAGGATGAAGGCCATGAATTTCTTGGCAAGGTCCGGCTGCTTCGAGGTGCGGGTCATGCCGGCGAGCTCCACGTGAAGGTAGTGGCCCTCGGAGAAGGCGGCGGCCCGGTAATTGTCCTTCTTCTCCGCGACGACGTGATAGGCCGGCGAGGTGGTGTAGGACATCACCATGTCGGCCTCGCCCTTCAGGAACAGGCCATAGGCCTCGGACCAGCCCTTGGTGAAGGTCACGATGCGGGGCTGGAGCCTGCCCCAGGCCTCGCCGGCCTTGTCGCCATAGACCTTCTGCATCCAGAGCAGCAGGCCGAGGCCCGGCGCGCTGGTGCGGGGATCCTGCAGGACCACTTTCGGACCATTGGGATCGTCGACGAGCTCCCGCAGGCTCTTGGGCGGGTGGGCGAGCTTGCTGGCGTCGTAGACGAAGGCGTAGTAGCCCCAGTCGAACGGGATGAAGGTGCTGTCAGTCCATGTGATAGGAAGTGTCAGATCCTTCTCATCCACCCCGTGCGGCGCGAAGAGGTTGAGCGAGCGGGCCTCGGCGACGAGATTCATGTCGAGGCCGACCACCGCGTCGGCCTTGGTGTCCTCGCCCTCGAGCCGCAGCCGCCCGAGCAGGCTGCCAGCATCCTCGGCGGTGACCCAGTTCAGTTCGCACCCGCAGGTCGCCTCGAAGCGCTCCTTGACGGTCTTGCCGGGCCCGTATTTTCCGGCAAACGAGCCGTAGGTGTAGACGGTGAGCGTCGGCTTGGTCTGGGCCTGGGCGAGGCCTGTCGCCAGCCCGAGCGACACGAGGGTGAGAAGCAGTCGGCGTAACATCAGGGGCGCTCCCATGCATGAGGCAGGCCGGACTGGCGGCGCAGGTTGCACGAGGCATGGCTTGTGTGGCGATGTCGCATGCTCATTCCCTCCGCCGGCATGACCCGGATCAGGTTCGACGGGTCGGTGGCCTCGCCACCTCTCAGCCTCGTCTCGAGGCTCCCCGTGAGACGCTTTGCTTCTAGAGCAGTTCAGGGGCGGCCACAAGCCGCCCCGTCAGGATCACTTCCGGCTGCCCTTGTCCTTGCCGCCCGCCATCGCGGCCCGGCGCAGGGCATCGGCCAGGGCGCCGCCGGCGGCGGGAGCCTGCGGAGCGGGTTTCCGCTCGGTCTGCGCGCGGTGCTTCTGCAACGCCGCCCGGTTGTCGTCCTGCCGACCGGCGGACCGCTTCTCGGCCGGGTCGCTCATGCGCATGGACAGCGAGATGCGCTTCCGCGGAACGTCGACCTCGAGCACCTTCACCTTCACGATATCGCCCGGCTTCACCACGGTGCGCGGGTCCTTCACGAAGGTGTCGGCCAGGGCCGAGATGTGCACGAGCCCGTCCTGGTGGACGCCCACGTCGACGAAGGCTCCGAAGGCCGCCACATTGGTGACCACGCCTTCCAGAACCATCCCGGGCTTCAGGTCGCTGATCTTCTCCACGCCTTCCATGAAGGTGGCGGTCTTGAATTCGGGGCGCGGGTCGCGACCGGGCTTTTCCAGCTCGCTCAGGATGTCCTTCACGGTGGGAACGCCGAATTTCTCGTCCGTGAAGCTCTGCGGGTTGAGCTTCTTCAACACGGCGCCGTTGCCGATCACCACCTTGATATCGCTCTTCGTGGCCTCGAGGATGCGGCGCACGACCGGATAAGCCTCCGGATGGACGCCTGAGGCATCGAGCGGATCGTCGCCGTTCGGGATGCGCAGGAAGCCCGCCGCCTGTTCGAAGGTTTTCGGCCCAAGACCCGAGACCTTGGTGAGCGCCTTGCGGGTCTTGAACGGCCCGTTGGCATCGCGGTGGGAGACGATGTTCTGCGCCACCCATTCGCCGAGGCCCGAGACGCGGGCGAGAAGCGGCGCCGAGGCGGTGTTGAGATCGACCCCGACCGCATTCACGCAATCCTCCACCACCGCGTCGAGGGAGCGCGAGAGCTTGAATTCCGCGAGATCGTGCTGGTACTGCCCGACGCCGATGGATTTCGGGTCGATCTTCACGAGTTCTGCCAGCGGATCCTGCAGGCGGCGCGCGATGGAGACGGCGCCACGCAGGGAGACGTCGAGATCCGGCAGCTCCTGGCTGGCAAAGGCGGACGCGGAATAGACGGAAGCGCCGGCTTCCGACACCATGATCTTCGTAAGCTTCAGATCCGGGTGCTTCGCCACCAGCTCGGCCGCGAGCTTGTCGGTCTCGCGCGAGGCCGTGCCGTTGCCGATGGCCACCAGCTCGACCCGGTGCACGCGGCAGAGCCGCGCCAGCGTCGCAAGGGCTTCGTCCCATTGGCGCTTCGGCTCGTGCGGGTAGATGGTATCGGTCGCCACCACCTTTCCGGTCGCATCCACCACGGCCACCTTGACGCCGGTTCGGTAGCCGGGATCGAGGCCGAGGGTCGGGCGCGCGCCGGCGGGAGCCGCGAGAAGCAGGTCGCGCAGGTTGCCGGCGAACACCTTCACGGCCTCGTCCTCGGCCAGCTGCCAGAGCTTCATCTTCATGTCGAGTTCGATGGAGAAGCGCAGCTTCGTGCGCCAGGCCCAGCGAACCGTGTCCAGAAGCCACTTGTCGCCGGGACGGCCCTGATCGACGATGCCGTAGGCGAGCGCCGTACGGCCCTCGTAGCGGCTGACATAGCCGGGCTCTGCGGCGTCCTTGTCCTCCTCCATGCGCAGATCGAGGATCTCCTCCTTCTCGCCCCGGAACAGGGCGAGGATCCGGTGGGAGGGCAGCTTCGGCAGGGGCTCGGCGAAGTCGAAATAGTCGGCGAATTTCGCGCCTTCGGTCGCCTTGCCGTCGCGCATCTTGGAGGTGAGGCTGCCCCGCTCCCAATAGATGTCGCGCAGCGCTCCCAGAAGTTCGGCATTTTCCGCGAAACGCTCGACGAGGATCGAGCGGGCGCCCTCGAGGGCCGCCTCCGGGGTGGCGACTTCCTTCTCGGCATTCACGAATCCGGAAGCCGCTTCCTTGGGCTCGCGGCCCGGCTCGCCCAGAAGCAGGTCGGCCAAAGGCTCCAGGCCCGCCTCCCTGGCGATCTGCGCCTTGGTCCGCCGCTTGGGCTTGTAGGGCAGGTAGAGGTCTTCCAGGCGCGCCTTGGTGTCGGCGGTGTTGATCTGGAGCGCCAGCTCGTCGGTGAGCTTGCCCTGCTCGCGGACGCTGTCCAGGATCGTCTTGCGGCGGTCCTCCAGCTCGCGCAGGTAGCGCAGGCGCTCGTCCAGGGTGCGCAGCTGAGCGTCGTCCAGGGTGCCGGTGACTTCCTTGCGGTAGCGTGCGATGAAGGGGACGGTCGACCCGCCGTCCAGCAGCTCGATGGCTGCCTTGACCTGCCACTCCTGAACACTCAGTTCGTTCGCGATGCGCTGACCGATGGATAGCATGGAAGTCTCCGAATAAGGCGTAAGGCGCGGCTTCTACGGTGCGGGACGCCACCGGGTCAACGGCCCGTCCACAGCCCCGGGGTCGCAGTGCCGTTAGGGAAAGCGGCGTTTCGACATTTCTGCTTGGCAGGCGAAGCCTCGGCGTATAGACCGTCCGGCCCTTTCGCCCGCTCCCGAGGTCTCCATGCCCCTCTCCGACGATTTATCCATCGGCATCGATTTCGGCACCAGCAACACGGTCGTGGCCCTGGCGGACCGGAACGGGAACGTGGAGGCGCTGACCTTCGAGCACGGGGGCGAGCGTCTCAAGGTCTACGTCACGGCGCTCTGCTTCTGGGATGAGCGGCACGGCAACGGCCTGCGCACCGAAGTCGAGGGTGGCCCCTGGGCCATCGAGCAGTTCCTGGACGGGCTGCATGCCCACCGCTTCATCCAGTCGTTCAAGACCTTCGCGGCCAGCGCGACCTTCAAGGAAACCCGGATCTTCCGCGAACGCTATGCCTTCGAGGACCTGCTGAGCGCCTTCCTGCGCACGCTCGTGCGCCATGGCGGCTCTCGGCTCGATTGGGGGGCACGGAACGTCGTCATCGGGCGGCCGGTCCAGTTCGCCGGCTACAATCCGGACGACGATCTCGCCATGCAGCGCTACCGGACGGCCTTCAGCCGGCTCGGGGCGGAGCAGGCCCGCTACGTCTACGAGCCCGTGGGGGCCGCCTTCTTCTACGCGCGCCAGCTCGATCATGACGCCACCGTGCTGGTGGCGGATTTCGGCGGCGGCACCAGCGACTTTTCGGTCATGCGTTTTTCCCGACAGGGAGGCGTGCTGCGGGCCGAGCCGCTGGGGCATGCCGGCATCGGGATCGCGGGAGACGCCTTCGATTACCGGATCGTCGACAAGGTCGTGTCCCCGCGCCTGGGAAAAGGTGGGCTCTATCGCTCCATGGGAAAGATCCTGTCGATCCCCAACCACTATTATGCCAATTTCGCCCGCTGGAACCATCTCGCGATGATGAAGGGCAGCGGTGACCTCAAGGAGCTGCGGGAACTGGCCCGCGTCGCCCTGGAACCGGAACCGCTCGAGAAATTCATCGACATCATCGAGTACGATCTCGGCTTTGCCCTCTACCGGGCCGTTTCTTCGGCAAAGGTTGCGCTTTCGAACCAGGAGGAGACGACGTTCCAGTTCCAGGGCGAGAGCGTCGATATCGAGGCGAAGATCACGCGCGCCGATTTCGAATCGTGGATCGCGGAAGATGTAAAGCGGATCGCCGGAACGGTCGACGAGGCTCTTTCCAGGGCTGGCGTCAGACCCGAGGAGATCGAGCGCGTGTTCCTGACAGGCGGCACCTCGTTCGTTCCAGCCATCCGTCGCCTGTTCGTCGATCGCTTTGGCGAGACCCGGCTGACTTCGGCAGACCAGTTCGAGTCCATCGCCTATGGGCTGGCGCTCATCGGTCAGACGGACCGGCCGGAGCGGTGGGCCGTCATGAATTAGGCGGATTCTAAAATAAAATTACGCTTGCCGTAGGGTGATAAAGGGTTTTATTTCGCAGTGCAGCAAACGCGCCAAGCGGGAGCCCTCCCATGTCTCTGATCAACCCCGACGTCACGCCCGAGAAGGACCTTCCCCTTCGCGACGATATTCGGCTTCTGGGGCGAATCCTGGGTGACACGATCCGCGAGCAGGAGGGCGAGGCTGCCTTTGAGATCGTGGAACGCATCCGCCAGACCTCGATCCGTTTCCACCGCAATGAGGATGACGCGGCCCGCCGCGAGCTCGAGACGACCCTGAACAGCCTCTCGCGGGGACGCAGCAACCAGATCATCCGGGCCTACAGCTATTTCTCGCATCTGGCGAACATCGCCGAGGACCAGCATCATGTCCGCCGCTCCCGCGCCCATGCGATGGCGGGCGCTCATGCCGTGGAGGCTGCGGCGCCACGCGAGGGAACGCTGGCACGAGCCCTCAAGCTCATCCAGGATGCCGGCGTCAGCCATTCGGCCCTCCAGGCCGTTTTTGCCTCCGCGCTCGTCTGCCCCGTTCTCACGGCGCACCCGACAGAGGTGCGCCGCAAGAGCACCATCGACCGCGAAATGGAAATCTCCCAGATTCTGGCGCAGCGGGATCGGCAGCATCTGACACCAGACGAGGAGGCGGCCTGCCAGGAAGCCCTTCGTCGTGCCATTCTCACACTTTGGCAGACGAGCATTCTTCGGCGTAACCGGCTCAAGGTGATCGACGAGGTCAACAACGGTCTTTCGTACTACGACTACACTTTTTTCAAGGAGTTACCCCGGGTCTATGCCTCCCTCGAGGATCAGCTTGCGGCCTTGGATCCCCTATGGGAGAGCATTGAGCTGCCCTCCTTCTTACGTATGGGCAGCTGGATCGGCGGAGACCGCGACGGCAATCCTTTCGTGACCGCGGATGCCCTGCGGCAGGCCCTTCTGCTGCAGAGCAAGCACGCTCTCAGCTTCTATCTGGAAGAGCTCCATTGCCTGGGCGCTGAACTGTCGCTCGATGGGCGTTATGTGAACGTCTCCGACGAGATCCAGGAACTCGCCAAGGCCTCTCCCGATCCCTCTCCCCATCGTCAGGACGAGCCTTATCGCAGAGCAATCACAGGCATCTATGCACGCCTTGCCGCAACCGCAGCCCGGCTTGGGCACGGCGATGTGGCGCGCCATGCGGTGGGCGAGGCACCGGCCTATGACAGCATCGAGGAGTTTGAGGGTGAACTCTCGGTCCTTCACCGCTCCCTGCGCTCGAACGGATCGGGATCGCTGGCACGTGGCCGCCTGCGCAAACTGCGCCGTGCCGTCAGCGTCTTCGGGTTCCATCTGGCCAGCGTCGACATGCGCCAGAATTCCGACGTTCATCAGCGTGTCGTGGCCGAGCTTTTTGAGAAGGCCAATCCCGGAACCGCCTATGAAGGGCTGCCGGAGGATAAGCGCGTCGCCCTGCTCCTGGAAGAGCTTCGCACGCCGCGCCTCCTCATGTCGCCCTATCTCGACTATTCGCCTGAGACCGCATCCGAACTGGCCATCGTTCACGAAGCCGCCGAAGCCCATCGGCGCTATGGCCGCGCGGCCGTGCCGAACTACGTCATCTCCAAAGCGAGCGATCCATCCGACATCCTAGAGGTGGCTCTTCTCCTAAAGGAGGCGGGCCTCCTGCGTCCGCGCGACGGCGAGATGGATGTGAACATCATCCCGCTCTTCGAGACCATCGCGGATCTGCGCAATTGCAGCGGCGTGATGGATGCTTTGTTCTCCTTGCCGGATTACATGCGCCTGTTGCGCAGCCGCGGGCAGGCCCAGGAGGTGATGCTCGGCTATTCTGACAGCAACAAGGACGGCGGCTTTCTCACCTCCGGCTGGGAGCTCTACAAGGCGGAGATCGAGCTGATCGAGGTGTTCAAGCGCCACAGCGTCGCCCTTCGGCTGTTCCATGGCCGTGGCGGATCCGTGGGCCGCGGCGGCGGACCGAGCTATCAGGCGATCCTGGCGCAGCCGGGCGGGGCCGTGCAGGGCGCCATTCGGATCACCGAACAGGGCGAGGTGATTGCCGGCAAATACTCGAATCCGGATCTCGGGCGCCGCAATCTTGAAATCCTCGCCGCGGCCACTCTCGAAGCTACGCTTCTGCATTCAGGCCAGTCCGCCCCTCGCGACGAGTACCTGAAGGCGATGGACGAGCTTTCGAACAGCGCCTTCAAGACGTATCGGGCGCTCGTCTATGAGACCGAAGGGTTCGAGCGCTATTTCTGGGAATCGACTGTCATCGGCGAGATCGCCAATCTGAATATCGGCAGCCGGCCGGCATCGCGCACGAACTCCCGGCGCATCGAGGATCTGCGCGCCATCCCATGGGTGTTCGGCTGGGCGCAGTGCCGCCTCATGCTGCCGGGCTGGTACGGCTTCGGCTCCGCGGTGAACGAGTGGCTCGACAAGCGGCCCGACACCGGCATGGCGCTGCTGCAGGAGATGTATCGCGACTGGCCGTTCTTCCAGGCGCTGCTCTCGAACATGGACATGGTCCTGGCGAAGAGCAACATCGCGATCGCCTCACGTTATGCGAACCTCGTCGCGGACGACGCCTTGCGCGAGGCCATCTTCCCGCGCCTGCGCCGTGAATGGGAGGATTCGATCAGGCAGCTGCTTGCCATCATGCGGCAGCAATCCCTGCTCGACGGCAATCCGCTCCTGGCCCGCTCGATCCGAAACCGCTTCCCGTATCTCGATCCGCTGAACCACCTGCAGATCGAACTGCTGAAGCGTCACCGCTCCGGCGATGCGGACGAGCAGGTCGTGCAGGGCATCCACCTGTCCATCAACGGCATCGCGGCGGGTCTGCGCAACAGCGGCTAAGAAACAAAGTTGCGGAACCGTGCTCCGGCTTCCCGGTTGAGTCTTCAGCATGCATCCCCTGTCGGATGCATCTGATGAACCCAGCCCGAGAGGAAAATGCCATGTCCCGCGGTGACAAGTCCGCCTATACCGACAAGCAGAAGCGCAAGGCCGAGCATATCGAGGAATCCTACGAGAGCCGTGGACTCTCGGAAAAGGAGGCCGAGAGGCGCGCTTGGGCCACCGTCAACAAGCAGGATGGCGGCGGCAAGAAGAGCGGATCCGGACGCAGCTAAAGGCGAAGAGCCGGCTGCAGCTAAGATAGTGCGCCGGGCGCAAAGCGGGTGTATGGAGGTTCCTGTTCTCTTGCCCGCTTTGCCGAGGAGGAAGTCTTGCTCACGAGTTCTGCCGCCGGGGTCTACGTCATCTGCCCCACGCCCTTCGAGAGCGACGGACGGGTCGACGTCGCCTCGACCGACCGGATGGTCGAGGCCTATCTGAAAGCCGGCGCGACCGGACTGACGATTCTAGGCATCATGGGCGAGGCACCCAAGCTCGCGGCCGATGAGGCCCTGGCCTTCGCCCGACAGGTGATCGCCACGGTGGCGGGCCGCGTCCCCGTCATCGTCGGGGTATCGGCGGCCGGCTTCGCCGCCATGTCGGGCCTGTCGTCCAAGGTGATGGATGCGGGCGCCGCCGGCGTCATGATCGCGCCGCCCTCGACCTTGAAGACCGACGACCAGATCGTCTCCTATTACGCGGATGCCGTGGAGGCCATCGGCCCGGATGTTCCGTGGGTGATCCAGGACTATCCCCTCACCACCAACGTGGTCATGACCCCGAAGGTGATCATGCGCATCATCGAGCAGAGCCCGTCCTGCGTGATGCTCAAGCACGAGGATTGGCCCGGCCTCGACAAAATCACGGCGCTGCGCCGCGCAAGCGATACGGGCCAGGTGCGCCGCGTGTCCATTCTCTGCGGCAATGGCGGGATGTTCCTCCCCTTCGAGATGGAGCGGGGCGCGGACGGCGCCATGACGGGCTATGCCTACCCGGAGATGCTGGTCGGCGTGGTCGAATTCATCAACCAGGGCAAGCGGGCGGAGGCGCACGATCTCTTCGACCGCCATCTGCCGCTGGTGCGCTACGAGACACAGCCCGGCGTGGGCCTCGCCGTGCGCAAGTACGTGCTGAAGCGGCGCGGCATCATCGCATCCGATACGCTGCGCAAGCCGGGGCCGAAGCTGAGCCCGGAAACCATTGCCGACATCGAATGGCTGATGCAGCGCATCGAGCGCTCGTGAAGCAACAAGGGGAGTTTTCACGCATGGAAACAGGATTGAAGGGAAAGCGCGCGCTCGTTCTCGGCGCGAGCAAAGGGTTGGGCTTCGGCATCGCGCAGGGCTTGGCCGAGGAGGGCGCCCGGGTCGCCATCGCGAGCCGCAGCATGGACGGGTCGAAGGCGGCTGCCGACAAGATCGGCAGGGACGTCCTGCCGTTCATCTGCGATACCGGCAAGGTCGATCAGGTCGATGCCCTGGTCAAGGATGTGACGGAAGCGCTCGGCGGCGTCGACATTCTCGTGCTCAACAGCGGCGGTCCGCCGCCCGGCAAGGCGCAAGGGGTGTCGTCCGATCAGTGGCGCCAGTCGTTCGAGGCGATGTTCGTCAACCTGGTGCGGATTGCCGACCAGCTTCTCCCCGGCATGATCGAGCGCAAGTTCGGCCGCATCATTTCGGTGATCTCGTCCGGCGTGATCCAGCCGATCCCGAACCTCGCGATCTCGAACGCGATCCGTCCCGCGCTCGTCGGCTGGGGCAAGACGCTCGCGAGCGAAGTGGCCTCCTCGGGCGTGACCGTGAACGCCGTCGCGCCGGGCCGCATCGCTACCGATCGCCTGAAGCAGCTCGATGCCGCCAATGCGGAGCGGACCGGCCGTTCCGTCGAAGATGTGGCGAACGCTGCCCGCGCGGGCATTCCGGCAGGTCGCTACGGCGAGATTGAGGAGTTCGCGGCTGCCGCCGTCTTCCTGGCGAGCGAGAAGGCCTCGTTCATGACGGGCTCGATCCTGCGCGTCGATGGCGGGCAGATCTCGTCGACCACCTGATCCGGTTCGACACGGGGGGAGGCGGCCTTCCGCCTCACCCCGTTCAAGCGATCATCCCCGCCCAGTACAGGATGACCCCTGCGATGGACGTCGCTGCAAGCGTCGGCAGCATCCCGATCTTGAAGCGGAACATGGCGATGACGGCCGCCCCTGCGAGCAGCAGCGCCCATTCATCGACACTTTTCCATTCAGGCATATCGAAATCGAGCGGCCCCCATTCCATCGCTCGAACGCGGCCGAAGATCGTGTGAATCCCGAACCAGACGGCAAGGTTCAGGATCACGCCCACCACGGCAGCCGTGATGGCGGTGAGGGCGCCGCTCAGGGCCTTGTTGCCACGTAACACTTCGATGTAGGGCGCCCCGAGGAAGATCCAGAGAAAGCAGGGAGTGAAGGTCACCCATGTGGCAAGGAGGCCGCCGAGCGTGCCTGCCAGGAGCGGAGGAAGCGAGCCGGCGTCCCGGAACGCCGCCATGAACCCCACGAATTGGAGCACCATGATCAAGGGCCCTGGCGTGGTTTCCGCCATGCCGAGTCCATCGAGCATCTCGCCCGGCTGCAGCCAGCCATAGGTTTCCACGGCCTGCTGAGCCACATAGGCCAGAACCGCGTAGGCGCCCCCGAAGGTGACCATCGCCATCTTGGAAAAGAAGATCGCGATCTGGCTGAAGACGTCGTTGCGGCCGAGGATCAGCAGGAGAGCCAGAACCGGCACCAGCCAGAGCGCAAGCCAGATCGCCGCGACGCGCACGCTTCGTCCCGTGCTGGGTGTGGCGTGGGCGGGACGGTGCTCCCCGAGAAGATTGTCGCCGTCCTGCGCGTCCGCGCCGTGTCCGCCGGCTTCGAACTGCGGGAGACCCGCCCGCGCACCGACAAAGCCGATCACCGCGGCCGCGAGAATGATCAGAGGAAAGGGCGCGCCGAGGAAGAAGATCGCCACGAAGGCCGCCGCAGCAATCCCGATCAGGATGCGGTTCTTCAATGCCCGCCTGCCGATCCGGACCACGGCCTCGAGCACGATGGCCAGCACGGCTGCCTTCAGGCCGAAGAAGAGCGCCGCCACGATGCCGATCTTGCCGTAGAGAGCATAGACCCAACTGAGGCCCATGATGGCCATGATCCCGGGCAGGATGAACAGCCCTCCCGCCATGATGCCGCCGAGGGTGCGGTGCATGAGCCAGCCCACATAGGTGGCAAGCTGCTGGGCCTCCGGACCCGGCAGCAGCATGCAGTAGTTGAGAGCATGGAGGAAACGTCCTTCGGAGATCCAGCGCTTCTCCTCCACCAGGATCCGGTGCATCACGGCGATCTGCCCGGCCGGCCCGCCGAAGCTCAGGGCCGCCACGCGCAGCCAGACGCGGAACGCCTCGCCGAGAGAGACACCGTGATCGGGCAGAGCTTGCCCCTTGGATTCCCTGGGTTCTCGCACTGTTTCGTTCACGTCATGCCCCTGACTTTCTCGTGGGCCAATTGTGCGTTTCGTCGGTCGCGTCCCGGCACCAGCGATAGAAGGCATCATAGAGCAGAAGCCCGGCTTCGACCTGTGCGAGGTCGTCCGCATACATCCGGGATAATCCCAGCGAGGCGGCGAGCAGACCGGGCGCTTCGGGCGCCAGGTCGAGCCGCGCCGTGTCGGCGCCTCTGACGATGGTGGCGAGCCGCTTCAGCGGCTCGGTGGACAGCCCGAATTCCTCGACCATGACATCGAAGGTGCAGAGTTCACCACGATGGCTCCAGAATATCTCATCGCCTTCGACGTCGAAGGGGATCGCCGAGAAGCGCTCTGCCACACCCTGCACCTCCGAGGTCGGAACGAACAGGAAGACGGCGTCGCGGTCGACGAAACGGCGGATCAGCCAGGGGCAGGCGATCCGGTCGATCTTGGGTCGCGAGCGGGTGACCCAGACCGTCCTTCCTTGCCGATCGAGCGGTGGAATCCGATCTACCGCGACCATGGGCAAACCAGCCTGCGCCCAGGCCAGCGCTCCACCTTCAAGGGAGTCCGCCGGCACCCCTGCGTGGCGCAGCCAGGCCGCCACCCCATGGCTGAGCTTCAGGCCCTTCTGACAGATCACGACGGCAATCCGGCCCTCAAGGTCAACGGACCAGTCGGCAACGGTCTCGAAAGACCTCCGCCGGGAGCCGGGGATCAGGCGGGGGTCGCCTGCAAAATCCTCATCGGTGCGCACATCGATGAGGACGGGGCATCTGGGCGTGCCGACAAGGCGCGACAGCTTTTCGGGAGAGATGGTGTTGAATGACGACATGGTGCATCCGTGATGGTTGAGAGCGGATGCGATGCTTGGGCATGTCGCCTCGTGGGGAGATCGCGATCCCCATAGGGCGGATCACAATTCAACCCTCCGGTTTTGTCAAATCAAATCGATCCGGGTCTGGCCCTCAGAAATCCGGCTCGGCATCCCTCTCCAGGGTCTGAACGACAAGGCCGTTCGCGATGAGAGACCCCCACACATCCTCGGCTGTCTCCGCGAAGTTCACGAGCTTGCGGTCGTGCTCGCTCACCATGCCATGCTCGAGCAGGGCATCGAACTTGATGACCGATTGCCAATAGGCCTTGTCGAAGAGGACGATCGGCAGGGGTGGGGCTTTGCCGGTCTGGCGAAGGGTCAGCATCTCAAACAATTCGTCCAAGGTGCCGAAGCCGCCTGGAAACACCACGAGGGCATTGGCCCGCATGGCCAGGTGCATCTTGCGCATGGCGAAGTAGTGAAAGCGGAATGTAAGATCCGGAGTCGAGTAGGAATTCGGCTCCTGCTCATGCGGCAGCGTGATGTTGAATCCGATGGAGGGCGCGCCGACGTCGAAGGCTCCCCGGTTCGCCGCCTCCATGATACCCGGGCCGCCGCCGGTCGCAATCACGTTGTCCCGGGTGCCGCTGGTGACCGTCATGGCGCCGCCCCGCTCGGACGCAATGGCCCCGAAGGCGCGGGCCTGCTCGTACCAGAACGGATGCTTTCCGGGACCGTTCTCGTGAACGCGGGCGCTGCCGAAGACGACGATGGTCGATCGCACACCCCAGGTCCGCAGGCTCTCCTCGGCCTTGGCATATTCCAGCATGAACCGGACGCCCCGCATGGAATCGCCCAGGAGGAAGTCCTGATCCATCGCGGCGAGCCGGTAGGACGGCGAGTTGAGGCTTGCGGCATTTGAAGGTTCGCTGTCAGCCATGGAATAGGACTCCTGTCACGCGGCCTGCACAAAGCATACTTTCCGGTCCCGGTTAACCCTTTTCGGCCCGGCAAAGACATGGTCGAAGGTCCACAAAGTGGAATGCCCCTGTCCGTGGCGCTCCCATTGCCGCGCGGCGCAACGGAGCACGAGCCAGATTTGTTCCGACCTTTCCCCGATCGAAGCCGGGGAAAGTCATTTTCCCTATAGCCGCTCGCGCCGCGGTGGCTATATCAAGGGCGCACATGGGAAGGGCGGAAAACGGCCCCAACAGGAAGCGAGCGCCAGCCAATGGACCATTTGTCTTCGACGATGATAGCCCGGATTCTGCCGGACGATGGATTGCAAGGAGTTCTTGTCGGACGCGTCTGGCGCCCTGGGATCGGACCCTCCGTCGTCGCCGTCAGGGAGGACGGGCTCTTCGATATCTCCTCGACCTATCCGACGGTGAGCGGCCTTGCGGCTCTCGAGAATCCTGCGCATGCGGTGAAAGCCGCCAAGGGCGAGAGGATCGGCTCGCTCGAAGAGATCGCCGGCAATACCGCGCCGGACGGCCGTGATGCGTCCAAACCCTGGCTTCTCGCGCCGATCGATCTCCAGGTCATCAAGGCAGCCGGCGTTACCTTCGCCGTGTCCATGCTGGAGCGCGTCATCGAGGAGCGCGCACGAGGCGACGCCAGCGCCGCGGCCGCCATCCGGGCCGAGGTCCTGCGGCTCGTGGGCGATGATCTGAGCCGTCTGAAGCCCGGGTCGGCCGAGGCTATGGCCCTCAAGGAGGTTCTCGTCGCCCAGGGGGCGTGGAGTCAGTATCTCGAGGTCGGCATCGGACCCGACGCGGAGGTGTTCACCAAGGCTCCGACGCTCTCGGCCGTTGGCACCTTCATGGATGCGGGCCTGCACCCCAAATCCACCTGGAACAATCCCGAGCCCGAGGTGGTAGTGATCGTCACGGCTCAGGGCAGGATCGTCGGGGCCACCCTCGGCAACGACGTGAACCTGCGCGATTTCGAAGGGCGCTCTGCGCTGCTGCTCTCGAAGGCGAAGGACAACAACGCATCGTGCTCCGTCGGACCGTTCATCCGGTTCTTTGATGAAACCTTCTCGCTCGATGACGTGCGCCAGACCACGGTGACGCTGACGGTCGAGGGTGAAGACGGGTTCAGGCTCGAGGGCTCCTCGTCGATCACGAAGATCAGCCGCGATCCCGAGGACCTTGTCGCTCAGACCATCGGTCCCCACCATCAGTACCCGGACGGGTTCGCGCTCTTCCTTGGGACGATGTTCGCGCCCACGCAGGACCGGAACGAGGCCGGCATGGGCTTCACGCACAAGCGCGGCGACACCGTCACCATTGCGGCTCCCAAGCTTGGAGCGCTGGTCAACCGCATGAAGCCGAGCTCCGAATGCGAGCCGTGGACCTTCGGCATCAGCGCTCTCATGTCCAACCTGGCCCAACGGGGCCTCATCAACACCAGACAGGCAGGTTAACGATGACGAAGAACTATATTGCAGGCGAGTGGCTGTCGGCGACGGAAGCCTCTGCGAACGTCAATCCGTCGAACACCAACGACGTGGTGGGCGAGTATGCCCGCGCTTCAGTGGCGGAGGCCGAGCGCGCCATCGCAGCGGCTTACGATGCCTTCCCGGCCTGGTCGCGCTCCTCGATCCAGCAGCGCCACGACATTCTGAAGGCGGTCGGCGACGAGATCCTCGCCCGCAAGGAGGAGCTTGGCCGCCTGCTCTCCCGAGAGGAGGGAAAGACCCTGCCGGAGGGCATCGGCGAGGTGACCCGTGCCGCTCAGATCTTCCTGTTCTTCTCCGGCGAGTGCCTGCGCATGGCTGGCGAGAAGGTGCCGTCCGTGCGGCCCTTCATCGACGTGGAGATCACCCGCGAGCCGGTGGGCGTCGTCGGCCTGATCACGCCCTGGAACTTCCCGATCGCAATCCCCGCGTGGAAGATCGCCCCAGCTCTCGCCTACGGCAACACGGTGGTGTTCAAGCCGGCCGATCTCGTGCCGGGTTCGGCCCATGCCCTGTCCGAGATCATCATCCGGGCCGGAGTGCCGGCGGGCGTGTTCAATCTGGTGATGGGACGCGGCTCGGTGGTGGGCGAAGCCATGCTGCAGAGCCCCAAGGTGTCGGCCATCTCGTTCACCGGATCGGTGCCCACGGGACGCAAGGTCGCCCAGACCTGCATCACGGCCGATCCGATGAAGAAGGTTCAGCTCGAGATGGGCGGCAAGAACCCGATGGTGGTTCTCGACGACGCCGACCTGAAGGTGGCCGTGGAATGCGCGGTCAACAGTGCCTTCTTCTCCACGGGCCAGCGCTGCACCGCTTCCTCGCGGCTGATCGTGACCGAGGGCATCCATGACAGGTTCGTGGCCGCCATGCAGGAGCGTATGCAGGGGCTGGTCATCGACGACGCCCTGAAGGCAGGCACGCATATCGGTCCCGTGGTCGACCAGAGCCAGCTCGACCAGGACCTGAAGTATATCCGCATCGGCCAGGAGGAGGGCGCCAAGCTGGTCGCCGGCGGCGAACTGCTGAAGCGCGAGACGCCCGGTTTCTATCTGGCGCCCGCGCTGTTCACGGAGGTGAGCAACGAGATGCGCGTGGCGCGGGAAGAGATCTTCGGACCGGTCGCCACGGTGACCCGAGCAAGGGATTACGACGAGGCGCTGGAGCTCGCCAACGATACGCCGTTCGGTCTCTCATCCGGCATCTGCACCACGAGCCTGAAATACGCTTCGCACTTCAAGCGCAATGCGGAAGCCGGCATGGTGATGGTGAATCTGCCCACCGCCGGCGTCGACTACCATGTGCCGTTCGGCGGTCGGAAGAGCTCGTCCTACGGTCCGCGCGAGCAGGGCCGCTATGCGCAGGAATTCTACACCACGGTGAAGACTGCCTACACCTTCGACGGTAACGGTCCTTACGTGCCGAAGACCAAGTCGAGCGAGTAATTCAATTACGCTCGTACGTCGTATGGCCTCAGCGTTTCCGTCCGTGAGACGCTGAGGCTTTTGACTTATGTGATGATCGGGCGTGTGAATTTGACGCTCCTTCCAGCGCGAAGTAGTTCGTGCTTTCAGATTCAGATGTGAGATACACATCCACATCCAAACCAGCGTTAACTTTATCGTCAAAACTCGGGCAGCTTTTGGTCCGGTCCATTGAACTTTGCCATGGGAACGCCATCATAGGCTTCCAAGAGGACTTGTACTTACAGGCCTGAACTTCTGCAGCGGCAAACATTGTTGCATTCACCTTCATGCTTTCTCGCGTGGGAAACTGAATTGCAATTTCGTTCGGTTGCGAATGCATGCTGCTGGTTCTGCGCACCGGTAAGTGGCGCCCCGTCAATAGTAGAGAACTCAATATGGTTACTTCCCGGCGTTATCTTATTGCTTCCTCGCTTGCACGTCTGATCCGCAAGGAGAGGGGAGGCAATCGTGTCACGGAGGGCCACTTCCCCAATCAGGCAGACCGCAGCTCCTTCGTGGTTGTAGAGGGCGACAAGGGCAGCCTCGTTCTGCTCCATGCAGGGCCCAACGGCCCCATTGAGGAGAGGACCGAAGTTCCTCGGGCCCATGCAGAGGCTCTTCTCGATGTCACGCCCGGCAAGCTTGATTATCTGCTCACTCATCTCACGGTCGGCACGCGCGACATCCAGATCGTCCGTTTCGTGACGCCCGGTCCGCTGGATCTGATCTCCGTCCCGTTCGAGAGCGATGAGGAAGCGAGAGATTTCCGGCCCCTGTCCTGGTTCGGACCGGATGTGACGACGGAAGTGGCCTACCAGAACCGATCCATCGCCCTTGAGGGCGCGCCTCAGGCGCCCGATGTTCCGATGTCGAACGCGGCTCTCAACAGCCTGCTCGATACTCTCGAAAACCGGTACTCCGCGCCTCGCGGCTATACCCCCAACGCTCCGGCACGCAGCTCTGCTGAAGCCGGAACCGGGCAGCGCAATGCTCCGCCGACCGCTCCTGCACAAGGGAATGAGAGAGCGGCTCAGCCGCAGCGGGGCGTTCTGTCCAGGCCCGCGGCTTCGGTTGATGCGGATATGGGGGACGACGATGCGGGCGACGACAACGATCTGAACCTCAACATCGAGGACAACGTCATCCGCGAGCTGGCCCGCTCGCTCCGGCCACAGCGCCGCTGATCGCTTGCTCCATCGAGGATCCAGGAAGAGCCTGCGCCGTGTAAACGGCGCAGGTTTTTTTCAACTCGGCAGCACGATGCAGCTGCCGCCGGCCGTGCGGATGTTGCGGCATAGCTGCTCGGCCGCCTGCCGCGTCTCGGCGGGAGCGCGAACGCGGTAGAACGTGCGTGTGCCGCGATAGCGTAGCCGCGTTCCGATGATCATGGGCCGCACATCCTTCAGGAGCGACGCGTAGGCCTGACTGGTGCGCCTGAACGTTGCGAGCGCGCGCTCCTTCGAGAAATTGCCGGCAAGCTGAACGCCCCAGGGCGCAAAAGGCGCCTCAATGGGTTCGCCGCGTCCGGGGATACGAAGCGTGGCGACGATCTGCTGGCAGCTCTGACCGGATGGGCTCCAGTCGGCGTTTCGCTTCTCCTTCGCATCGGCGGCCCATTCCTCGGCGGGCCGGCCGGTCACGGCGATCACGTAGTTCCTGGTCTCGGCAGGCAAGCCCCCCTGGCCTGCGAGCCAGGAAGTCACTCGTGCAGGTCCGCCGTTATAGGCGGCGGCCGCCAGCCCGAGATTGCCGAACTGCTCCGCAAGGTGGGCGATGAACTCGGCGGCTTTGGGGATCGCCTGCTCGGGATCGAAGGGATCGGTCAAGCCTCGCTCCCGAGCCGTGCCCGGCATGAACTGGGCGATCCCCTGTGCACCCGCCGGGCTCACGACATTCGGGCGGAAGGAGCTTTCCTGCCAGATCAGTCTGGTGAGCAGATCGTGGGGGATCTGCTGGGTGCGTGCCGCTCCCTCGATCAGCCGGCACAGAGCCTGCTGGACGGTCTCCATCGACCCTCCCGGAGCGGCCAGGGTGGCGCCGCAGCCGAGGGCCATGCCACAAAGCGCCAGCAGCAAGCGCATGAAAGACCCCGCTCGGAAGGATTGAAGAGTGAAGAATGTTGGCCACGTGCCAAGCTACAAATAGGCGATCATTCGTCCCGCCAAGAGTGCGACGATCCAGGCCAGAAGCGAGATGATGGCGTAGACGCGAGCCTCGGCCGGCAAGGCGCCATCCCGTAGGGCTGCTCCGAAGCGGATATGGAAAAGCACGACATTGACGAGCCCCAGCGCGATGAAGGCGACCTTCACGTAGAAGGCAGGGTTGACACCGAGCGCCCGGGCCTCCACGGCGAGGAGCAATGCTCCGGTCGGAATCTGAAGCGCCAGACCGGCGGCGGCGAGGGGAATGGCATAGCGGCCGACCTCCCGCGCATGCTTCCCATGCTCGGCCAGAACCTTCAGATCGAAGACCGCGATGCCCCCGACCACGAAGGCGGCTCCGAGAACGTGAAGCAGATTGGCGACAGTGTAGAGCCAGGCGGAGTGACGTCCCGCGTGGCCGAGCCAGGAACTCTCCAATGCCGCGAGCAAGTCGAGATACATGATCGCCTAGCGCAGCTCGTAGGTCTTGCCGCTCACGACAATCCGTTCGGCTCTCATCTCCGTTGCGGATCGGGTGGAGGGATAGCCTTCGAGTGTGACCTGTGTGCCGGGCTTGATCATGTCCGGGTTCAGCCCGCGTGCGCTCATGCGGAACGGAGGCGCGAGTACCGCGTCCCAGTTTTTCCCCTGGTAGGGCACGACCACGGTGACATGGGGGTTCTCCCAATCGGCCCGCTCGACGTTGGCGGTGACCGTCATGACGCGGCCCGCATCGTAGCTGCCCCAGCCGTGGTGAGCGACGGCCACGCCGCCACTCAGCAGAGCGCCGGAAAGGCATAATCCGAACAGACGATGTTTCATGGCGGGACCCCGCATCTCTTGAGCCGAATGGGAGCGAGAGTTGGCCGTCGAAAGCCTGCGGTCAAGACGATCGAAGTCGCGCTTCGTCATGATCATCGGATCGTGATGAGGCAGCCTGGAGGATTCGCTCCCCGGCTCCGTCCCGGCTATGCTGCAGCTTCTCGAATCAACCCTCGTTCAGGGGCAGTCATGGCATCGATGTTGAAAGACCTCTGGAACCGGTTCGCAGGCGGAGGCAATGCCAGCGTCCACGAGGAGCCGGCCGCTGAGGCGGTCGAATACAAAGGATTTCGAATCCGGCCGGCACCCTATTCCGCGAAAGGCGGGTTTCAGACTGCGGGCGTGATCGAGAAGGATTTCGAGTCCGGCATGAAAGAATACCGGTTCGTGCGCGCGGAGACCCATCCCAGCAAGGACGAAGCGGCCACCTTCTCCGTCACCAAGGGCAAGCAGATCATCGACGAACAGGGTGATCGAGTCTTCCGCTGATCGTACCGGCATCGGGGCTGCCGGCGGGACGACGGTGGTTCTCCGCCCTCGGACGTCGGCACGATGATCCTCGGCCTGCGCCTCATCGAGGCGTCCTGCGCGTCAGGTCCGAATTGGCCGCAACCAATGCGGATTCCGGAGGTTGCCTCCGCAAACACGCTCCCAATCCGGAACCAACGCTCGATCAGGTAATCTGATCGTGTGCCTCAGGATTATCGATTGGCGCTGATCGCCGCGGACTCTTAGGATCCTGATGGGGGCGTGTTGCAATCAACCGGTCATACAAGGGAGATCGCCATGGCCAAGAACCCTCAAAAACCGTCAGGAACCTCCGATCAGGTCCTGACGAACAGGCAGGGACATCCAATCGCCAACAACCAGTCCCAGCGCACCGTGGGCAGCCGTGGACCGGCCACGCTGGAGAATTATCAGTTCCTTGAGAAAATCACCCATTTCGACCGGGAGCGCATCCCCGAGCGGGTCGTCCATGCCCGCGGCTTCGTGTGCTACGGCGAACTCGAAGTGACCGGCAAGATCGGCGACGAGCCTGCATCGAAATATACAAGAGCCAAGCTGTTCCAGACCGCCGGCCAAAAGACCCCGCTGGCCATCCGCTTCTCGACCGTGATCGGCGGCCGCGATTCGTCGGAAGTTGCCCGCGACCCGCGCGGCTTCGCGGTGAAATTCTATACCGAAGACGGCAATTGGGATCTCGTTGGCAACAACCTGGCAGTTTTCTTCATCCGAGATGCCATCAAGTTCCCAGATGTCATCCACTCGCTGAAGCCGGATCCCATTACCTTCCGTCAGGAGCCGAACCGCATCTTCGACTTCATGAGCCAGACGCCCGAATCCATGCACATGCTGACCCATCTGTTCAGTCCGCGCGGCATTCCGGCGAGCTACCGGCACATGGAGGGCTTCGGCGTCAACACCTACAAGATGGTCAACGCCCAAGGCGACACCGTTCTGGTGAAGTATCACTTCCATCCCCGGTGCGGCCTCGCCAGCCTCACGGCCGAGGAGGCGGCCAAGGTGCAGGGACAGGATCTCGGCTCGGCTTCCAAGGATCTCTTCGAGGCGATCGAGCGCGGCGAATATCCCCAGTGGGACGTGTATGTGCAGATCATGGAAGACCATGACCATCCCGAACTCGACTGGGATCCGCTGGACGATACCAAGATCTGGCCCGAGAAGGACTTTCCGTTACGGCATATCGGAGTCATGACCCTGAACCGCAACGTGGAGGATCACTTCAACGAGAACGAGCAGATCGCCATGGGGACTGGCGTGCTCGTGGATGGGCTCGACTTCTCCGACGACAAGATGCTGGTGGGGCGGACCTTCTCCTATTCCGACACCCAGCGTTACCGCGTCGGCACGAACTACCTGCAGCTGCCCGTGAACCAGGCCAAGAACGCCAAGGTATCGACCAATCTGAACGGCGGGCAGATGTCCTTCCGCCGCGATCTGGCGCCGGGCCAGAACCCGCATGTGAACTTCGAGCCGTCGATCCATAACGGCCTGCACGAATCCCCCCGGGAGGAGCCGAACAATCCGCCCGAGATCCGCGGGAGGCTGACCCGCAGCGTGCTCGAGCGGCGCAACGACTACATCCACGCCCGGGGCCGTTACTGCACGATGATGGACTGGGAGCGGGACGATCTCGTCCACAACCTGGGCACGCTGCTGGGCCAGTGCGAGCGGGACGTGCAGGAGCGCATGGTGTGGCATCTCCTGTTGGTGCACGACGATTACGGGACCCGGGTGGGCGAGAGGCTCGGCATCTCGGCCGACGACGTCCGCAACCTCCCGCCGCTAGCGAAGCAGGTTCTGACCGACGAGGACCAGCGCCGCCTCCAGAATCTCGGCCGGAACGGCGACAAGATCGACCCGACCGTCTGGGGCCAATGGACGAGTTCCGTGAAGAACTACAAGGCCTCGGCCGAGGAGGTCCTGGGCGGCATGCGCGACGTGCCCACGACGCCGGCCACGAAGGAGGCCGCCGAATAGGCGCCTGGAGGTGGCCTAGAGGGAGCGAGCCGGGGCCTCCCGGCTCGTTTCGCGTTCGGGCTCCGTGGTGTGTCCGAGGCCCCTGCTGCCGCGGCTCTCGGCATAAGCCTTGGTGAATTCGGCGCCGAAGAGCAGGATCAGGGACGAATAATAGATCCAGAGCAGGATCGTGATGATGGAGGCGGCCGCCCCATAGCTCGACGCGACATTGCTCTTGCCGAGGTAGTAGCCGATCAGAAACTTGCCGAGGGTGAAGAGCAAGGCCGTCACCAGGGAGCCGGTCCAGACGTCGCTCCAGCGCAGGTCCACGCTCGGGAGGAGCTTGAAGATCATGGCGAACAGGAGCGTGGCGACGGCGAAGGCGACCAGGCTGTTCAGGAGCCGCAGGATGACCGTGGCCCCCGAGAAATGGGCCTCCAGATAGTGCCCGATGGCCGTCAGACCCGTATCGACGACGAGCGACACGAGCAGCAGAAAGCCGATCCCCAGTACCAGGGCAAAGCTGACCAGCCGGGTCCGGATGAAATCCAGGACGCCGTAGCTCGCGGGCGGCTTCGCCTTCCAGATGATGTTGAGGTCGTCCTGGAGTTCGACGACCGCCCCGGTGACCAGGAGGAGAAAGGTCACGATCCCGACCGTGGTGCCGATGATGCCCGACCCCACATTGCTGGCGCTCGCGATCATGGCTTCGAGGGCGGATGCTTCGTTGGTCCCGATCAGGCCGCCGAGTTCGGCCACGATGGCCCCCTGGGCGGCCTCCCGCCCGAAGGCCAGCCCGGCAACGGCAATGGCCGCGAGCAGCATCGGGGCCAGGGAGAAGACGGTGAAAAACGCGATGGAGGCGCCGAGGCTCATGGCGCGGTCGCCCCACCAGCCCGCGAAGGCCACTTTCAAGAGCCGCCCTGTCTCGAAAACCATGCAAGAACCGATCCGACGGGCCCGAACGCCCCGTCATTGCAAGCGTATGACTTGGCCGTTAACGGGCGGGAACTTTCCCTTGTTCCTAGAAGCGCATCACGGCATCGGGCTGCCGCAGAATGAGCCCGTAGCGATCGGCGGCCTTGCGCAGGCGGACCGCTTCCTCACCGCCAAGCGCGCTGGCCGCCATGAGGTGGGCGCCCAGCTGGAAGGCGCAGTAGCAGACGAGCAGGAACGGCAGCAGCTCGGACGACACCGGATGGCCGCCCTCCCGCTCGACAACGGTGCAAAGACGCGCCCCCTCCCGGTTCGAGAGGCCGAACTCGACGATCGCTCCGGCGATGTCCCAACCGATGTCCTGGTGTCCGATCAGGTCGTGGGCGGCGCTGTGGTCGAGCGCGTCCGCCTTGAGGAGGTGGTCGCCGCATACCAGCCATTTGCAGGGAGGCATACGATTGTCGGTCCAGACCCGGCGCACCTTGCGGTCGAGATCCCCCGGATCCGGCAGGGATCGCTCCAGACCTGAGGCGGCGGCGTCCCCCAGGGCCTGCCCGCTATTGTAGACCGCCATGCGCCGCAACTCGTCCAACGACGCCCCGGGCTGCCCGTCGGCGGGGCATTGGCGGTTGCGAAAGCCCAGATAGGCCCCGACTTGATCGATCAGCCGGGTGCGATCGAGCGAGACCTGATCGAGGCTCGGAGCATCCTCATGCCAGCGCTGCACGAGAAAGCCGTGGCGGTAGCCCGCGACATCCGGCGCAAATCCGGCCTCATGCAGCAGCCGGGCCATTCGCAGCTTCCTGGCGCCCGCCTCGCCAAGACCTGCAAACTTCACCAGCCACGGGACGCCGTTGCTCCGCACCAGGAACTTCCGGCGTTCCTGCTGGACATTGGACGCTGGCCAGCTCGCCTCGTCCCCATAGCGGCGCCAGCGCCACGCCCCGCCTGAAACGTCCTCGAGCGGCCCGTCCGGGAAACCGATCAGGTCTCTCGCCCAGGCGGCAAGGTGGTGGGAGGGCGAACCGCCGAGCAGGATATCGTCCATGGTCCGGACATGCCGTGAAGCCCGGCTCCACCGCTCCTGGTGAGAGGGGCTGGCCTGGGGCCCGAGCGGACCCTGGTGACTGGGGAAGAAGACAATCCGCTCACGCGGAACGCCGGCCGCTTCCAGCCAGTCGGCGACTGCCCCGAACGAGCTTCCGGACAGCCCGGGCCCTTCGTCGACGATGGCGAAGGCCCTGGTCCGATCCGCGGTCAGCATCGCCGCGAGAGCTGGGTCCACGGCCACCTCGCGCCGGAAAGGATGGCCCATCGGGCGAAGGGTGACAGGGGGCGGGGCGCCGAGGGCGGCGGCCACGAGGGTGCTGAGGCCGGTGCCGATGCTGCGGATCCCGATGACCTGGGTCCTAGCATCCAGGCCCGAAGCTCTGGCGGCTTCCAGATAGCTTTCCGGATAGAGGGCGTAGAAGGCATAGCCCTCCGCCTGCTTGACGCGGATCGTCCGGGATGAATCGAAACTGCGAAGCGCCGCGAGGAGGGCCGGGGGAAGACCGTTCTCTTCGAACCCGTTCCACCAGGATCCCGCGATGCTGTGGGCGAGGATCGAGAGGCATTCCATGCCCTGCTCGTGGATCGCGGACAGCACGTCACGGCCGTGGTCGTGGAACTCCGCGTCGATCAATCCCTGGACGAGTTCGCTGGTCGCGATGAAGGCGGATACGAGAGTGCCATGCCGCTCGATCCCGGGCGGCATGGCCTGCATCCTGGTCAGGATGTCCGCGATGGCGGCCTGGCGGGCCCCCACCGTGTCTTCCGTCTCGACATCCCCGTAAACCAGCATCGGACGGGCTCCGTCCGAGCTTAAGCCGCCGCCGCGTCCTGCTTCAGCGACGCCATGTCGATCACGAAGCGGTATTTTACGTCGCTCTTGAGCATCCGCTCGTAGGCCTCGTTGATCTTCTGGATCGGGATCATCTCGATCTCGGACGTGATGCCGTGCTGGGCGCAGAAATCGAGCATCTCCTGCGTTTCGGCGATTCCGCCGATCAGGGAGCCGGCCAGCTGGCGCCGCTTCATGATCAGGTTGAACACGGTCGTGGCTGGATGCGGCTCGGCCGGAGCGCCCACCAGCACCATGGCGCCGTCGCGGGCGAGCAGGACCAAGTAGGCGTCGAGGTCATGCGGCGCGGCGACGGTATCGAGGATGAAATCGAAGCTGTTCACGTGCTCCTTCATGGCTTCTGGATCCCGTGACACGACGACCTCGTGGGCGCCGAGCTTGAGGGCGTCCTCCCGCTTGTTCGGAGAGGTGGTGAACAGCACCACATGCGCCCCCATGGCCCGTGCGAGCTTGACGGCCATATGGCCGAGGCCGCCGAGACCGACCACGCCCACCTTGTGCCCGGGCTGCACGCGCCAGCGGCGCAGGGGCGAATACGTGGTGATGCCGGCGCACAGGAGGGGCGCCGCCGCGGCCAGGTCCATGCCGTCCGGCACCTTCAGGACGAAGCTTTCGTCGACCACGACGGTGTCGGAATAGCCGCCATAGGTGTTGGCCCCGGTGCCCTGCTCTGGGCCGTTATAGGTGCCGGTGAACCCGACCTCGCAATACTGCTCCAGGCCCTCGCGGCAGCTCCGGCAGGTGCGGCAGGAATCGACCATGCAGCCGACGCCGACGAGATCGCCTTCCTTGAACTTCTGCACGCCCGGCCCGACACGCGTGACGCGGCCGACGATCTCGTGGCCTGGCACACAGGGATAGACAGTGCCACCCCATTCTGCCCGTGCGGTGTGCAGATCGGAGTGGCAGACGCCGCAATAGAGGATCTCGATCTGGACATCGCTTTCGCGGGGCTCGCGGCGCTCGAAGCGGAATGGGGAAAGCGGTGTGGACGCATCCTGGGCGGCGTAGCCGAAAGCTTTGATCACGGGATTTTTCTCCGGTTGGGGAAGGCTTGAGCGTGCAGATCCGCTCGCCATGCTGGGGATCCTGCCGGGCCTTCCGGGCACCCAAGACCATAGGCGCGATCAGGCCCGCGTCAACGGATCGGCAGGCGCTTTGTTCAAGGGAAGTTCAGTCGGGATCCGGCATGAATGAAGGCAGAGATTTTCACATGGTCACGTTCAATTGACTTGCTGGCTCCTGGTATTCTCGAACGGGCGTTCCCACTCTTTCTTAAGGCCCTGCGATGGCGTGCGGGAAGGCTTGCGGAGAGTCGCCGGCCTGCTGCCGACGGCGGCAATGCGGCACAGTGGATTTCAGGGGGCAGTGAGAAACTTTAACTTGCTGTCCCGCCCGCAATCCGCGAGGCTAGCTGCTGAGGGCGGGCATATTTTCAAGGCGCGCGGGTCATCCCGAACACGATCGAGCCTGTCGCGACCTGCTTTTTCTCCGCCACGACAAAAGGAGTACGCCGCATCATCTTGGCCGCATCATAGTATCGCATGGTCTGGGCAACCTTAGCGGTGCACAATAGTTGTCTCTGAGAGGGATTGGATTTCGGTGGCGCCATGCTTCATTCCGACGACCTGTTCTCGAGTTTCTTGAAGACCTATGAAACCCGCCGCGAGGCGGAGATGTCCCTGGCGGACTACCTGGAAGGGTGCCGCAACGATCCCATGATGTATGCGAGCGCTCCCGAGCGCATCCTGGCAGCGATCGGCGAGCCCCAGCTTGTCGATACGTCAAAGGATGCACGCCTCGGCCGCATCTTCATGAACCGCACGATCCGGGTGTATCCGGCCTTCTCCGAATTCTACGGCATGGAAGAGACGATCGAGATGATCGTGAGCTTCTTCCGCCACGCCGCTCAAGGCCTGGAGGAGCGCAAGCAGATCCTCTACCTGCTCGGGCCCGTCGGCGGCGGTAAGTCCTCCCTGGCCGAGCGCCTGAAATCCCTGATGGAGGTCAATCCTATCTATGTCCTCAAGGCGGGCGACGAGATCAGCCCCGTCTTCGAGAGCCCGCTCGGTCTCTTCGACGCGGAGCAGATGGGACCCATGCTGGAGGAACGCTACGGCATTCCCCGCCGGCGCCTGACCAATCTGCTCAGCCCCTGGGCCATCAAACGTCTCGACGAGTTCAAGGGCGACATCTCCAAGTTCCGCGTGGTCAAGATCAACCCGTCCCGCATGAGGCAGATCGCCATCGCCAAGACGGAGCCGGGCGACGAGAACAATCAGGACATCTCGTCCCTCGTCGGCAAGGTCGATATCCGCAAGCTGGAGACCTTGTCCCAAGCCGATCCCGACGCCTACAGCTATTCCGGCGGCCTCAACCGCGCCAACCAGGGCATTCTCGAATTCGTCGAGATGTTCAAGGCGCCGATCAAGATGCTGCACCCCCTGCTGACGGCTACCCAGGAGGGGAATTATGTCGGCACCGAGAATATCGGATCCATCCCGTTCAGCGGCATCATCCTGGCGCATTCCAACGAGGCGGAATGGCAGACCTTCCGGACCAACAAGAACAACGAGGCCTTCATCGACCGCATCTACGTGATCAAGGTGCCGTATTGCCTGAGGGTCACGGAGGAGCAGAAGATCTACGATAAGCTGATCCGCACCTCGGAGCTGGCCGGCGCGCCCTGCGCTCCCGCCACGCTGGAGATGCTGGCGCGGTTCTCGGTCCTCTCGCGGCTGCGGGCGCACGAGAACTCGAACTTCTACTCCAAGATGCGGGTCTATGACGGCGAGAGCCTGCGCGAGGTGGATCCCCGCGCGCGAAGCCTGCAGGAATACCGGGACTCGGCCGGTGTCGACGAAGGCATGGACGGCATCTCGACTCGCTTTGCCTTCAAGGTCCTGTCGGCCACCTTCAACCACGACACCATCGAGGTCGCGGCCGATCCGGTGCATCTCATGTACGTGCTCGAGCAGTCCCTGAGGCGCGAGCAGCTGCCCCAGGACGTGGAGCGACGCTATCTGGAGTTCATCAAGGCCGAGCTGGCGCCGCGCTACGCCGATTTCATCGGTCACGAGATCCAGAAGGCCTATCTCGAATCCTATCACGATTACGGTCAGAACCTGTTCGACCGCTACGTGGCCTATGCCGATGCATGGATCGAAGATCAGGACTTCAAGGATCCCGATACCGGCCAGCTCCTCAACCGGGAACTCCTGAACCAGGAGCTGACCAAGATCGAGAAGCCGGCGGGCATCGCCAATCCGAAGGACTTCCGCAACGAGGTGGTGAAGTTCTCGCTCCGGGCCCGGGCCGGCAATCATGGCCGCAACCCGTCCTGGACCAGCTACGAGAAGATCCGCGACGTGATCGAGCGCCGCATGTTCTCGCAGGTCGAGGAATTGCTGCCTGTGATCAGCTTCGGCTCCAAGAAGGACAGCGAGACCGAAAAGAAGCACGGCGAGTTCGTCGCACGGATGATGGACCGCGGCTACACCGAGCGTCAGGTACGGCGTCTGGTGGAATGGTACATGCGTGTGAAGCAGGCGGGCTGACAGAAGACGGAGGCAGATCAGGCGTTCCTATGTACATCATCGACCGGCGCCTCAACCCAGGGGGCAAGAGTCTGGCCAACCGCCAACGTTTTCTTCGCCGAGCCAAGGCGCAGATCCAGCGGGCCGTACGTCAGACCGCAGGCGATCGGGATATCACCGATCTCGAACGGGGAGGGGAGGTCTCGATCCCGGCCGATGGTGTTCGCGAGCCCAGCTTCCGACGGTCCGGCGAGGGGGGCGTGCACGATCACATCCTTCCGGGCAACAAGCGCTTCGTGGAAGGCGATACCGTCGAACGCCCGCCGGGCGGGGGCGGCAGCGCGGCCGGGGGCGACAATGGCGAGGGCGAGGACGATTTCCGCTTCGTCCTGACCCGCGACGAGTTCCTCGACCTGTTCCTCGACGACCTGGAACTGCCCGACCTCGCCAAGAGGCGGGTCGCCACCGTGGAGACGCAGGGGATGCGCCGGGCGGGCTACACCGTCACCGGCTCGCCCGTGAACCTCGCGTTGCTGCGCTCCATGCGCAATGCCCTGTCGCGCCGCATCGCCATGCGGCGGCCGAAATCCCAGGATCTGCTTCGCCTCCAGGAGGAGATCGACCGCCTGGAGGAGCGGGAAGGACCGTCCGAGCGACTGACCGCCCTGCGCCAGGAGCTGGAACTGCTCCAGCTGCGCAGCCGGCGCTTCCCCTATATCGACCCGATCGATCTGCGCTATCGCCGCTTCGAACCCGTGGCCAAGCCCGTCGCGCAGGCGGTGATGTTCTGCCTCATGGACGTGTCCGGCTCCATGACCGAGCACATGAAGGATCTGGCGAAGCGCTTCTACATGCTGCTCTACATCTTCCTGACGCGGCGCTACAAGCACGTGGAGATCGTCTTCATCCGCCACACCCACGAGGCCAAGGAGGTGGACGAGGAAACCTTCTTCAACAGCCCCGAGACCGGCGGAACGGTGGTATCCTCGGCCCTGCGCGAGATGCAGCGGATTGTCGAGGAGCGTTACTCGCCGGATGCGTGGAACATCTATGCGGCCCAGGCCTCCGACGGCGACAATTCGCCGAACGACGGCACCACCAGCGCGGCCATGCTGCGCGACGTGATCCTGCCCGTCTGCCAGTATTATGCCTATCTCGAGGTCGGCAGCGACAGCGACCGCATGCAGACCGGGTTCATCAACCACAAGACCTCCCTGTGGCAGACCTACGAGACGCTCCAGGAGCAGGGGGCCAACCTCGCCATGCGCAAGGTGAACCACCGTCGTGAGATCTACCCCGTCTTCCGCGAACTCTTCCGCCGGCGGGATGCGGACGCTGGAGCAAAGGTGCCATGAGCGTAGTCGAGCACGACACTCTGCTCTTCCATGGGGCGGACTGGGATTTCGGGACCATCCAGCGCATCCATGACGCGGTCGAGGCCATCGGGGTCGGCGAGCTTGGGCTCGACGTCTATCCCAACCAGATCGAGGTGATCACCGCCGAGCAGATGCTCGACGCCTATGCATCCATCGGCATGCCCCTGTTCTACAAGCACTGGTCCTTCGGCAAGCGCTTCGCCCTCCATGAATCGAGCTACCGCCAGGGCCTCATGGGCCTGGCCTACGAGATCGTCATCAACTCGAACCCGTGCATCTCCTACATCATGGAGGAGAACTCGGCCACGATGCAGACCCTCGTCATCGCCCACGCGGCCTTCGGGCACAACCACTTCTTCAAGAACAACTACCTGTTCAAGGAATGGACCGACGCGGACGGCATCCTGGATTATCTCGAGTTTGCCAAAGGCTACATCACGCGCTGCGAGGAGCGCTACGGCCATGCGGCCGTGGAGCGCATCCTCGATGCCGCCCACGCGCTGATGTCGCATGGGGTTCATCGTTATCCGCGCAAGAAACGCCCCGACCTGCGCTCGGAGGAGCGTCGGGAGCGCGAGCGCCAGCTGCATCAGGAGCAGACCTTCAACGATCTGTGGCGCACGGTGCCGACGAAGGGCGCCGCCGCAAAGCCCCAGCTGAGCGAGGAGCGCCGGCGCGCCCTTCTCGAGCTGCCGCAGGAGAACCTCCTCTACTTCCTGGAAAAGTCGGCCCCGCGCCTCCAGCCCTGGCAACGCGAGATCCTGCGCATCGTCCGCCAGATCGCGCAGTACTTCTATCCGCAGCGCCAGACGAAGGTGATGAACGAGGGCTGCGCCACCTATTGCCATTACCGCATCATGACCCGGCTGCACGAGACCGGGCAGATCAGCGACGGCGCCTTCCTCGAATTCCTGCAGTCGCACACCAACGTCACGCGGCAGCCGGAATTCGACGATCCGCATTACGGCGGCATCAACCCGTATGCGCTCGGATTCGGCATGATGCAGGACATCGAGCGCATCTGCACGAAGCCGACGGCGGAGGATCGGGAATGGTTCCCCGACATCGCCGGCGGCGGTGACGCCATGGCGGTGCTGCGTGACGTGTGGGCCAATTACCGCGACGAGAGCTTCATCTCGCAGTTTCTGAGCCCGCATCTGATCCGGCGATGGCGCATGTTCCACCTCGTCGACGATCCGGACCGGCCGGAGCTCATGATCGAGGCGATCCACGACGAACGCGGCTACCGGCGCCTGCGGCGCTCCCTGTCGCGCCACTACGACGTCGGGTGGAGCGATCCCGACATCCAGGTGGTGGACGTGGACCTCGCCGGCGACCGGCGCCTGATCCTGCACCATCACGTGCTCAATCGCACCCTGCTGCACAAGGACGACGCTCAACGGGTTCTCCAGATGGTGGCCAATCTGTGGGGTTATGCGGTTGTCCTGAAGGAGGTGGAGCCGGCGACCGGAGCGATCTTCCAGGAGCACGTCGCCCACCCGCACGAAACGCTCTTCTGAAGGCCTGCATCGGGCTCGACAGCGACTCCCATGTCGCGGGTGAACCGATGCCTCTCGCGTGAAGGAGCGAGATCGTCGTGCGCGCAAAATCGGGCCTACTTTTCCGTGCGATGCGCCCCTTTGACGCAAAAAAGCCAGGGACTCACGCGATCATAGGATCCCCTGGGCTCGGCCCTGGTTTCGAGGGTCGGCTCCCTTGCAGGAGAATACCTATGGAACACAAGCCTGTAGAGAAGCTGCGTAGCGTCGCTGAAGTGCATGAGTTGAGCCAAGGTTTCCTGTCGCGGCGCGAACGCCTCGAGCGTTGGGCCGAAGTGTTGGAGCGCCAGCCGAAACGGCGCTTGCGGTCTCTCGGCGAGATCGAGTTCGTCCCCAAGGACAAGCGGCCGGAGTTGAGATCCGACGAATCCCCCATTACGGTGGCGTTCGAGGATCCGATCCTCCGGGCAGCCGGGCTGAGGGGCGATACGCTTGGGGATGCCATGGAGTTCTTCGAGCTGTCCGAGAGCGCCTCCCATCGCCTTCTCTGCTCCTGCATGAACGGTTGGAGCATGGAAGCCGGAACCACGGCGCGGAAGGTCCACCGGATCGCCAATCCCGATCATCGGCTCATGCTGTTCACGACAGCAGGACTGCTCACGGCGGCTCCTGCGGTGTTCTACTTGCTGAGCTGAAGGAAAGCTGCGGCGCCGAGCCCGGCGATCGGTCGGGCCCGGTGCCGGTCGTTTGGAGACCCATGAATGACGGATGCTCCGCCCCGTCGGATCGGATTGCCCTGGTACATCCGCGAGGATTATTCCCGCATCCGCGAGATGATCGTCGACCCGCACAACCTCGCACCCAGCTACGACGCTTGGCTCGCAGCGGCCGAGAACAACGAGAATGTCGGTCGTCAGGCCGGTCTCCAGATCATACGGGTGACGGTCGAGCCTGACGCATTTGCAGCCTGGTGCCGGGAACAGGGCCTGGAGCCCGACAGCGCCGCGCGCACGCGATACGTCGCCGACATCGCTGCCCGGACCGCCGGATAAGGCACCAGCATCGTCACGCACCAGCCGCATCCGGCCCAAACAGCCAAGCCTTGACGTCTCCTGCCCCGTGCCTAGTTGCTCGGGCTACAGGGTGGAGGCACAAACTTGCTGAACGAGAACGGTGCGAGCAGCGACATTTCCGCCAATGAGACGGATCGGTCGACGGCGTCCGGGCACGCCATGCGGGCGGCCGTCCTGACCGGGCCCGGGCAGATCCAGATCCAGGCGGTCGCCCTTCCCGAGCCGGGCCCCGGGCAGGTGCGGCTGCGCCTGGAGGGGTGCGGCGTGTGCGCCTCGAACCTGACGCCCTGGGCAGGACCGGAATGGATGCAGTACCCCACGGAGCCGGGCGCGCTCGGGCACGAAGCCTGGGGTTTTGTCGACGCCGTCGGCGAGGGGGTCGAGGGTCTGTCCGTCGGCGACCGGGTCGCGGCGCTCTCCTATCAATCCTATGCCGAATACGATCTGGCCGCGGCCGACGCGGTCATTCCCCTGCCGGACGCTCTTGCAGGACGACCGTTCCCCGGCGAGCCGCTCGGCTGCGCCATGAACATCTTTCGACGCAGCGAGATCGAGGCCGGGCAGACAGTCGCGATCATCGGGATCGGCTTTCTCGGCGCCATTCTCACCAAGCTCGCCTCCGATGCCGGCGCCCGCGTCATCGCCATCTCGAGGCGGCCGTTCTCGCTCGATCTCGCCCGTCGCATGGGCGCAGCCGAGACGATCCCGATGGAGGACCACCATGCGATCATCGACCGCGTTAAGGAACTGACCGGCGGCGCATTCTGCGATCGGGTGATCGAGGCGGTGGGCAAGCAATGGCCTCTCGATCTTGCAGGCGAGCTGACGCGAGAGCGGGGAAAGCTCATCGTCGCCGGATACCATCAGGACGGGCCGCGACAGGTCAACATGTGGCTCTGGAACTGGCGCGGCATCGACGTGATCAACGCCCATGAGCGCGATTCCAGGGTCTATGTTCAGGGAATGCGCGAGGCCATAGACATGATCGCGTCCGGACGTCTGGACCCGAGCGCCCTCTATACCCATACCTACCCGTTGGACCGGCTCGGCGAGGCGCTCGATGCCACGCGCGACCGGCCGGACGGTTTCCTCAAGGCCCTGGTGACATACTGATGGTGCAGCAGGCCGTGGTTGAAACAACTTCCGAACCCTCACTGGTGCGCCCGCGCCTCGGCTTTCTCGGCGTCGGCTGGATCGGGCGGCACCGCATGCAGGCCATCCTCGGCACCGGCATGGTCGATGTCGCGGCCATCGCCGATCCGTCCCCCGAGACGGCCGCGGAGGCCGGCCGGCTCGCGCCCGATGCGAAGCGGGTGGCGACGCTCGACGACATTCTCGACATCGGCGTCGATGGCGTGGTGATCGCAACCCCGAGCGCCATGCATGCCGACCAGTCGATCCGGGCCCTGGAACGCGGCGTCGCGGTTTTCTGCCAAAAACCTCTCGGACGCACGGCCGCGGAGGTGCAGGCCGTGGTCGATGCCGCGCGCCGGTCCGATCGGCTCTTGGGCGTCGATCTCTCGTACCGGTTCACGGAGGGCATGCGGCGCATTCGCGAGGTCATCGACACGGGTGAGCTGGGACACATCTATGCTGTCGATCTCGTGTTCCACAACGCTTACGGCCCCGACAAGCCATGGTTCTACGATCCGGTGCAGTCGGGCGGCGGCTGCGTGATGGATCTCGGCGTTCATCTGGTCGATCTCGCCTTGTGGACCCTCAACAGCCCCGGGGTCGTAGGCGTGACGGGCAAGCTCTTCGCTGGCGGCGCGCCGCTCCAGGATCCCGCGTCACAGGTCGAGGATTATGCCGTCGCGACGGTGACGCTGGACACGGGCGCCGTGGTGCAGCTCGCCTGCTCCTGGCGGCTCCAGGCCGGATGCGACGCGATGATCTCGGCCACGTTCTATGGCACGCAAGGGGGTGTGTCGCTGCGCAATGTGAATGGGTCGTTCTACGATTTCACGGCGGAGCGCTATCGCGGCACATCCCGTGAGACATTGACGACGCCGCCCGACGAGTGGGGTGGCCGCGCTGCTGCGGATTGGGCCTCCCGCCTGGCCGCGGGCGAGCGGTTCGACCCAGCAGCGGAGCAGCTGGTCGAGGTCGCACGGGTGCTCGACTCGATTTACGGGCGTTAACGCCCATCAGACGAAGAGGTGCGCCGTTCCCTCCTCATTGTCTCAACGGCCCTGTTCCGGTGATCCCGATCGAAAGGGCAAGGCGCTTCACGCAAGCGTCATGGCCGGGGCAAGCCCGGCCATGACGTGAGGAGGGCCAGCTCCTTGAGACGCGTCCCGCGTCAGAGAGCCTCCAGCACCTTGCTCGGCTGAGCGGCCTGGCCCGAGGGCGCATAGCGGCGGATCATGCTGGCGCAGAACTCCGCGAACTCCTCCTTCACCTGCGGTGCGCTCGTGTGGTGCGGCGCAATCCCGCGGTGCTCGGGCGTGAAGCAGAACGTCACGGTCACGTCGAAATCCGCCAGCGCCTCCATCTGCCGGTCGAACCAGTCGAGCGCATTCGGACGGAAGCTGTCCGCCCAGGACAGGCCCGTGCGCAGATACTTCACGCCCAGCCGCTTCATGCAAGCCACCGCATCGTCGAGGCGATGGTCCTCGTAATGGAACCACTGGCATAGGCCCATCTGCGGCGTATATTTTGCGAATTCCTCGAGAGCGGGCTTCGGCGTGCCGTCTTCGCGCAGAAGGCCCATGTAGAAGTGACGGTAGTATGACGAGCCCTCCGCTTCCCTGTGGCGCGTCGTGGCCTCCCAGGATCGAGGGAGGTCGTAGAGGCTGTACCAATGGATTTTCGGCACCTTGCCGATCAGAAGTTCCGCCGTGCGGTTCAAGCCCCAGGCCTGAACCTCCTCGGCGCCGAAGGTCGAAATGCCGACCTCGCTCACCCAGATGGGCTTGTCCGTGACGGCCCGGATCTCGTCGATCTTCGCGGGCCAATCGTGGATCTGCCACAGGTTCCAATCAAGCGGGAATCCGTGCACGGCCACAACGTCGATCTGGTCCAGGGCGCCATGGCCTTCCAGCTTCTTGATGAAGCCGGGATCGATCGGCGAGATGCCGCCGAGCACGCGGGGCAGGTTGGGATTCTCGGCCCTGATCGCCTGACCTGCGACGATCGCCATATCGGAGAAGAGCTTCCAATCCGGGTCGATCTCCGGATCCCAATGGGACTTGTTGTTGGGCTCGTTCCAGATCATCGCGGCTTCGATCATGCTTGTCTCCCTTGGGCCGGATAGACGGCGCCCGCACCGGGCGGAGCGTCGACACGGCGGCAGATGTAAACTTCGATTTCAGGATGCTGGATGATCTCGAACCCGGCGCTGCGGAGCATGGCTTCAACGCAGGCAGCGTTCGGGGCCCACCAGTTGGTCGGATCATCGGCATAGCGATGCTCGATGAAGTGCATCTTCGGGTAGCGCGGATCATCGAAGTGATCCGTCTGCCAGAAGGTATAGTTCTCCGCGACCGGCATGACCTCCGCGGATCCGCGCTGCATCGACTGAAACACGAGAAGATCCCGGGCGACGTGCTCGTGGATCAGGTCGAGGGCCAACAACGGGTGGCGCAGATGATAGAGCACGCCCATGAAGAGCACCACATCGAAGCGCTCCCCGAGCTGGCCGAGGTCGTAGACCGAAACCTTGCGGAATTCGATGTCGTGGCCCATGGTCTGGGCGGCGAACCGGGCCTGGGCGAGATAGGTGTCGTCGAAGTCGATGCCGAGCACGCGCTCCGCGCCCCGCTTCTTCATCTCCATGGAGTAGAAGCCGCCGTTGCAGCCGATGTCGAGCACGGTTTTACCGGTGAGATCCTGCGGGATCGCGTCGGCGAATTGCTGCCATTTCACGGCCGGGTAATTGCCGAGGAAGTGCTCAGGCGCGGTCCAGACGCCACCCTTCAGCTCGATATTGTGAAACCATGGCCCGAGCGCTTCGGCTTTCCGGCGGATCTCATCCGGCGGCGTGGGATCGATGGCATTCATCGTAGCGACTACTCCCTGTTCAAGTCGTGAAGTCCCCGCGGCAGGCGACCCGCCGGCCAGCCCAGGGCCACACGGGCGCCCGTGATTGTGTCGTGCTGGGCAGCCTCGCTCAGCAAACCGATGGCGGCCCGATAGCCGTGCAGGGTTCCCACATCCACATAGGATTCACCGGCCTGCACGCCGACAGCCGCGCCTCCTTGGGCCAGATAGGCATTCACCAGCGTGCCGAAATACTCATCCTGGCGATCGCGGGAAATCCACAGCTCGTGCAATGCTTTCAGGAGATGCCCGGGCATCTTGAAAGCCCCCCAGATCCAGCGTGACCCGGCATCGCTCCGCTTCACCTGGATCTCCTGGACGCGCTTCGCCTCGTCGAGGATAACCGCATCGAAAACGTCCGGATTGTCGACGGGAAAGAGCAGAAACGAGAGAACGTCGTCCGGTAGTTCCGCCAGTGCCTTCTCGGGAAACCAGACTGTGTCGGGCAGGCCGACGATCACGCTTTCGTCCAAGGGAATGAGCGGTGCGGCCTGGAAGATCGCATCGCACAATCCACTCGCCTGCGGTTGAACCACATAGGCCATGGAGGCGCTGCCATAGCTTGCTCCATAATACTCCATGATGTCGGATTTGCCCGGGGAAATCACGAAGCAGATCTTGTTCGCTCCGCCATGGATCATGCGCTCGACAAGGTACTCGCTCACGGCGCAGGGGCGCTCGATGCCATTGTCGAGCCGGCTTCCGACGGGCAGGAGCTCCTTCGAGAACGCCAGGGGCTGGATGCGGCTGCCTGTCCCGGCCGCGGGCACGATTCCCCACATGGTCACGCCTCCATCATGGCGGCTGGGCCGCCGGTTGAGCGCGAAAGGGATGTGGAGCCGCCAAGCAGGATCTCAAGCTCCCGGACCCTGTGCTCTGACGTATGCTCTTCCAGCACCCTGTCCCGCCCTGCCTTGGCAATTCGATGCAATTCGGCGTCCGTCAGGTCGAGCGCGGCGACGACATCCTCTGGATCGCCGACGATCAAAATCTCCCTGCCAGGCTCGAAGAAGCTGTCGAGACCCTCCCAATTGTCCGAAAGAATGGGCGCCCCGCAGGCCGCGGCCTCGAAGAGCCGCCCGGATGGACACCAGCCCATCTCGGCCATGGCTCGCCGGGTGATGTTGAGCGTGAGGCGCGAGGACGAGAAGAACGCGGGATGTTCCGGCGGGGGAAGGTGTCTTACGAAATGAATGTTGGGCTGCCAGGGGAAGTCGTCGGGGTATTGTGCCCCTCCGATCAGGAAGCGCCGGTCCGGGCGGCGGGCAGCCGGGTCGATGAACAGGTTCTGAAGGACATCCTGGCGGTCCGCCGCATAGGTGCCGAGGTAGGACAGATCCGAACCGTAATGCTGGACCCGTTGCACGGGACGGTGCACGTCCGGATCCACATGGCCGTAGAGCGGCGCGACACGTTGTGCGCCGAGTTCCGTCTTCAACCTCTGGAGAGCCCGGCCTCCGGTATAGCTCAGAGCCAGATCGAAGCCCGCGAGACCATCCGGACCGATGTAGCTGATCGGCTCGCCCGCATCGAGACGCGAGAACGTCACCGGCGTATCGAGATCATAGAACACGCGGGTTGCGCGCGCCGCCAGCACGAGATCTCCCGCAACAATGCCGTCCGGGCAGTAGGACGTGACCATCGCCACGTCCGCGTCTCTCAGCTCTTCCTCGGCCCGACGGCGAACGTCGCTCCAATCCCGATAGAGGATGAGATCGCCGCCGGGGATTTCGACGAAGTCCCGATTCGTGGCATAATAGGGCACGTCCTTCTCGAAGAACACGACCCTGTGCCCTCGTTGCGCAAGCGCTCGGCACAGGCCGCGCCACAGGGTCGCGTGGCCGTTGCCCCAGGACGACGAAATGGTCAGACCGAAGACGACGAGTTTCATGGGGCCGCCACCTCGTTCAGGCGTAGAACCTTGGAGCCCCAGTCGCCCACGACCAGAGTGGAGATCGAAGCAGGTTCCACGTCGATCCGGTCATAGGCATCGATCGGCATGCCGAGGTGGTAGAGGAGGGCGGCCTTGATCACATCGCCATGGCTCACGAGAATGACCGATCGACCTGGATGAAGGCTGCGCAGTTGTTCCATGGCGCCGACAATGCGCGTTTGCGCTTCCAGCATCGTCTCTCCTTCAGGAGGGCGGCTGGTGCTGCGCGAGCGGTTCCAGGACGACCAGAGCGGATCCTGGCCCAGCGCATCGAAGCTCATGCCGGTCCAACGACCGAAATCGATTTCGGTGATGGCATCACGAACGTGAAGCCTCTGTCCAAGGCCCGATGCGATGGGCTGGGCCGTTTCCAGAGCACGCTCAAGAGGACCTGTGCAGATGCAGGCCACATCGTTCCTCGCAAGATGCTGCGCCAGGCGCTCCGCCTGGCCTTTCCCGACCGACCCGAGCTTCACGTCCGGCATGCGCCCGCACAGAACGGTGCCGACCCGATCGTGGGCGGCATGGCGGACGAGGAAGAACGTGGTGGTCACCGCGGCCTCCCGGTCCTAATCGCCGTCGCCGCTGATGAAGCGGAGGGTTCTGTCGCGGGCCTCGTTGTCGGTGAATTGCTGCGGCGGCGACTTCATGAAATAGCTCGACGGACCCGTGAGAGCGCCTCCGATCTGACGGTCCATGGCAAGCTTTGCGCAGCGCACGGCATCGATCACGATGCCGGCCGAATTCGGAGAATCCCAGACCTCGAGCTTCACCTCCATGTTGAGCGGAACGCCGCCGAAGCTCGTTCCCTCGAGGCGGATGTAAGCCCATTTCCGGTCGGTGAGCCAGGGCACGTGATCGCTCGGCCCCACATGGATGTCGCCTGCCGGGAGTGGAACGTCGAGCTGGCTCGAGACGGCCTGCGTCTTCGAGATTTTCTTTGACTCGAGACGCTCGCGCTCCAGCATGTTCTGGAAGTCGGTGTTGCCGCCGAAATTGAGCTGATAGGTGCGGTCGAGACGCACCCCGCGCTCCCGGAAGAGATTGGCGAGCATGCGATGGACGATCGTGGCGCCGACCTGGCTCTTGATGTCGTCACCGATGATGGGGAGACCGCGTTCCTCGAACCGTTTGCGCCATTCGGGGTTCGAGGCGATGAAGACCGGGATGCAATTCACAAAGGCACACCCTGCTTCGAGCGCCCGCTCAGCGTACCACTCGGTGGCCTTCTGCGAACCCACGGGCAAGTAAGACACGAGAACATCGGTCTTGGACTCGCGCAGGATCGCAGTGACGTCGATTTCATCGTGAGAGGATTCTTCGATCGTGTCGCGCAAATATTTGCCGAGCCCGTCCAGCGTCCTGCCTCGATGGACGATGATCCCGCTCTGTGGAACGGACGCGAACCGCTGCGTATTGTTAGGCTGTGCGAATATGGCCTCGGATACGTCGCGACCGACTTTCGAGGCGTTCACGTCGAAGGCCGCTGACACTTCGACGTCTCTGATATGGTATCCGCCAAGCTCTACGTTCATCAGGCCGGGTACGGGCTCGTTGCCGTTCGCATCCTTGTAGTAGGAGAGCCCCTGCACGAAGGACGAGGCGCAATTGCCGACGCCCACGATGCCGACGCGGACCTTCCTCGAACTCATGACGGATCTCCCATGTATGGCCGGTCGGATGCTCTCTCGTCAGGCGAAAGCACATATGCGGCCACAGGCATCCGACCTGGGCCTTCTCCTAAGCTTGGCCTCCAACGTTTGAAGAAGGTTCGTTGTTCCGCCCGGATTCCTGTCGCATGTGACTCTTGTCTTGATGGCCGAGCGCCCAAACTATCCGATTGGCCAGGAACAAAGATGAAGCGGCGGAGTTTCCTGAGAGCAAAGTCAAGCTTGAGTTGGAAATGTATGGTGCAGCCCTCGTTTGTCGAGGTCTGCTGCGAAGCTCTATCCTAAGCCGGAATGTGTGGAGGTTCTGCGTCCTCATTCCAGCTTAGGATGGGGCTGCCGTCTCTTGTCTGACTCATCGGCGGCTCGGCCAGAAACTGATCTGGAGACATCTCGTGACGGATACGATCCTTATTACCGGTGGTGCAGGTTTCATTGGACGATACGTTGCGCGGGCGTGCCTTGACCGTGGTCACAAGGTTCGTGTGCTCGACAGCCTCATCGAGCAGGTCCATGGCGACAGAACCCAGGCCGATGGGCTCGATCCGGATGTGGAGGTCGTTGTCGGAGACATCCGCGACGAGGCGGCGCTTCTGCGGGCGCTCAAAGGGGTCACGAAGGTCGTCCATCTTGCGGCCGAGGTTGGCGTCGGTCAGAGCATGTATGCGGTCGACCGTTATGTCTCCGTGAACGATTACGGCACAGCCGTGCTGTTCCAGCAGCTCATCGACAATCCGGTGAAGCGGGTCGTGGTCGCGTCCTCCATGAGCATCTATGGCGAAGGTCTCTATCGCGATGCCGATGGACGAATTCACGAGGATGTCGTCCGCAAGCCGCGCGCAGGCGAGAACGACCCCTGGGATCCCCTCGATGAGCAGGGGCGGCCTCTCATTCCGGTGCCGACACCCGAATGGAAGAAACCTGCATTGGCTTCGGTTTACGCGCTGTCGAAATATGTCCAGGAACGCCTGACGCTGACCCTGTGTCCGGCCTACGGCATGGAGGGTGTGGCTCTCCGGCTATGGAATGCCTACGGGCCTGGGCAGGCCCTGTCCAACCCCTATACCGGGGTTCTCGCCATCTTTGCGTCGCGGCTCCACAACGGTCAGCCTCCAATGATCTTCGAGGACGGTCAGCAGCGCCGGGACTTCGTTCACGTCGAAGATGTGGCACAGGCTTTCGTTCTGGCCCTGGAGCATGAGAAGGCTCCAGGCGGAGTCTACAATGTCGGAAGCGGACAGGATCGTACTGTCTCGGAGGTCGCGCAGCTTCTGTCCGAAGCGATGAACCGGCCTATGGCGCCGGAGATCGCCGGCAAGGCGCGTATCGGCGATATCCGTCACTGCATCGCCGATATCAGTCGGATCCAGCAGGAGCTTGGCTACAGGCCCAGGAAAGACTTCGCCGAGGGCTTGGCGGAGCTCGCCGAATGGGTCGCCAAACAGGAAGCCAAGGATCTCGTCAATGAAGCTCGCAAGGAGCTTGAAGCCCGGGGCCTGGTGGCATGAAAGCATCAGACACATCGGCTGCCGCACCGGCCGTCCTTCGCCGCCGTCCCATTCTGGTGACAGGCGGCGCCGGCTTTATCGGATCCAATCTTGCCGACCATTTCGCCACTGAGGGACACGATGTTCTGATCTACGACGCTCTGGCTCGGCCCGGCGTCGAACGTAATCTCGAATGGCTTAAAAAGCGGCACCCGAGCAGGATCTCAAGCGTGATCGGCGACATCCGCGACGAGACATCCGTCGCCGAGGCGACACGCGATGCTCAGGCCGTGTTCCACATGGCCGCCCAGGTTGCCGTGACGACCAGCCTGACGGACCCTCGCGCGGACTTCGAAATCAATATTCGCGGAACCCTGAACGTGCTTGATGCGCTCAGGCAACGCGGCGATCGGGTGCCGTTGATCTTCGCGTCAACGAACAAGGTCTATGGGGACCTTGCCGATGTGGAGTTGGAGAAGACGAACGACGCCTACAAGCCGCGTAGCCCTGCGGTCCGGGATGCAGGAATCGGCGAAAGCCGGCCTCTCGACTTCCATACACCGTATGGGTGCTCGAAGGGAGCGGCGGATCAGTATGTGCTGGATTATGCGCGCTCCTTTGGAATTCCGACCTGCGTTATGCGCATGAGCTGCATCTACGGGCAGAGGCAGATGGGAACGGAGGATCAGGGATGGGTTGCCCATTTCCTGATCCGCGCTCTTCAAGGCGAACCCATCACGATTTATGGCGACGGCTGCCAGGTTCGTGACGTGCTCGATGTCTCCGATGCAGTTGCCGCTTACGCCTCGGCGTGGAAGCGGATCGATGCGGTTCAAGGGCGGGCTTTCAATCTCGGCGGAGGCACGGCGAACGCGATCAGTCTGCGTCAGCTCATCACTCACATCGAGGATGTCATCGGTCGCCCGGTTGAGACGATCTACGCCGATTGGCGTGCCGGAGACCAGCGCTACTACGTCTCGGATACCCGCCTCGCCACTCGGGAGCTCGGCCTGAAACAGCCGATCTCCTGGCTCAAGGGCGTGGCTGCATTGGCGGCCTGGCTGCAGAATGAGAGCGGGCTCGCCCGCTCGAATTCTCTGCCCTCTTCCCTTCAGAATGCCGAGGCCCTGTCATGAGGGCCCATGTTGTTTGCGGGTTGCGCGATAACGAGAGACGCCATGGCATGGCCTGACGGTGGAGCAGGTCTGCATGTGCTGATGACAGCAGACGCGGTCGGCGGGGTCTGGCAATACGCGCTCGATCTCAGTGATGGTCTGCGTGCACACGATGTCAAAACCACGATCGCCGTGCTCGGGCCTCCTCCGTCCGCCGATCAGCAGGTGGCGGCAGAAGCCATGGGCGCAACGCTTGTGATGACAGGCCTCCCGCTGGACTGGACCGCTCAAGCTCCGCATGAGGTCGAGGAGGCCGGCGAAGCGATTGCGCGTCTTGCCGCGCGCCTTCGCCCGGATCTCATTCATCTCAACTCGCCGGCGCTGGCCGCTCGTGCGGTCTTCGATGCTCCTGTCGTGGCAGTGTGTCACTCTTGCGTTGCGACCTGGTGGCAGGCCGTGAAAGGCGGTCGCCTCCCGGAGGAGTTCGTATGGCGGACGGAACTCGTCAGGAGAGGCTATGCGTCTGCCGGCCGCCTCCTGGCGCCGACCCTCGCATTCGCCCGCACCACAGCGAAGGTCTATGAACTCCCCCAGGTCCCGAGCGTCGTCAGAAATGGCAGGCGACTCGCGCCGTTATCAGCGAGCATGCCCGACGGCGATTTCGTCTTCACGGCTGGGCGCCTCTGGGACGAGGGCAAGAATTTTGCCGGTATCGACCGCCTGGCATCCCGTCTCCCCATACCGGTTCTCGCCGCAGGATCAGTTCGAGGGCCAAATGGTGCGACAGCTCAGGCGGTTCACGCCAGAGTGCTCGGCCAGTTGAGCGATATGGACGTTACCCGGTACCTGAGCGCCAAGCCGATCTTCGTCTCGCCGGCACGATATGAACCCTTCGGCCTTGCCGTTCTCGAAGCCGCCCAGATGGAATGCGCTTTGATCCTGTCCGACATACCGACGTTCCGGGAATTGTGGGAGGATGCCGCGTTGTTCGTCGATCCAGATGATGAGAGCGCAGTTGTCGAGGCAACCGAACGCCTTCTTCGGGATCCGGAAACCCGCCGCGCTCTGGGAAGCGCTGCACGAGCGCGCTCTGAGTCCTACACGATAGAGGCAATGAGCGCCGGGGTTCTGAGCGCGTATCGTTTCCTCCTGGAACCGAAGCCCTCGAGATCCCCCCTTGAGGGAGCTGCCGCATGAAGTTCGTGTATTTTACCCATTCCCTCGCCTCGTGCTGGAACCATGGCAACGCGCATTTCCTGCGCGGCGTCCTGCGAGAGCTCGTTCATGGAGGGCATGCTGTCGCCGTGTACGAACCGCGGGGAGCCTGGAGCCTCGAGAACCTCCTGAAGGATCATGGAGATGCAGGGCTCGATGCTTATCGTAGACTCTACCCTGAGCTGTCCTCGAGAGTCTTCAACCCGGACCTGAATCTCGAGGAAGCTCTTGCCGACGCCGACGTGGTCATCGTTCATGAATGGAACGAGCCGTGGCTGGTCGCAGCGATTGGAAAAGTGCGCCGGCTGGGTGGCCAGTTCACGCTCCTGTTTCATGACACGCACCACAGGGCCGTAAGCGATCCTGACGCTATTCGCCAATTCGATCTTGACGGCTATGACGGCGTTCTCGCTTTCGGAGAGACTCTCGCGGAGGTCTATCGACGCTGGGGCTGGGGTGATCGCGTCCACGTCTGGCACGAGGCTGCCGATACCCGGCTCTTTCACCCGCCTGCACGTGAAGTGGAGCGGAATGGCCTGGTGTGGATCGGTAACTGGGGTGACGGCGAGCGAAGCGCGGAGCTCGAAAGCTTCCTCTTCCGCCCCGCGCAGGCGGTTGGTCTTCCTCTCGAAATCTACGGCGTGCGGTATCCTGACGAGGCGCTCCGCACGCTGGCACGCTATGGCGTCACCTATCGTGGCTGGCTGCCGAACGCTCGAGCTCCTGAAGTCTTCTCGCGCCATGTGGCGACCGTTCACGTACCACGGCGGTTCTATGTCGAGATGCTCCCGGGCATCCCGACAATTCGTGTCTTTGAGGCTCTCGCCTGCGGGATTCCGCTGATCTCCGCGCCCTGGCACGATTCCGAAGGCTTGTTCAATCCCGGATCGGATTTTCTCGTTGCCGAGAATGACGCGCAGATGGAACGCCATATGAGGGCGGTTCTCCATGATTCCGACCTGCGCAGGTCCCTGGTGGAGAATGGACTCGACGCCATTCGTAGCCGCCACTCCTGTGCTCATCGGGCCGAACAGCTCCTTTCCATTCTTGCAGATCATGGCGCTGCGACGCCAATGGAGATGTCCGCATGAAGATCGCCTTTTACGGCTCCAGTCTTCTGTCTTCGTATTGGAATGGTGCCGCCACCTATTACCGCGGCCTCCTGAGTGATCTCGCCCGCCGGGGCTACAGCATCACGTTCTACGAGCCGGATGCGTTCGACCGTCAGAAGCATCGGGATATCGAGCCGCCGGATTGGGCGGAGGTAAAAGTCTATCCTGCGACGGATGAGGCCATGCGTGGAGTCGTGTCGGAGGCGGCAAAGGCTGATGTCGTGGTCAAGGCGTCCGGTGTCGGTGTTTTCGACAACGAGTTGCTGGAAGGGATCGTTGCAGCGTCTCGTCCCGATGCGATCCGCATCTTCTGGGATGTTGATGCGCCTGCAACCCTCGCTGAGTTGCGCGAGAGCCCTGACCATCCGCTGCATCGCGCGATGCCGGCTCTTGATCTTGTGCTGACCTATGGCGGCGGCCCGCCGGTGATCGGCGCCTATGAGGGCTTCGGCGCCCGCCGGTGCATCCCGATCTATAATGCCTGCGATCCGTCGACCCATCATCCCGTTCCGGCAGATGATCGCTTCCTGGCAGACTTGTCCTTCCTCGGCAATCGTCTGCCCGATCGCGAGGCTCGTGTGGAGCAGTTCTTTCTGGAGCCCGCCGCACATCTGCCGGGCCGTCAATTCCTGATTGGCGGCAATGGCTGGGAAACAAAGGGAATGCCGTCGAACGTCCGTCACATCGGCCATGTCTACACGCGTGACCATAACGCCTTCAACACGAGTCCGCTGGCGGTTCTCAACATTGCCCGCGACTCGATGGCAAGCACGGGATATTCACCCGCAACCCGCGTTTTCGAGGCTGCGGGAGCCGGGGCGTGCCTGATCACGGATGCCTGGATCGGTCTGGAGCTGTTCCTGAAAGAAGGAGAGGAAGTGCTGGTGGCCCGCGACGGCAGAGATGTCGCTGACCATGTCGAGGCCCTTACGCCCGAGCGTGCCCGCGCGATCGGCGCCGCGGCAAGGGCGCGGATCATGGCTGAGCACACCTATACCCGCCGCGGTGCCGAGGTGGATGCCATTCTGCGCCAGGAAGTCTCTCAGAAGCGCGAGAGGAGCGTAGCGTGACCAAGCTCCGCGTCGTTGTCCTGGGACTGAGTCTGTCCTCCTCATGGGGGAACGGCCACGCGACAACCTTCCGCGCCTTGTTGAGGGCTTTCGCAGCGCGACATCATGACGTGCTGTTCCTGGAGCGCGACGTGCCGTGGTATGCCTCTCATCGCGATCTGAAGGATCCTGACTTCTGCCGGCTGGAGTTCTATTCCAGCTTGGAGGATCTCAAGCGCTATCAGGACTTGATCAAGGAGGCCGATGCCGTCCTTGTCGGCTCCTATGTGCCGGACGGTGTCGAGGTCGGCCGGTACGTCCAACAAACGGCCCAGGGTGTCGTGGCGTTCTATGACATCGACACGCCCGTCACGCTCGCGAAACTGGAGAGGGGCGACTACGAGTACCTCGCGCCAGGCCTGATCCCTGACTACGACGTCTACTTCTCGTTCACCGGAGGGCCGACGCTTGACTTGTTGATGGCGAGGTATGGCTCGCCCGCCGCTCGGGCGCTTTACTGTTCGGTTGATCCTGAGGCGTATCCGAGCCTTGATGAGGAGAAGCGCTGGGATCTGAGCTATCTCGGGACGTACAGTCCAGACCGGCAGCCGACCCTTGAGCGGCTCCTGATCGAACCAGCCCTGAGAGCGCCTCATCTTCGTTTCGTCGTCGCAGGTCCCCAATATCCGGCCGACATCGATTGGCCGGAGAACGTTGAGCGTATCGACCACATTCCTCCGAGCGACCACCCGGCCTTTTATGCGCGGAGCCGCTATACTCTCAATGTCACGCGGGCCGACATGATCAGGGCAGGTTATAGCCCGAGCGTTCGCCTTTTCGAGGCCGCAGCCTGTGGAACGCCGATCATTTCCGATGTTTGGGATGGGATTGAGACGCTTCTTGAACCGGATCGGGAGATCGTACTGGCGCGCCGGTCCGACGATGTTCTCACGGTTCTCGGGACTTGGACCGACAATAAGAGAAAGGACCTGGGAAGTCGCGCACGGCATCGCATCCTTGAGGAGCATACATCGGCTCACCGTGCCGCATCGATGGAGCGGGATCTTTTCGAAGCCCTTCGGCGCCGACATCAGGAACGGCCGCTCGCTTTGGCAGTTGAGTCCTGATGCTATGAATAGATTCAAGCCGGGCATTGAACAAATGCCAGGCTGTGCGGTTGGGGCAGAGTAGGTTTGTACCTTGAGGCCCTCTGAAGGTCCGAGAAGGAGCGTTCTCATGAAGAATGGCACAGGTAAGCATGTTCTCGTAGCCGGTGGGGCCGGATTCCTCGGGTCCCATCTCTGCGATGCCCTTCTCAGCGAAGGCGCTCATGTGACCGTCCTTGACAACTTTCAAACAGGACGAAAGCAGAATATCCGCCATCTGGAGCGGGAGCCACGCTTCGATCTCATCGACAGCGATATCATCAAGCCTCTGCCGTCCCGGCTGCGGTCGAAGCGCCTGAAGATCGATGAAGTCTTCAACCTTGCCTGTGCAGCCTCCCCTCCGCATTATCAGGCCGATCCGGAGCACACGATGCTGACGAGCGTTGTGGGCACGCACAATCTTCTCACCTTCGCTGAAGCGACAGGGGCGCGGTTCTTCCTCGCCTCGACCAGCGAGATCTATGGCGATCCAGAGGTGCACCCGCAAACGGAGAGCTATTGGGGAAACGTCAATCCGACCGGGCCGCGTGCATGCTATGACGAAGGCAAGCGCGCTGCCGAGACGCTGACCTTCGATTTCGACCGCGCGGGACGGGCCGACGTTCGTGTGGCGCGGATCTTCAATACCTATGGCCCACGCATGCGCGCCGACGATGGCCGCGTCGTGTCCAACTACATCTGCCAGGCTCTTACAGGCGATGATATCACGGTCTACGGAGACGGAAGCCAGACACGGTCGTTCTGCTACGTGTCCGACCTTGTCGATGGATTCTTGCGCCTGATGGCCTATGACGGCCCGTTCCCGGGCGCAGTCAACCTCGGTAACCCGGTCGAGCTCACCGTGGGTGATCTGGCCGAGAAGGTTCTGGCCATGACCGGCTCCTCATCCCGCGTTGTTACGCGGCCGTTGCCGATCGATGATCCACGCCGCCGGCGTCCCGACATTTCCCTGGCCAAGAATCTGCTCGGATGGTCGCCACGCACAGCGTTGGACGCCGGCCTGAAAGCGACGATTGCCTGGTTCTCGGCCGAACAGGCTGAAGACGGAACAGCGGCTCGCAAGACGTCAACCGTCGGAAGTACGATCTCGGCCGGACAAGTCTGAGATCTCGTAAAACACACCACTGGCTCATAGGGCGCGCCGGATCACGAACGGCGCGCCCTTGTTCGTTTGGGATTGATGACGGAAGAGCTCGCCCCGAGCATAGGCACAAAAAAAGGCGCTCCGGGAGGGAGCGCCTTCTCTGATAGTTTTTCCGGTGCTCAGCTCTTCGCCGCACCGATCGTGTCGGCCATCCGTGCGCCACGAACTCCCATGGGCTGATCGGAGCCTTCGGTTGTATCCTTCGCCGTCTGGTGCTCCATCTCTGAATTGATCTCGGCACCCAGCAGCACGACGATTGTCGACAACCAGATCCACGTCATGAAGCCGATGACGGCGCCGAGTGAACCATAAGTCTCGTTGTAGCTTCCGAAATTTGCAACATACCATGAGAACAGCATGGAGACGGCAAGCCACAGGACGGCCGCGATGATCCCGCCGGGCGTGACCCAACGCCACTCGGCCTTGTCGCGGCTCGGCCCGAACCGGTAGATCAGCGAAAGGCCTAGAACGACTCCGATCAGCAGGATCGGCCAGCGCGCAAGCGATACCAGCCATTCGGCTCCTGAGCCCAGTCCGATGAAGTTGAGCAGGATCGGCAGGATGATAATTCCGGTGAGAGCAACAAGAATGAAGACAATCGCTCCCAACGTGAAGGATAGAGACAGCAGGTTCAGTTTGACGAAGCTTCTCTTCTCGTCCTCGCCATAGACGATGTTGAGGGCGTCGAAGATGGCCTTCATACCGGCATTCGCGCTCCACAAGGACAATCCAAGGCCGAAGATGAAACCGAACCCGAGGGCACCGCCTCCCTTGGAAGCGATACGGGTGACCTGTTCGCGGATGATGTCGAGAGCGCCACTGGGCAACACGCCCGACAGGGTGTTCAGATGATCCTGGATCGTGGCCGGGTCGGCGAAGAGGCCGTAGATGGAGACGAGGGCTGCGATCGCCGGAAACAGCGCCAGCAGGGCATAGTAGGTGACGCCGGCTGCAACCGACATGATGCGGTCTTTGTTGAACTCTTCATAGGTGCGCCACAGGATGTCCTTCCATCCCTGGGCCGGGATCTCCGTTGGCGTGTCGGCGCTCCGCCCGCGCCCCTTCTCGGCAGCGGCTTGCGGCGGGGCATGCTGCTTCTCGCCCAAATCTGAATCGGTCTGTCGGCCCTGACGCCGGGTCGATGCCGGTTGCGATGACGATCGTCCTGTCTGGACAGGATCCACGCGATCCCCTCCGACGACGAGGCGGACGAGAGCCCATCCGAGCACCACGGCCCACATGGTCGTGACAGTCGAGGATGAGGAGGACTGCCTCCCTCCAGGTGGCTGGATTGCCGGATTGTTCGCCATAGTCGACACTGCCTCGGTTGTCGGGTGCAGGCCAAACGGCCTGGTTCAACCGTAAACCTTCCGAATTACTCAGTGGTTCCACACACTTATTGTGTGGAGACGATCCTGGACTGTCCGCCATAAGGTTTTGGTGTTGATCTGCATTGAAGAAGCGGGAACCCGGTTCGTCGGTTTTGCCCAGCCCTTTTGATCGTACGCTTTAACCCGGATGCAAGACTCTCTGGACCAGTGTCTCCCTCGATCCACGAGGAGGGTCTGAAATGGACGAGTGGTCAGGACGCAAATGGGAGCCAGTGACAGAGGAGCGTCTGCTTCGGGCGATCGATGTTCTGGTTGATATCGCGAAGGAGCACGGGCCGGCCTTCAATCCGGTTCTTGAAACGATACGGCAGGAGCTGCACGATTTCCGCTCTCGGACGCAGCCCATGGTCGATCAAGCAGAGGAAACCCCTGTCCGCAAGGCAGGCTGAGCTCGCTGCTGCTAGGGATCTGTAAGGGAGCACCGCCAATTGTCCTGCCGTCGGACGGTGCTTCCCTCAAATGGGTTCGTCAGGCGGGCTGAAGCTGTTCTTCACGCACGAGGCGCTCCGGGCCCTGCTGATTGCCCTTGATGTGATACTGAAAGCCGTTGCTGTCAGCAGGGAGAAGTCGGATCACTTCCCAGGTGTCCTGGGGCTGGACGACATCGATGGTCGCGACCATATTGAGGAAGGCCTCCACGGTATTGGTGCTGGCAAACTTGACCATTCGCACCTGATCTCCGACCTTGAACCTGTGCGATGCCATGACCCGGATCCCCGCTCAAAAAAGCTACCTGAGCAGTAGGAACTAACATAGGTTAGTTTCGTTCCATGGCTCATGATGAACAAATATTCAGACGACACTCCGGTTGTTCTGCTAGTCGAGGATGAACTCCTCGTGCGGATGGCGGCGGCCGGCGATTTAGAGGATGCCGGTTTTCACGTGCTGGAAGCGGCCAATGCGGATGTGGCCCTCGCGGTCCTGGAAACCTGTTCTAACGAAGTACAGGTGCTATTCACTGATATCGACATGCCGGGATCCATGAACGGTCTTGATCTGGCCGAGAATGTTCAGCAGCGGTGGCCGCACATCTCGCTCCTGATCTCGTCCGCCTATCACAAGCCTACCGCCGAGCAGATCCCCGACGACGGCCGGTTCGTCCCAAAGCCGTATTCCAGCGAAGATGTGGTTCAGCACATCCGCGAACTCGTGACGAGCCAGTAGGCCGCGCCAGTAACGGAGCAGCCAACGCGCAGGTTGAAGATCTCCGGCGACTGGGTCAAATTCCCACGTGGCGGACCGTGATGCCCATGGCGAAGTCACGCGTTCCGCCGGGCTGAACGAGAACAATGCCTGGCTTAGCGGACAATTCACCATCGAAGCCTTCCGGATCCGCATGCCCCTGCCAAGGCTCGATGCAGATGAAGCCGGCTCCAGGCTTGGTCCAGATGCCCAGATGCGGCATTCCTGGAAAGTCGACACGGATCGATCCGCCACGTGGCGCTCCATAGACGACGGATCTGCTTTCGAGCTGGTCGAAGACGAGAGCATCTGTCTCGAACAAGTTATCGTTCAATAAGAGGATCCCATCACGCACGGGGCTCATCTCGGCTTTGCGGCTGATCAAACCGTCGACCGGCCGGCGAATTGGAGCGGTTTCTTCGTACTCGAAACGAACTGCATGGGCCTCCCGTGGTGCCCCAAACGGCAGCGGCCAGCGAAAGGCGGGGTGAAATCCAAGCGAGACCGGCATGGCAGCAGAGCCGGAATTCGTTACCGAAGCCGTGACCGTCAGCGTCGTCCCATCGATTTTATAGGAAACATCGAGTTGAAAGGGAAACGGATACTGCCGAAGCGTAGCCTCGTCGGAGCACAGGCGGAACCGGCACCGGGATGCTTCGGACTCCTTGAGCTCGAATTGGGATCCTCGTGCAAAGCCGTGCTTTGGCAGCTCATAGTCGGAGCCGTCGACCTGGATCCGGTCATTCCTCACACGTCCGACGATGGGAAACAGAAGTGGCGAGCGCCCGGTCCAGAACGCAGGATCGCCGTCCCACAGGAGGTCTCGCCCCTGCTCGTCCTGGAGCCGCACAAGCTCGGCGCCTCTATCGGACACTTGAGCCCGCAGATAGGGGCTCGCAATGGTAGCGCTCATTCGAACAATTCCTCGCCTGCCTCTGCACACTAGCACGAAGCCGGGAGCGAAGCCGATCTCAGCATGAAGGTATCGACAGGTTTGATCGAATTGCCCTTATGGCCACCCTCACCAGACCTGAAGGTCAGCGTACACCTCTGACGATTTGTGGCAGAGCTTGAGCCAAGTCGTTCGGGTTGAATGGCTTTTCCCAGCACGGGACGGCCGAGTAAGCCCGCGGGACGGAGGCAGGTGCATAACCCGTCGCAAACACGAAAGGGATCCCATGTTCGAGCAAGGCGTCGGCGACTGGGAAGGCCGTCGCCCCACGCAGGTTGATGTCGAGCACGGCCGCATCAACTTGCTCCGACGACGAGAGCAGGGCGAGAGCTTTCTCGCGGTCCGATGCAGGCCCGATGATCGTGGCGCCCAATTTCTCCAAAGCCTGGGCCATATCCTCAGCGAGGAAATACTCGTCCTCGACCACGAGGATTCGACAATCACGCAACGACTGCTTGTGTCCAGAGACCGCCATACGCCTACTCCTCTGCCAAACAACCTCGCGACGGGGCAGTCCTATTGATAGGCCGGCTTGGGCAATACGAGGAATAACATAAGTAAGCCCCGCCGGTTCCTCGCGAACCGGAAATGGCTCGGGGAGCCTCAAACGGCCAAGGATGACGATAGTCTCTGCCCGGCTGCAGGCCACGTCAACGACGTCTCCCACCAGCGCCTCACAGCCCACGCGGTCGATTGTGCTGCGTTGCCGCCCGACGTGCCATACCGCACTGTCGTATGCTCCTAGCGGCTCAGGAGCTCCATGTTTCTCTCAGATCGGGGCCTTATGAGCATTCCGTCCCACCGCATCAATAGATCAGGGACCTGCGAGCCCGCCATCGGCTTCGCATAGAGGTAGCCCTGCGCATGATCACATCCGAGGTCACGCAGGCGCCGGGCTTGGCCATGCGTTTCCACGCCTTCTGCGGTCACCTGCAGTTGCAGACTTCTGCCGAGACCAATGACGGCCGCTGTGATCGCGTCATCGTCGGAATCATGCTCGAGATCCCGTACGAAACTTCTGTCGATCTTGATATGATCGACGGGGAACTGCTTCAGGTGCGTTAACGAGGCGTAGCCGGTTCCAAAATCGTCGAGCGCAATCTGGATACCGTGTTCACGGAACTGTGCCAGAGCCGAGGCGACGTTGCTGGAGTTTCTCCCAAGGAGCACGGTCTCCGTGACTTCGACCTCGAAGACATTGGGCGGAATTTTAAGCCAGTCGAAGGTTCTCAACATGCCGTCGACCAGCCCCGACTGGCCGAACTCAGCCGGCGACAGATTAAGCGCGACGCGGCCGAAAGGGAGGTCCTGATCAAGCCACTGACGCACATCCGCTGCAATCTTCGAAATCAGAAGCTTGCCGATGGAAATCGCCGTTTCATGATCCTCGAAGACGGCTCCGAAGAAGCTGGGAGTCAGAATGCCCTTCGTTGGATGCTGCCAGCGCGCCAGGGCTTCGAGACCTACGATCTCCCCCGTCGAGAGGCTAACTTTCGGCTGGTAGAATGGAATGATCTGATCGTTCTCGACCGCCTCTCGCATTCCTCGCCCTAAAGAGACGCGCTGTTCGAGAACTCTCCGCATGTCTGGCGAGTACGTGACGACTCTGTTGCGTCCCTGAGATTTTGCCTGGTACATGGCAATGTCCGCATCTTTGACCAGTTCCGTCGGCGTTCCATCGTGATCTGGAAAAGCCGCGATGCCAATGCTTACCCGACTGAGGAGGGTCCGCTTCCGGTAAGTGAACGGCTGGCGTAGCATGTCCGCAATGAGCGTACCCAAACGCGCGGCGTTCTCGAGCTTGAGCGGATCGACGACAAGTACCGCGAACTCATCTCCGCCGATCCGAGCCACGGTGTCACAAGCGCGAACCATGGCTGAGAGACGGCGTGCCGTCTCCTGCAGCAGCGCATCACCCGCATCATGGCCAAGTGTGTCATTGATGTCCTTGAAATCATCCAGATCGATCAACAGGAGGCTGACGCTCGTTCCGCCTTGCTGGGCGGCCGCCAGGGCGGCCTCAAGCCGGCGTTGGAAGAGATTGCGGTTGGGAAGACCCGTAAGGGCGTCATGATTGGCCGAGCGCCAGATTTCTTCTTCTGCTTCCTTTTGCTCGCTGATATCGAACGTGACGCCTACGATCCGGTCAGTCCCAGCCCTCTCGGCCCGCGCTCGAAGCCACCGAAACTCGCCGTTAGGCAATACGTAGCGGCACTCCACGGCGTCGGAACCGCGGATCTGTATCCGTTGAAGGAAATCCTCGACCCTCTGATGGTCGTCCGGATGGATTCCTGTCATGAAGGTTCTGTCAGTTCCAGGCGTGACGCCCAGAAGTGCAAGCGCGTTCTCGGACCGCGTCGTGGTGCCTGTCTGCGGATTGAACTCCCACGCAATCATATGCGCGGCCTTCAAGGCGAGCCGCAAACGTTCTTCACTTTCCCCCAGAGCCTGCTCGGACTGCTTACGCTCGTGGATGTCCATGGCAATGCCGAACCATTGTTCAACCTTGCCGTGCTCATTCTTGAGCGGTTGCCCCCGGATAATGAACCAGCGATGCATCCCATCCGACGCGCGTCGAAGCGGCAACTCCAGTTCGAAGGATTGGCCGCCGCGAAGGGCTCCGGCCCACATCTCGGAAGCCCGCTCGCGATGGAGAGGGTGGATCACCGTAAACCAGCCTTTTGGCGTGGAGTTCGGCCCAGCCCCCGCATATTCATGCCAAACGTCGTTGCAGTACGTGAGTTCCCCATCGGGATCGCTGAACCAGACCACCTGCGGTGAAGTAAAGGAAAGCGGCATGACGTCAATGAGCGTACGAAGACGCTTCTCGCTTTTCCGCAGGCTCTGCTCGGCTCGTCGGAACTCTGTCATGTCACGGGAGATGCACAGATATGCTTGTGGACGCCCGTCGCGCCCCATGATGGGAGTGACCACCACGTCCCACCATTTCTGCCCCCCTGCCGCGGTTGCACAAGGGCCTTGGAAACGCCCTGTCCCGCCCGATTTCGCATGCTCGAGCGCTTCACACGCGTCTCTTCCAGCGACACCGCTCCAAAGATCAGCCCAATTGCGACCCTCAATCGTACCGAAATCCGCCACATCCATCGCGCGCAAACCGCTTTGGCTCATGAAGCGGAGGTCTCCTCTGAGATCGAAGACCTTTATGCAGTCGTCGGAGCTGGCCAACAGGCGCCGCGTAAACTCCTCGCGATCAGCGGCCGCCCTGTTGGCGAGCTTCAACTCCAGTTGACACATCACCGCACCTGCGAGGGCCGTCAATGCGTGCTTCTGTTGTTCGTTCAATCCCTGCGGACGTGGTTCGTGGGCAAGGACGCACAGCATCCCCAGTGGAAGGCCATCCTTCGTTTTCAGAGGTGCCCCGGCGTAGAACGAGAACTTGGAGCATTCCTCGGCCAACGGATGGTTTCGAAATTGAGGGTCGGTTGCGAGGTCTGCAACAACAAACACCCCTGGGTGCAGGATTGCATGATTGCATATCGAAATCTCGCGGGGTGTCTCGGAGATCTCGAGGCCGATCCGCGCCTTGAACCACTGCCTGTGCTCATCCAGGAAAGAAATGAAGGCAGTTTCCGTCTCACAGATCTGTGCTGCAACTTTTGCGATGCTGTCGAATTCGAGCTCCGCTTCCGTATCAAGGATGTCGAATTGATAAAGGGCAGCAAGGCGGTCGACCTCTTTCCACTGAGGTACGTCGCGAAGACCAGGACATTCTACCATTCTAAAACTGCCCGCGCCGAAGCGCCCGAGTTGCTCAGGAGATGTCGGATTCCAACCGACACAGCAGAATGGCATCATGCCTCGAGCAAATCTCGATCTGCTGCTGATAGAACATCCGGGCTCGCAACCGGTAAAATGGCAAAGCGTCATGCCGGCCATCAATCAGGCCTGCCATAGTGCTGACGGCGGTACTGTCCGCAATAAATTGAACTATACTCAACCCTGGGATAGCGGCCCGGTCCAGTCGAGGTCAAGAAGCGGCGAAAGCTCCCTCGCATTTATGGTTAACAGGACATGCGCAGATCTGCGGCTGATCACTCAGCGTGCGCCTTGGCTCCGCTGGCTCAGGTCCGGGACGCAAGTCCAACGGCACATGCGTGAGGGGAGGTCTGCTCCGCGCAATCTTCATCGGGTACGACGCGATGCGGGATCAATCCAAGGGTGAGCTCCGGTTCAAGATCCCGATGAGCAGAAACCATCCGCGACCGGGGCTGAACGTCAATGGATTCGCCTCGAACGGTGGGCGCCCGCCATCGAATAGGATGGGCGAATACGTGGTCCCACGTAGAGAAAAGCTGCGGAAACTACGTAGTAATTTTATGTCATTAGCGGCTAGCCTACGCCAGCGACTGCAATTCTGAAACATCGGAACGGTAAAAAGCCCTGACTTGTCAGCCTGTTGATGCTGCGATTCAAAGAGGCCGCTGCCCCTGACCCTCGCAAAACCGTCCCTTAAGAGCTGCTTAAGGTTTGTTAAACGGCATTAACCATAACCTCGGGGGCTCTCCCATTATTTACGTATTGTCCGTCATCGGGGCAAAATATACATTCTCCACATCGCCGAAGAATGTGGATCTTAGAAGTAAAACTTTCCATGGCGAAAAGTAAAAATGTGAAGAACGCACTTAATTATTAAGGCGGGGCAGATCAAAATGTATATCGTCGTCGATGACCGGCAGATGGTTACGTCCGGATATGTTGCAAGCTTCAAGCGCGAAGGCATATCCTCCCTTGGCTTGTATGCTAACGAATTCAACGACTGGCTGGAATCGGCATCAGACGCCGATCTCGAAGCCATTCAAGGTTTCGTCCTTGGAACCTTCGAAGAGCGAGTCCACTCTGCCGAAAGCATTCGCCGCTATTCCAAAGCCCCCATTATCGCTTTGAGTGACGTTCGATCCCTTGAGGAGACTCTGGAACTCTTCACGGCCAAATTCGACGACGTGGTCCGCAAACCTGTCCACGTTCGCGAGATTCTCGCTCGCTCGGAGGCCGTGTGGCGTCGGGTCAATGCGGGTGTCGGAAAGAAGACGCACAACGACGCCGACCGTTTGAAGGTCTTCTTCGATGGTCGCGATCCGGAGGTCGACGGTATGCCCCTGGCGCTTCCGCGCCGCGAGCGGCATATCCTTGAATACCTGGTCCGCAAGAGGGGACATCGTCTGACCAAGAAGCAGATCTTCGATGCAGTCTACGGGATCTACAGTGACGACGTGGAGGACAGCGTCGTAGAAGGGCATATCAGCAAGTTGCGGAAGAAGCTCCGGCAGCGTCTCGGATATGACCCTATCGATGCCAAGCGGTATATCGGCTATTCTTACGTGGGCGCAGCTTCATAGTTCTGTTCGCCGGTGGCTCCTTCCTGTGGCCCGACGGATCGAACCACAGGCGGGCGAAATTCCTGAAATGACATGATTGCAGCAAACCCCGCGAGGCTCATACCCTCGCGGGGTTTGCTTTGTTGTTGCCATGCTGCTGCGATGAGAGTCTGCTGCAAAATCTTTCGATCGTGGATCGCTGCTCGGCGGACGTAGCGGATGGAAGGTACGGAGCTTGGGCTCGCAACGGGACTTTCAAGCGAACGATGCGCCGGAGCTGCTGAACATTGCAATACAGCGGATCCGGACGTTTGACGTGGGCCCTGAAATAAAGTCGATTTGCCTCGCTGGCGTTAACTTTATTGCAGGAAACGAGGACTTATTCTTCCTCAACGTCATGAGTAAAGCTGCAATGATATGGGAGCTGCTCTGGATCGCTGTTCTTGACCCATGAGGTCGCCGGACCGCCCCAGACCTGCGCCGACAAGAACATCAGCACAACTCTGGCGTAGTGAACAGGGCGTATCGGGGCAGGGTATGACGGCGCAAGTTTTGGCGATTCCCATCCAAGGGCATTCTCACACCGGCTGGGCAACTCCCAGCTCTTGAGTGCGGCTCAGAATGCCGCCCTTCGAACTCCAAGCATGGACATGAGGTTCAGCGCTTTATTGCCGGCGTAAAGGCCGCAGAATTCATCCATCGTGAGGGGCTCGATGATTGTGCCCGTCAGTTCGCGTAACAAGAGTTGAGATACGGCAATGGACGACCTTCTTCTTGAGTTTCTAACCGAGACCAACGAGCACCTCGAGACGGTCGACGTGGAGATGGTCCGATTCGAGCAAGACCCCAATAACGAGGCGATTCTCAGCAACATTTTCCGGCTGGTTCATACCATCAAGGGAACCTGCGGTTTCCTCGGCCTGCCGCGCCTTGAAGCTCTTGCACATGCGGCTGAGACCCTTATGGGCAAATTCCGGGACGGCATGCCGGTTACAACGCCTGCCGTCTCGCTCATCCTCGCAACCCTCGATCGGATCAAAGAGATCCTGGGTGAACTCGAGCGGCAGGGCTCGGAGCCCGAAGGATCCGACGGCGACCTGATCGAGATGCTGGACAAGATGGCATCACAGGAAGCACCCGCTCCTGCACCTGTCGCACAGGCGCCCTCGCCACAATCGTCCGGACAATTGGTCTATCAGGTTCTGGAGCGCGAGCTGAAGCCCGGAGAGGTCTCGCTGGACGAGCTCGAGCGGGCCTTCCAGGAGGCGCCCGGTCCGGAGAAAGACTCAACCTCCGGCACGCTGACCTATCAGGTGCTGGAACGTCCCCTGAAGCACGGCGAGGTCTCGCTCGACGAACTTGAACGGGCCTTCCGAGAGGCGCCTGGCCCGGCTCCCCTTGTCATCGACAAGCCCGTCGCCATCGCGCCGAAAGCGGAAGCCGCAGCGACCCAGCGTCCGGCACAGGCGCCCAAGAAGAATTCAGATGCGTCGGACGCCGGCGACGGAGCCGAGAGCATCGCCGGGAAGGTTCAAACCATCCGCGTGAACGTGGATACGCTCGAGCATTTGATGACCATGGTGTCAGAGCTCGTTCTGACCCGGAACCAGTTGCTCGAGATTGCCAGGAGAAGCTCCGAGGACCACGGATACAAGGTACCCTTGCAGCGTTTGTCTCAGGTGACGGCGGAGCTGCAGGACGGGGTCATGAAGACCCGGATGCAGCCCATCGGCAATGCGTGGCAGAAGCTTCCCCGAGTCGTTCGCGACCTCTCGAACGAACTTTCGAAGAAGATCGAGCTCGTGATGCAGGGGGCTGACACCGAGCTCGATCGGCAGGTGCTCGAGGTCATCAAAGATCCTCTCACCCATATGGTCCGCAATTCGGCCGACCACGGCATCGAGAGCCCGGCGGATCGAAAAGTTGCCGGAAAGCCTGAGAAGGGAACGATCCGCCTCAATGCCTATCACGAGGGCGGGTCAATCACGATCGAAATTTCCGATGACGGCAAGGGCCTGAACTTTGCCGCCATCCGGAAGAAGGCTGTTGAACGAGGCATCGCCGGCGATTCCGAAGTGGAGCGCATGAGCGATGCTCAAGTGGCCAAGTTCATCTTCCATCCTGGCTTCTCGACAGCGGCGAAAGTCACCTCTGTGTCGGGACGCGGCGTTGGCATGGACGTCGTCAAGACGAACATCGAGCTGATTGGCGGCACCGTCGATATCCGTTCCGAGCAGGGACGCGGGACAACATTCACGATCAAAATTCCGCTAACTCTGGCCATCGTCGCGGCGCTCATCGTGGCATCGAAGGACCAGCGCTTCGCAATCCCCCAGGTTGCCGTCTCCGAGCTCGTCAGAGTATCGCCGTCGTCCGAGCACTCGATCGAACGCATCAACGGGACTCCGATCCTCCGCCTGCGGGACCGGCTCTTGCCGATCGTTCCGCTCTCGAAGGTCATGGGCCTGTCCGGAAACGAGGACGTCAATAACGGCTTCGTCGTCGTGACGCAGGTCGCCCATCAGCGCTTTGGCATCCTTGTCGATGGTGTCTTCCATACTGAAGAGATCGTCGTAAAGCCGATGTCGTCCAAGTTGCGGCATATCCAGCTCTTCTCCGGCAACACCATCCTGGGCGATGGCGCCGTCGTTCTCATCATCGATCCAAACGGTCTCGCACGGATGGTCGGCTCGGGCGCCGACAGCAATGAGTTCCAGAGCGATGCCGGACTCGAGCAAACGATCGCGGCGGCGGATGAATTGACAAGTCTGCTTGTCTTCCGCGGCGGTGGAGAAAGCCTCAAGGCGGTTCCGCTCTCTCTCGTAACCCGTCTGGAGGAAATTGACGCCTCGACCATCGAGTGGTCCAGCGGGCGCCCGGTCGTCCAGTATCGCGGGCGTTTGATGCCGCTGGTCTCGTGCGATGATGAGCTGGCCATCAAACGACAGGGGATGCAATCTCTGCTGGTCTTCTCCGATGGCGAGGTCTCTATGGGCTTGGCTGTCGCCGAGATCGTGGACATCGTCGAAGATAAACTTGACGTGGAACTGCTTGCTGAGCGGTCCGACCTGGTTGGATCCGCTGTCGTCCGTGGTCGTACGACCGAGATCGTCAACATTGCACATTACCTCCCGATGGTGCTTGAAACGTGGGCCCGTAAAGACCGGCGCGGCGGACCTGACAAATCCCTGCTCCTCGTCGACAGCTCGACGTTCTTCCGTGACATGCTTGTCCCGGTCCTCAAGGCGTCAGGCTACAGGGTTCAAACGGCCTCGACGGCCCAGGAGGCAGTTCGCCTCCTATCGAACGGGTTGCAGGTCGATGTGATCGTGACCGATCTGGAGCTCTCCGGACACTCAGGTTTTGCATTGGTTGCTTCGCTGCGAGCCGATCCGCATCACAGTTCGACCCCTGTCATCGGGATGACTGTCAAACCTGACGCGCAGCAGATCGCCCTGGCGAGGAAACTGCGCATTTCGGAGATCGTTTCGAAAATCGACAGGCGGGGACTTCTCTCCGCCCTGGCAGAGCTGAACGCGTCGCTTGAAGAGGCTGCATAAGAATGAAACCGATTGACCCAATTGCATCCGGTGCAATCAAGAGTACCTCCAAGCAGATGGAATTCGTGACGGTCACGGTCGCTGGGCAGCTGCTCGGCCTGCCGATAAGCCGTGTTCACGATGTTTTCGTCGTCAGCGAAATGACGACTGTTCCGTTGGCTCCCGGCGAGATCGCAGGTCTTTTGAACCTGCGCGGCCGCGTCGTGACTGCGGTTTCTCTCCGCCGACGCCTCGGCCTGGGAGACTCGACCGGAGTTGAACGGCGCATGGCGGTCGGGCTCGAAAACCATGGAGAGGCTTACGGCCTCCTTGTGGACGAGGTCGGCGAGGTTCTTAAGCTCGATCCAGACGAGATGCAGCCCAATCCTGTTCACATGGACCGGGGCTGGGTCGGTCTATCGCAGGGAGTTCATCAGCTGCACGACAAGCTCCTGATTGTTCTGGATGTTGATGCTGTTCTGGCGTTCGAAACCGAGCGGGAAGCTGCATGAGCGGTTTCGGGACCCTATCGCGTCTCTGCGCTTTCTAAGGATGTAATATCGTGAGTCTCGACCTTTCTACTCCTGTCCTTGTCGTCGACGATTACCAGACGATGGTCAGAATTCTCCGGAACCTTCTCAAGCAGATCGGTTTCAACGATGTGGACGACGCCTCAGACGGGCAGGCTGCTCTCGAAAAGCTGAGGGTCAAGAAATACGGGCTCGTCATCTCGGATTGGAACATGGCCCCCATGACGGGCTACGAACTGCTTCAACAGGTGCGGTCCGATGCAGAGCTAAGCTCGTTGCCATTTATCATGGTCACTGCCGAGGCGAAGACCGAGAACGTCGTCGCCGCGAAAAAGGCGGGCGTCAACAATTACATCGTCAAGCCGTTCAACGCGGATACGCTGCGGACGAAGATCAGCGCCGTGTTCGGCGGATAAGTGATCACGAGCAAGGCCATGAAGTTACATAAGAGCTATCGTATCGAAGCGAGCATGGGTGCGCTGCCTCACGATGAGGGAGTACACGAGCGGCATTCCGAAATCATGAGTTTGCTCGGCACGATCAGGGAGTCGATCGTTCCAGCACGCGACATTTCCGCCTCGCTGCTTGAGGAGCATCGGCGGGACATGCAGGAGGCTCTTCGCCTGAAGGTGGAACTCGACTCCATCTATGAGGCCATCAACCGTACCAAGAGGGAAATCGCGACTCTTCGCTATGCCGGTGCACAAGGCCAAGAGATCAACAGGGTGACAGACGAACTCGGTGCGATCGTCCTCGGCACTGAGACTGCAACCAACTCAATTCTCGCGGCCGCCGAGAAAATCGACGATCTGTCCAGCAACCTGTCATCGCGCCTGAGTGGCGGCGATCAGGAGATTGCTCGCGAAATCCTGGATCATGTCATCAGCATCTTCGAGGCTTGCAATTTCCAGGACATAACCGGCCAACGCATCAGCAAGGTCGTAAATGCGATGCGATTCGTGGAAGAGCGCGTCCATCACATGATTGACATCTGGGGTGGTCTCGAAAGCTTCAAGGATGTCGAAACCATAGACGACTCGAACCGAAAGGGAGAGGCAGCTCTACTGAACGGTCCCGCACTCGCGACTGACAAGGGTGTGACGTCTCAGGATGCCATCGACGCACTCTTCGATTAGTCGAAGCCTCGTTCCTCGGTCGATGCCCGGGCACCAAAGCCCGGGCATTGCCAGCTGCCCTATGGTGTTCGGCGACTGAGGCAATGAAGAGGTTGCCTGGCCTCATGCCTCACAGGGTCACGCGAGCAAGCTGCGGACTTCCTGCTCAGCCAACAGATCCAGGATTCGGCGAAGCCCCTGGTCGCTGATGGTAAGGATCATCCCTCCGCAGACCTCGCCGGAGCCGGAGAATTTGTAGGTGAGGACATTGGCTGGTTGAAGTCCTCCCGACGGATGCGAAAGGAAACCCTGCAGAGAACTCGGGCGATCGTTGCAGCCATTCTGGATCCTCATTCCACTGTGCTGACCTGTGATTTCGTGCGGGATCATGCGCAGCCGGCTCTTGTCGCGAAAGCCGATCGCCAGGTTTGCATTCGCGAGTGCAACCGCGATTCCTTCTGCAAAGTGAAAATGCCCGTCAAACGACAGGTTCTCCCCAGAGCTGCGGAAGCGGTCGAAGATAGCCACCGCATCGAGGTTATCCAGGCACATAATGGTCCGGGTATGCTCGAACCTTGGTCCAAACACATTCGTACCGATTCGGATGACATTCACGTTGTCGAATGTTGTTCTGGACTCGACCCAACCATGTCCGGAGGACTGGTTGCAGCCTTCCGGGATTGCGATGTTGTGAGCTGCCGGCGACACGAGGTAGTGGCGTGTTGGACCTGCGTGATTGTGACTTGAGCCACCGGGGTCCGTAATCCATCGCACGCCGCGGGCGGCATAGACAAAGGACGAGCAATCGAAGTGACCATTCTCGTGGCGTTGCTCGCCGAATGATGCGCAAAGGTAGCTCCAGTGTGGCTTGTGCTCGTAATTTCTGAAGACGACGACGCCGTCCGCCTCCGCGACAAAGATCCGTGGACCTGGCGGGTAGGATAACTCTGCTGCCAATTCCGGGTCCGAGAGCAGCGATCGTCCGTACTTGGAAATCAGTCGACGCAGCCAAGATGCGTGATGGTAGCCGCGAGGAGCTTCGCCGAGGGGAGGGAGCATGCCGGCCGGATCCGTGATGCCGACGATGGTTCTAAGACCGCGCTTCAATCGGGCTTCAAGGCTGTCCTGGAACTCCTTGCCTTCTGGAATTTTTCTTAGACTCTCGACCAGAAGCAATCCGGCAGACATGATCTCGAGCCGGTTATGAAGCGACTGCTCGATCGATGATCCATCATGGTTGATCAGTTGATCGAATCCGCTGCGGAGCTGTGAAAGTGCGACGGACTTCCAGTATGAAGCCATCGGGAAGAGGGGAGTTGCCTCGGCGATGGCAAGCAATGCACAGGCCGTCCGCAGCTGAGTATCCGATGCCGGGAAAATGTTCTGGCTCAGGATCTCCGAAAGGGCGAAGCCATATCTCATGGTTTCTGCGAGGAGAATGTTCTGTCGCCTGTCACCTTTGCGGCGGCGGGATTCCGGGGCCAATGCGACCAGCCGCAAGAATACCTCAGCCCGAGTTGCCATCGAGAGGGGATAGGTGCTCAACGGGTCTCGCGAATGCCCCCAGGGATTCGACTGTATCCATGCAAGTGCGAGATCCACCCCCCTTGTCGATCCACCCGCTGCCGGACTCCTGGCAAGATCGAGGAGCCACGAAAGCGACTGAAACTCCAGGCGCCACGATGAGGAATGATAAGGATCTTCCGTCCACTCGAAAACGTCGGGGATGGGCCACGGCTCCTGGCCCCCGAGAGCGAGGCGATTGTCGATGATCGTCGGCTCTTCGCCGTGCTGCACAGCCTTGAGACGATCGTGAAAAGTCATTGGCGAGGTCAGGCGCTCCGCATCGCCAAACCAATCGACTGGCCCCACGGGCGCTTTGCGGGTCTCCAAGCCAGGGAGGCCTCCAAGGCGGTTGCGCACCGCCTCGAGGAAGTCGAGTGGATCGGACCTGTCTTCCTCAAGAATGTTCTCAAGAAGAAGGTCTTCACCTGCTGTAACTTCAAGAGGTGTTACGAGGCTGATCGCAGCCTCATCCCTCCAAGCTTGGAAGCCGAGTTCGACCAAGGCCGCTCCAGCAGGAGGATTCAGCTCAAGCGTAAAACGCCTCGTCTGCCGATGGACCGGAATGTCGATATAGGCATCAATGATGGAAGACGATGAAACTCCCTCGTAGGGCGGTTTCAACTCATTCCCCTGTGCGTCCCGGAAAACGACACGCGCCAGAGCGCCGTCGCCTTCCGGGCCATGGTTGACGAGTTGCCCCCGCACGAAAAGCGGGTGACCCGGAACGATTCCATATCTTTGCCAGCGCGGCGTCGTGCTTAAGCCCCACCATGGACGACGTGACGCCGGGACGGTCGAGCCGCCGACAGGAGCTTCGCTATTTGCTTCCTGATTGTCAGATGCCGACTGAGCCTTTTGCTCGATTCGAAGATTGCTGATCGTAAACGGATGCGAGTTGCGCCAACTGCGTATCGTGACGGTGAGACGCTTTGCCGGTGCTGGGATGAAGAAACGAAATCCGACGAGCGCTGAATGAGAATGCTCGCTGGACCGATCATAGAACGCTGGTCCTGCTACATGATAGCTGTGAGGATCGATCTGGCTTCTTGATAACCCTGGAACATAAGCGAACTCGATGCTCGATCCATCTTCGGTCAGGAAATCAAAACCGACTGCTGCGAAATCCTGAACGGCCCTGCTCGTTTCTTCCTGATGCCAAGCAATGAGGAAGTTGAGCTCGCACCACGCGTCATTGGAAACGTCTCTGAACTCATAAACGGCGCGGGACCAGCGATTATGATTTGCAACGACTTGGATGTCGTCGCCGGGATTTGCTGAACCTTCTGCAGCCTGATCGCGAGGAACCGGCAGAATGCGTGTAACTTCAGGCATGCAGATACCAAAGCCTTATCGTAAAACCTTGCTGAGTGCGATTGCTGTGCGACGACCGGACATTCGGAACCGGACTGAAGAACGGGCAATGACGAGAGAGCCTGTTCGCTGCGCTGATTCCAGGATCTCGATGGACGCTTGCCGTGTTCATCCGGACGCAGATATCTAGTTTCCAGTTGCGACTTCGAGAAACAGCGCCATGCGGATCAGCTCGGAGAGACTTTTCGCTTCCATCTTCGACATCACATTGGAGCGGTGGATTTCCACGGTGCGGATGCTGATGTTCAGCTCATGGGCAATCATCTTGTTGGCTTTTCCAGCAACGAGGCCGTCGAGCACCTGGCGCTCCCGTTGCGACAGCGATTGCAGACGAGCCTGCGTCCGAAGCAGTTCCTGGTTCTTACGGACGCTCTTCTCGTCGCATACCAGAGCGAAGCGCACGACCTCCAGAAACCGGTCTTCCCGGAAGGGCTTCTCGAGGAAGTCGATCGCACCTGCTTTCATCGCCTCGACGGCAAGAGGAATGTCGGCATGACCCGTCATAACGACGACCGGAACATTGAGCCCGCGACTGTGGAGACGCCGGATGAACTCCAGACCATCGACGCCAGGCATCCGAACATCTGTAACGATACAGCATCGGCCTGGATCTTGAACCTCGTCGAGAAACGATTTCGCGGAGTCGTAAAGACGAACGTTCAGGCCAGCCGATACCAGCAGAAACGAGAGAGCTTTGCGAACTCCAACGTCATCATCCACCACATACACGATCGGCGTGTTCGACACTGGCCATGTCCTCCTTGTCGACAGTTCTAAGAGTGAAATGGAAGGTTGTTCCCTCGCCGGGGGTTGATTCCGCCCAGATCTTGCCCCCGTGCGACTCGACAATCGTTCGGCTGATCGAGAGGCCGACCCCCATGCCACTCTGTTTCGTGGTCGTAAACGGCTTGAACAGGTTCTTCAAGATCTCCGGCGCAATACCCGATCCGGTGTCCTGAACGCTGATTTGAACGAGAGATTCGGAGTGTAGGGCTCTGGCCCTGATCGTCAGCTCACGCAGGCTCACGTCCTGCATCGCTTCAATGGCGTTGCGGATGAGATTGAGCAGAACCTGCTGGATCTGGACACGGTTCACGAAGACCAGCGGGTTTTCGGACGGGAAATCAAACTCGACCTTGATCTCCTTCTCCTTGGCTCCCACCAAAGCCAAGGCGCTGGCTTCCTCGACAAGTCGCTGCAAACCTTCAATCTGGTGTTCACTGCCTCCCCGAGCGACGAACTCGCGCAACTGCCGGATGACCTCGCCCGCGCGTAAAGCCTCTTCGGCCGCTTCATTCACAGCATGCCGGACAAGAGCAACCTTGTCGCCCTCGATGTTACTCAGGATCATCCCACAGCCTTTGAGATAGCTAGTGATGGCCGTCAGAGGTTGATTGATTTCATGGGCCAGCGTCGATCCCATCTCACCCAATGCTGTGAAACGGGACATATAGGCAAGCTCGGATTGCAGTTCCTGCATCCTTGTCTCGGTCCTTTGGCGCTCGGTCAGGTCACGAATGAAGGCCGTGAAAAAACGCTCACCATCGGCTTCCATCTCGCCAACCTGAACTTCCATGGGAAAGGTCGAGCCGTCCTTTCGCTGAGCCACGGCCACACGGCCGCTCCCGATGATGCGGCGCTCTCCTGTATCACGGTACCGACGGATGTAGCCATCATGCTGCTCCCTGTAGGGGAGGGGCATCAAAAATTTGACACTTGTTCCGATGACTTCTTCCGGACGGTAGCCAAACATGCGGACAGCCGTGGCACTGAAGGAGCGGATGATGCCGCTCTCATCGGCAACGATCATGGCATCCGGAACGGTCTCAAGAATGGATCTCAGGTGAGCCTCTCTCGTTCGTAGCCGCTCCTCGCTGGACAGCAGGGCATTCTCCGCAAGCTTGCGCTCCGTGATGTCCTGGATCGTACCGATCTTACGAACAGGCCGGCCATTCTCATCGATCATCGTGCGACCGATGGCTGTGACCCAGCGCTCGTTCCCCGTATCGGCACGAATGACCCGGAAGGTGCCGCTATAGGTCAAGCTGGTGTCAGGTCCACTGCCATAGAAAGTCGTTTCCATTTGCACGCGGTCGTCCGGGTGAACACAGCCGAGAACAACGTCGCGGGTGATTTCGGCATCTGGTGGCAAGCCCAAGATCTGGCACGCCTCCGGTGTCCATTGACGCCGGCCGGTGACAAGGTCTTGGTCCCAGATGCCGAGAGCCGTCGTTTCAATGGCCAAGCGTAAGCGTTCCTCGCTGCTGCGAAGCTTCATTTCCGCGAGCCGCTGGTCATGGATGTCAGTAACCGTGCCGACCCACTCGACGACATGTCCATCTTCATTCAGAAGCGGGACGGCTCTCATCAGCACCCATCGATACATCCCATCCGAATGTCGAACACGATATTCGAAGACGCGTGGCTCGTCCGAGGTCCGAACCACCTGCCATTGGCTTTGCAACTTCTCCCGATCATCTGGGTGGACGGCCTCCAGGAACCCGTAGCCGGTGTAATCCCCCTTGGCTTGACCGCTGAATGCTTCCCAACCCCACACCTTCGTGATCAAACCGTCCGTCGTTGCGCGCCAGACAATGGCGGCACTCGCTTCGATCAGAGCCCGATACTGCTCCTCGCTTCGACGAAGTCGCTCGGCTGCTGCCCTCTGTTCATGAATGTCAGCGACCGTACCAACCCATTCCTGCACGACGCCATCGAGATCCCGAAGGGGAACGGCTCTCGTCAGAACCCAGCGATACTCGCCGTTCGGCTCACCGACACGATACTCGATCGTGCCGGCTTTCTCGGATGCAAGCGTCTCCAGCCAAGCCGACGTGACGCGTGCGCGATCCTCAGGGTGGACATTCTCAAGCCAGGCAAAATCCGTGAGGTCGTTCAGGAATTGGCCGTCAGGGGCTCCCCAACCTAAGGCCCCGTCAATGATCGAACCAGTTGGTGAGGCTCGCCAGACCACTGCCGCGCTTGCTTCGATGAGAGCTCGGTATCGCTCCTCCTGAGTTCTCAGAGCCGCTTCTGCGGCCATGAAGCGGCTGACATCACGGGATGTCAGGACATAGTTACATATGTTCCCGGATCCGTCCTCGACAGCGTCGATGGTTATCCTGCAAAGGAGATGGCCACCTCTCTTGGTCGTGCAGCGGGCCTGATCTCCATAATGTCCGAGTTTCTTGGCTACTCGGAAGCCTTCAAGCGCCTTGTCTCGGCTGACTGCATCGGGCGGGTACAATATCGAAAAGTGTCGCCCCAGAGCCTCCAGAGACGCCCAGCCATAGATATGCTCCGCACCCTGATTCCAGGATACGATATTCCCTGTCATATCCAGTGTGATCAGAGCAAAGTCGCGAATCGAATGCAGCACGCGATCAGCATCCGCAATCGGTCGCACCTCTCGACCTGAGCGCGTATCGAATCCGCTTGTTAACGCAGAATTATGAGTCATTACCCCCCAACCCATGTGCTGCGTTGCATGCAGGAACGAAGTCTAGCGGCGCAGAAGCGCCGTGACTAGTAATAGTGATATGCCCGTTCGGCAATGAAAGTCATCGGTGCGATGACACGAATGCCGCGTCATCAGCAATCGAAAAAGCACAGGACGCTGTTGCGACATTATCGCGCCGGCGTCTCAAGAACCGCTCTCCGTTGTAAAGTTACAACGTGCAACAACAGTCAGTTCGGTTGTCGCACTCTTTGAGAAGCCATGGTCGGCTCCTTCGGAATTCGGACTGAAACCATGGACTCAAGGAACTGTCGTCACGCCGGCAAGTCAGCCTCATGCAAGGTTGGAAGGTTAAACGCCTCTTTACAATACTTGCCTGGAGACCTCTGTGACGGCACCTGTCTATCTGTTCGACTTGGCATCGCGACAGGCCCAGTGGCTAGCCGCTCGCCAAACGACTATTTCCGGAAACGTTGCCAACGCCAACACTCCCGGCTACCGCGCCAGGGATGTCGAGCCGTTCGCCGACGTTCTGGATAAAACCAAACTGGCGATGGCCGCAACGAATACCAGTCATATTGGCTTTACTCCCTCCAAGGCGGAAGCCAGCAAAGTCAAGAAGGCCGACAGCTGGGACACGGTTTATTCCAAGAATTCCGTCAGCGTCGAGCAGGAACTGATCAAGGCCGGTGAGGTCAATCGGCAGCATTCACTGAACACAAGCATCGTCAAGTCATTCCACAGAATGCTGATGTCGAGCGTGAGGACTTCGTAATGATCGATCCCCTGGTTGCATCAGGCAAATTATCGAGCTCGGGTCTGGAGGCGCAGTCTGCCCGCCTCCGTGTGATCTCCGAGAACATCGCGAATGCCCAATCCACCGGCCGCACGCCGGGGGCGGATCCCTATACCCGCAAGACCATCACCTTCAAGTCCGAACTCGACCGCACTCTTGGAGCGGCCTCGGTCACGGTCAAAGACGTGGGGCAGGATGAGTCCGCGTTTCCGGTCGAGTACGATCCGGGCAACCCAGCTGCGGATGAGAACGGCATGGTCAAAAAGCCCAACGTCAACATGCTGATCGAGATGGCGGACATGAGGGAGGCCAATCGATCCTATCAGGCAAACCTGCAGATGATGAAGCAGGCCAGAGCCATGATCTCTGCAACAATCGATCTCATGAGAGGCTGATATGGTCAGTGCAGTTTCCTCAATCTCCTCGATGATCGACCGTCCCGCGGCGGTCGCTGCGATCCCCACCTTCGGGGCGCCCCCGGCCGCGGGAGCGGTGTCAGGCGCGTCCCAGGCAAGCTTCAGCGAAACGATGGCTCAAGTGGCGACCTCGGCGGTCGATACCATGAAGGCTGGCGAGGCCGCATCCATCGCCGGGATCCAAGGCAAAGCCTCGGTGCAGCAAGTCGTTGAAGCCGTCATGTCGGCCGAGCAGACCCTTCAGACGGCCATTGCCATCCGCGACAAGGTGGTTGCGGCATATCAAGAAATTGCCCGGATGGCGATTTAAGGAGATTCAGATGAGAGCGCTCGCAATCGCTGCAACAGGCATGAATGCACAGCAGCTGAATGTCGAAGTCATTGCAAACAATATCTCAAACGTGAACACCACCGCCTTCAAAGGAGCTCGGGCTGAGTTTACGGATCTGCTCTATCAAACCGAGCGTTCCCAAGCCATTCCGAACCAGGCAGGCTCAAGCCCGGTGCCGGAGGGAGCAATGCTGGGCCTTGGCGTGAAGACCGCAGCTATCCGTAATCTGCATCGGCAGGGATCGCTGACGAATACGTCGAACCAGTTTGATCTCGCCCTCAACGGCCGCGGCTGGTTTCAGGTCAATGCCCCCAGCGGGGAAATCGTCTATACGCGAGCGGGATCGTTCAACAAGAACGGTGACGGGCAGCTCGTCACTCTCGACGGCTACACGCTTAACCCCCCGATCATTATTCCCGCGAACACGCTCGACGTTACCATCAACGAGTCCGGCGAGGTCTTCGCTAAGATCGACGGACAGGCCCAGCCGCAGAATCTTGGTCAGCTGACGCTTGCGAACTTTGCCAACGACGCCGGCCTGGAGCCGATCGGCAGCAATTACTATCGCGAGACCCTGGCGTCCGGCGCGCCGGCGACCGGCATTCCGTCCGATCCCGGTTTTGGCAAGATCCATCAGGGCTACCTTGAGGCTTCCAACGTTGATCCCATCAAGGAAATCACCAACCTGATCTCGGCCCAGCGCGCCTTCGAAATGAATTCGAAGGTGATCCAGGCTGCCGACGATATGGCGGGGACGGTTTCCAAGGGGATCCGCTAAGACAGGCGGCCGGGTGATAGTCTCATGAAGCATCTCTTCCACATCGCACTTTCGGTAGCCACCCTGGTTTCGGCGGGATCTCGGGCTGCCTTAGCTGAAGAGCGTATCCTCCCGGTGCCTTCAATCACGATCTATGCCGGCGACACGATCACCGAGTCGATGCTCAAGGATCGAACGTTTCCCGAAAACTATCGCTATCGGACGGCCGTCATTGAATCTCCCCGGGTCCTTGCAGGTAAGATGGCCCGCCGAACTCTTCTCCCTGGGGAGCCTATTCCGATGAATGCCGTCGACGATCCGAAGCTCGTAACACGGGGTGTTCAAACCCAGATCGTTTTCGAAGAAGGCGGCCTGGCGATCATGGGAACCGGGATCCCGCTGCAATCGGGAACCTTGGGAGAGACGATCCAGGTCAAGAACGTCGACAGCGGCCGAATCATTACCGGCCGGGTCCAGCCCGACGGTCGAGTCCGAATCGGATTTTGATGATGCTACGCTCGATTCTTTTCCTTCTCGCTGTTCTCGTCTCCTTCCAGAGCCACGCTGCGACGCGCATTAAGGACGTGGCGGCCGTTCAGGGCGTGCGCGACAACCAGCTGATTGGCTATGGCCTCGTGATGGGTCTCCAGGGCACCGGCGATACGCTTCGCAATTCCCAATTCACGGAACAATCGCTGCAATCGATGCTGGACCGGATGGGCGTCAATGTCCGTGATATCAACCTGCGCACCCGCAACGTTGCGGCAGTCATCGTTACGGCCGACCTTCCTCCGTTCGTGGGCGCAGGATCCCGCATTGATGTGACGGTTACATCAATGGGGGATGCAACGTCCCTGAAGGGGGGCACTCTGATGCTCACGGCCCTGCAGGGTGGAGACGGACAGGTCTATGCCGTCGCCCAAGGAGCCATCGCCGTATCCGGTTTCTCCGCACAGGGCCAAGCGGAGACGCTGACTTCAGGGGTCGCGACCGCAGGGCGCATCCCGAACGGCGCCCTGATCGAGCGGGAAGTCCAAGGCGGGTTCAACACTGTCGGGCCGATGGCCTTCGAACTCAAAAACCCCGATTACAAGACCGCGACTCTCATCACCGATGCTATCAACCAATATGCCCAGCAGCGGTATGGTACGCGCGTCGCGTCCCCTCGCGACTTCCGGACCGTCGTACTGCAGAAGCCGAAGAACGTCGCAGCGACACGGTTCATTGCTGAACTGGGGGATCTCGAGATCAGACCGGACACGCCGGCCCGGATCGTTGTGGATCAACGGACCGGAACGGTCGTGATCGGAAAGAATGTCCAGATCTCCACAGTGGCGATCACGCATGGTGCTTTGACGATCCGCGTGACGGAAACTCCGGAGGTATCGCAGCCGGACCCATTCTCGATGGGCCAGACTGTCGTCGTACCTCGCACCCAGATCACGGCCGCGGAGGAGAGGGTGCCCCTTGCCATCGTACGAGGAGCGGATCTGCAGACTCTCGTCAAAGGCCTCAATCAGATGGGTCTCAAGCCTTCCGACGTCATCGCTATTCTCCAGGCCGTGAAGACGGCTGGGGCACTGCAAGCAGAACTGGTGATCCAATGACCGAATCGACGATCATCAAGGCGTTTCAGCCGATGGCGCTCGCCGCCTGCATGCTCGCCGGAGCAGCACTCTATCAGGCAGCCTGGGCGCAGGACGCGAAGCCGAATGCCAAGAACAACCAGTACTGCGCCAACATTGCCGATGCCGCGTCGGACGCTCGCTTTGCACTTCAGAAGCAGGCGCTCGCCGACATGGAGAAGGAGATCGAGAGCCGCATCAAGGTTCTGGAATCCAAGCGCGCCGAATACGAAGAGTGGCTCAGGCGCCGTAACGAAGTTCTAGAGAAGGCCGATGAGACCATCGTCCTGATCTATTCGCGCATGCGCCCCGATGCCGCTGCATTGCAGCTCACCAACATGGATGAGGAAATCGCTGCGGCCGTCATCGCCAAGCTCAATCCACGGGTGGCAAGCGCCGTCCTGAACGAAATGGAACCTGGACGGGCGGCTCAATTGGCTAATGTCATCACCGATGCCCCGAAGCGGGACAAGAACACCGTGAGGCAGAATTGAAACACATCATCTTGATTGTCGGCCTGTGTTTCCTCGGTGCCTGCGCAACGAGGCCCGAGGAAATTGGACGTGAGCCGGTCATGACACCCGTCGGTTCGGGAATCGCGGTCGACCGTGAGCCGCTTCCTCATCTGTTCAAGGCGGGCGGCAGGTCTGCGGCGAACTCGACCTGGAGCAATGCCAGCGCGGATCTCTTTACGAGTCCGCGAGCCAGGCAGGTCGGCGATATTGTCACGGTGAACATCCAGATCGACGATAAGGCCGAGTTCGACAATGCGAGCGATCGGTCAAGGAAGTCCTCGATCAGCGCCGGGCTGGATTACGCCTTCTCGTTCAAGGGATGGAACGCCGATGGAACCGGGGATTTCGGTGTCGACTCCTCGTCCTCGTCGAATGGGCAGGGCACGATCGACAGGTCCGAGAAGCTGCGCCTTTCCGTCGCTGCGGTCGTCAACGAGGTCCTGCCGAACGGAAATGTCGTGATCAGTGGATCTCAGGAAGTGCGCGTCAACTATGAGCTCCGCATCCTGAACATTGCCGGCATCGTGCGCCCGCGAGACATCTCGCCGAAGAATACGATCAGCTACGACAAGATTGCCGAGGCTCGGGTGTCCTATGGCGGCCGTGGACGCCTGATGGAAGTCCAGCAGCCCGCCTATGGACAGCAGATCTATGATGTCGTGGCGCCCTTCTAGACAGATCATCAAGACGAGAGAAGAATGGCCAAGGCCCTAGAACTTCCAGCGCCTTCCGGAAGCGCGCCGAGCAAAGAAGGATCGCTCCGATGGCTCCTGACGCTCGGCCTCCTGACGCTCCTGTCGGCCGCCATCGGTGGCGGATTCGGCTTGGTGATGGTGTCCGGCATCGAAAAGCAGGTTGAGGAAAAATATAAGGCCCTGCCGCACAAGGCGGAAGTCGTCAGCCCCTACACAGGAAACATCGCAGTCAAGAAGCTCGCCCCAGTCGTCACCAACCTCGCCGGTTCGGAGACCGACTGGGTCCGGATCGAGGCGTCCATTGTCTACCAGCCGGGCGGTGACCATAACCCCGATATTCTTGTCGCCGAGGCCCGGCAGGACATGTTGTCCTATATCCGCACGATGTCATTGGCTCAGATCCAGGGTCCCAGCGGTCTTCTCCACCTGCGTGAAGACCTCAACGAACGCGCGAGACTGCGTTCGAAGGGAGCCATCCGGGAGCTGGTGCTCGAAACATTGATCGTTCAGTAATTTGCCGACATTGCTGCGCTCGCCCGCTCCCGGGTGACTGCCATCTGATTTCCTGAAAGATATAGTGATGCTCCGTCGTTTCATATTCGCCATAACGTTCCTCCTGGCGGCAACGAGCGCCCACGCTCAGATCGCAGGTCTGGAGGCCCTCCTTCCGCCTGGCGACGGCGCCGTCAGCGGCCGAATCATCCAGCTCGTCGTCCTCTTGACCGTGCTGTCCCTGGCGCCAGGTCTGCTGATCATGGTGACCAGCTTCACCCGGTTCGTGGTCGCCTTCTCGTTCCTGCGCTCGGGCCTGGGCCTCCAGAGCACACCTGCCAACATATTCCTGATCAGCCTGTCCCTCTTCATGACCTTTTTCGTCATGGGGCCGACCTTCGACCGGGCCTGGAATGACGGAGTCAGGCCTTTGACGGAAAACCGCATCTCGGAAGCGGAGGCATTCACCAAGACGACGGAGCCCTTCCGCGACTTCATGCTGACCCATGTGCGCCCCAAGGATCTCCAGATGTTCAGCGATCTGGCTGCCGTCAATTATCCCAAGCCCGCCGAGGGTGAGAAGATCGACCTCCGAATCCTCATTCCCGCTTTCATGATCTCCGAGCTCCGGCGCGGTTTCGAGATCGGCTTCCTGATCGCATTGCCGTTTCTCGTGATCGACATGATCGTAGCAACACTGGTCATGTCGATGGGCATGATGATGATGCCTCCGACGGTTCTGGCTCTTCCGTTCAAAATCCTGTTCTTTGTCCTCATCGACGGCTGGAACATCCTCGTGAGCGGCTTGGTGCGCTCCTATTTCTGATCCCCGCCCGACTTCGCAGGACATAAATCCGCGCTGCGAGGCAAGGCTGGCAACCTTCGCACAAGGTTAACGAAGCACAAGTGATCTCGACACCTCTTATCAGTACCGAGATCCTCTATGCCTGGTCGTCAACACGCCGAAAGATTATGGAGTAGTTTAATGCTGCTGGGCGCGCGTCGCCTGGCTGCCTTAGCCGCAATCGGTCTTGCGGTTTTCCTGTCCGTGGGTATCGGCACCTATTACCTCAGCCGGCCTGCCCAAGAGACGCTCTACACGGGCCTTGACCGTGAGGATGTAGGACGCATGGGAGCTGTCCTGAAGGATGCCGGTATACCCTTCGACGTGAGCGCCGATGGAACGGCTCTCCTCGTCAGCTACGGCAATACAGCGCAGGCTCGGATGCTGCTGGCCGAGAAAGGGCTGCCGCACAGTACCAAGTCCGGTTACGAGCTCTTCAACGACCTCGGCTCGCTCGGGCTGACCTCCTTCATGCAGGAGGTCACCAAAGTGCGAGCCCTTGAAGGAGAGCTTGCCCGCACGATCCAGGGCATGAAGGGTATCAAGGCCGCGCGAGTTCATATTGTTCTGCCAGATCGTGGCTCGTTCCGCCGCGAGCAGCAGCCGCCATCCGCCTCCGTGGTCATCCGGACCGTACCGGCGGACGACGCATCGTCGGCTCAGGCGATCAGGCATCTCGTCGCCGCCGCCATTCCAGGCATGGCTGTCGACAAGGTCACCGTCATGAACACGGAGGGGACTCTCCTGATGTCCGGAGACGATGCGGCCAATGCATCGACCGGCAAAATGGCTCGCCTCGAGAAGAGCGTTGGTCTGGAAATCCAGGACAATGTGCGTCGCACCCTGGCTCCCTACCTCGGGACCGGCAACTTCGAAGTCAGCGTGGCTGCGCGCCTGAGCACGGACAAGATCAGCACGAATGAAACGATCTTCAATCCGGAGTCGAAAGTCGAGCGCTCCACCCGCACCATCAAGGAGACGGAAGTTTCGCAGAACAAGAGCGGCCAGAAGCCGACCACTGTTCAGCAGAATCTTCCCGAAGAGAATGTTCGGAGCGAGTCGGGCGACAGCTCGAGCGAAGACAACCAGCGCCGCGAAGAGCTGACGAACTACGAGATCTCCTCGAAGACAATCCAGACGATCAGCGACGGATATCAGATCAAGAACCTGTCCGTGGCCGTCCTGGTCAACAAATCCCGGATCGCATCGCTGCTGGGCGAGAATGCGACCCCGGCCGAAATGGATGCCAAGGTTGCGGAAATCGAGCAGCTCGTGTCCTCTGCTGCAGGATTCAGCAAACCTCGCGGCGATCAGATCAAGGTTGCTGCCGTCAGCTTCGTCGACGACAGCGGAATGCTTCAGCCCGTCCCTGGCCCGTCGCTTGCAGAGATCCTGATGCGTCAGTTCGGGACGGTCGTCAACGCACTGACCATCCTGGCCTTGTGCGCGATGATGATCTGGTTCGGACTGCGCCCGGCCGTTCGCATGCTCATGGCCCGTCACCAAGCCGAACTCGAGCTCCAGCGTGAGCAGGCGGCGGCACTGGCCGCGGCAGAGGCGGAGGAGGCTCTCGAGGCGAGCAAGGAGACTGCTCTGCAAATTGCATCCGATCTCGATGAACAGAATCTCATCGAGATGCCGAGGACTCCGCAGCGCAAGCTCGAGCAGATCATCGAACTGAGTGAGGAACAGGCTGCAGCCGTTCTCAAACAATGGCTCGGGCGGGAGGCTGCGTAATGGCCGGAACGCTAGCCAGCCTCTTGGCGGATTTCTCAAGTCCGGCCGCCGGCGACGTCTCGGGCATCAGCCTCTTGCGGACCGCGAAAGTAGCGCCCGAACCGGCTCTCGAACCGCAGCAGCCCGCTGTGGATCGACAGGCGGAGCTCGTGAGATCGGTAGAGGCAAGGATCAGAGCCGAGGAGAAAGAGACGGCCCGCAGGATGCTCGAGGATGCCATCGCGGCCGAGCGGGCCCGCCATGCAGAGCATATGGACGCTCAGCGAGCCCTCTGGACGGAGCAGCAGGCTCAGCAGCTGTCAGCTCGGATCTCAGAGGCGATCGACCACATCGATCTGAGCGTCTCGGAGCGGGTTGCAAATGTCCTCAGGCCCTTCGTATCGGAGGCCTATCGCCAGCAGACTCTCGCCGAGTTCAAGGATGTGCTCGCAGCCTTGCTCGCCGGGCGAGGTGAGAGGCTTTTGACGATCTCGGGACCGGACGATCTCCTTTCCGCCATGAAGCCCCATCTCGAAAGCTATGGAAGCTCGATCGAATTTGTTCCGAGCGACCAAATCGAGGTCAGCGCGACCGCGCAAGACACATTCGTTCAAACGCAGTTGAGTTCCTGGGCCTCGCGGCTGGCCCAGACGTTAGAGAGCTGATGACCGATGGCGAGTTCAGATAAGCAGGAGATCGTCATCGTTCGTCGGAACGATGACAGCGAGGATGTCGTCAAGGGAGGCGCCTGGAAGATCGCTCATGCGGACTTCATGACGGCCATGATGGCGTTCTTCCTCGTGATGTGGCTTATCAGCCTGACCGACGAGGAGACGCGAAGCGGTGTCGCCAACTACTTCAATCCCGTTCAACTGGCCCAGTCGACTCCAAACAAGAAAGGGCTCGACGATCCGCAGACTGTGCCGCCCGACAACGAAACGGACAATACGAAGGACGGCAAGGAGAGGGGAAGCGGCGAGGGAACGGGAGGAAAGTCGCACCAGCTGCGAAAGCCCCGCTTCAAAGAGGGCGCGCTCTTCCAGGATCCCTATGCCGTTCTTGCCAAGATCGCCGACGAGGTCGAAGTGAACCCCCATGACACACTGGGTGCGGACGTCACCCCGGGCGAGAGCGATGTGCCGGGCCTCAAGGCGGGCGAGGCTTTTAGGGATCCCTTCGACCCGCTCTACTGGCAAGTGGCTCCGGTTGACGAGCTGAAGACTGACACGCCTTCAAAGCCGGGCACCGCAGCTCCGGCTCCTTCGAAGGCCGTCATGGATGCGGTTGCGGCTTTGAGCCAGAAGCCCGCCACGGGCGGCCGCCCTGATTCCAAGACTACCGCCAAGCCATCGGCGTCAAACGAGGGAAGCGATATGCAGGCGAACGGGACCGCTTCCGACCCGGGAGCTCAGGCCTCCGATAGCGATGCCAGCGCAGCAACGGCCGCGGACATGAAGGCTGCTGAACTGAAACGAGAGATCCTCAAGGCCGTACAACCATCGAAGGATGCGACACCGCAGCCGCATATCGAGGTTCGCCGGACCGGCGCGGGAACTCTGATCAGCCTGACCGATGACTTCGACTTCACGATGTTTGCCGTCGGCTCGGCCGAACCGCATGCAAAGGTCGTGCGGGCCATGGCCGAGATTGCGAGGATCCTGCAGTCCCGTCCGGGCAAAATCGTGATTCGCGGTCATACGGATGCTCGTCCGTTCAAGTCTGCCACCTACGACAACTGGCGGCTGTCCCAGGCGCGAGCTCAGATGGCGCTGTACATGCTTGTTCGAGGTGGGCTGAGCGAGCGCAGGATCGTGCGGGTCGAGGGGCATGCGGATCGGGATCCCAAAGTTCCGAATAATCCGAATGCCGATCAGAATCGCCGCGTCGAGATCCTTCTGCAGGAGTGATCCCGTTGAAACGTCTTTCACTGCCCCTCATTGCGATCTCCTGGCTCTTCGCAGCCGATGCGGCAATGGGTGAGAACGTGGCCCTATCCGAGGCGACAGTCGAACAGAGTGCACCGTCCTCGACGGTTCCCAGTCCGGTGCAGCTCGTGCGAACGCTGCATCTGATGCAGGATCAGATTGCGATAGGCTCCACGGAGGCCCATCTCGGGCAACGCGGTCTGCTGGAAATTCTGGACACCAGATTCATGAATCTGGAACCCGAAACCTGGCAGTCGGGCAAGAATGTCCGAGCGGCAGTGTCTTTCGTCCTGAGTGGCGGAAATCCCGGCATCCTGAGAAAGCTCCTGGATCTGGGCTCCGCAGCGATCACAGAGAACGACAGGCCCTTGATCGAGGGCGCGCTCGCCTATGTCGAGGGCAGGGAGGAGGCCGCGCAGAACTCACTCGTGTCCCTGGATCCTCATTCCCTTCCGCCCACCCTCGGGGCGCAGCTGGCACTCGTGCAGGCAGCGCTCATGGTCCGGAAGAACGTTGCGAAATCGGACGAGCTACTGGATTTTGTCCGGCTCCAGGCACCCGGCACGCTCCTTGAGGAGGCGGCCCTGCGCAGGCAAGTCTTTGTGGCAAGTCAGACGAACAACATGGCGAAGTTCCAGTCGCTCGCGACTGACTATCTGCGGCGCTACCGGCATTCGATCTATGCCGGCAACTTCCGACAGCGATTGGCTTCAGCGCTCACGCGGGTCGATTTCGGAAAGGAAGCCTCCCGGTTTGACGGCGCGGTTGCGATGATGTCGGAACTCGAGCCAGACGCACGGCGCGACCTCTATCTCTTGGCAGCGCGATCGTCCATCGAACAGGGATTCACGACCTCGGCCCGGATGATGGCGGATAAGGCACAGGAACTGGTAGGATCGGACAAGGTCAGTGCTGCAAGAGCAAATCTCTACCGGGCAGCATCGTTGATCACGTCACCTCAAGCTATCGATGGTGCCGTCAATGATCTTCATGGCATTGATCAGTCCCTTCTTGCGGAGAGCGACGTCGACCTGCTGAAATCCGCCCTCGCGATGGCTGCCGAGATACGCAAAGTACCCGAAGTTCGATCCGCGCAGGGAGGAGCAACGAAGCCGATACAGGCCACGCTCACTGTCGAAGGATCGCAGGCCAGTCCTGATTCCGCGCAAGGGCTGGAAAAGCTTCAGGCGCTATCTAAGGCACGTGACGCCTTAAGTCGCGTCGATAGACTGATCAAGAATTAAGCGTGTAAGAGCCCATGAGCCGATTAGATCTATTATCGCAGGCAACACCTAGGCTTGTGGACGCCCAGTCGCGCAATCCAGCCACCGTCATGGATGCACAGGACGGTGCTGGAACCGCTCAGTCATCCGACTTCGCCTCACTGCTGGACGGGTTCTCTGGTCGTCCGCAGCGAGAGGGACTGGTGATCTCCGAAGAGACTGGGCTCTCAAACAGCGAGCCGGACAAGGCTGATTCCGAAGTGAATGCGGGAACCGACCCGCTACAGGCGCTCCTTCCTGAGGTAACGACCAGCGGTAACTCTACGGGCAGTCCGGTTCTTCCGTCTGGAATTCCCGCGATGTCGCTTCTCGAGAGCATCCTTCCCCGGATACTGGCGAGAACAGCCGCGGAAGGACATCCCGACGCGGGGCAGCCAGGTGCATCGTCTGCATCCCCCTATCTTGCAATGTCGCCACAAGAGACGGACGAGCTGAGCTCGACGACAACGGGATCCGCGCCAAAGCTCTCGATCTCCGTTCAGAACCAGGAAACACATTTCAGACCTATCGTTGAAGGACTGAACGATGCTTCGCTCGAGGCAGAAGCCGCAGCGCCTCGCGAAGAGCTCGATCTCACCACGGGCGCTCCGCTGATCGGGAAGTCCAAGGGGTCAGCTGTGAAGAGCCCGCACCCGGACGCCACTGCAGGAGCCGCCCAAGGTTCGAGCGGTCTGACCGGCGCAGTGAATGCCGCCAAAGGGCAAGAGGACGACGTCGTCAGACGCGTATCCTTCGATCGTGCTCCCGATCATGCCGAGCTGCAGAAGCAGTCGTCCATCGGAGCGGCGAAAGCCGAGGCTCCGTCTCTCCCGCCCTCGACGCTTCAGCATCTCGCCAAGTCCATCGTCGATGACGCCAAGAGCGTGTCGGAACCCCAAGCACCAACTTTCCAACAGAACGGATTGAACCGGGTCGCCACCGCGAGAGCGTCTGCTGGCGTCCTGCGGGTCCTGGATCTTCAGCTGAAGCCGGCGGAGCTCGGCCTGGTGACGATCAGGATGCGGCTTGCCGGCGACAGCATCGAGATGGAAATCCAGGCCCAGAACGACGAAACCGTAGACCTTCTGCGCCATGACGCGGAGAAGCTGTCGAACCTCCTGAGAGCGTCCGGCTACCGTCCCGACGTGATCACCATTCAATCCACCGAAGCTTCCTCCCATGACCGCGCCTCGTTCCAACGTCCTCCTCAAGGCAATCAGACACAAGGACAGTCTTTTGACCAAGGTGCGGGAGCAGGGCAGGGCAATTCACCCCGTCACCAGGATAACCGCCATGCCGGTGGCAGGCTGGACCTCCCTAAGGACGGGAAAGATGCGTCGAGCCCTGGCAGCAGCCGTACTGGCGGGATCTACCTTTAGTCCGGGTGCTGTGCTGCCCGCCCTCGCGCAGTCACCGTCCGGCCTGTGTGAGCGGGAGATGATGCGAGCCGCGTCCAAGTACGGGGTCCCGTTGGGCATGCTCTACTCCGTCGGCCTCACCGAAACGGGGCGGCGCGGCAGCCTGCAGCCCTATGCCATGAACGTTGAAGGAAAGGCTGTCTTCTCGAACACCGCGGCCGAGGCGACGCAACGCTTCGAGGAAGCCAGCCGAGGTGGAGCGAGGCTCATCGATCTTGGCTGCATGCAGATCAACCATCTCTACCACCGCGAGAATTTCCCGTCGCTTGAGAGCATGTTGAACCCACGCACCAACGTCGAGTACGCCGCACGCTTTCTGCGCGAACTCAAGGCACGGCACGAGACATGGACGATGGCCGTCGCCCGCTATCATGCCGGGCCAAACAATGACCCGGCCCAAAAGCGCTACGTGTGCCGGGTGATCGCCAATATGGTGGCGACCGGATTCGGTCAATGGACGCCCGGAGCCCGGACCTTCTGTGCGGATGCCCCGGGCCTGAGCGCCGGACAGACCGCCTCAGACGGCTGATGCGCCGAGCCTCCCTTATCAAGGCGTCCTGTCATACAACCTCGGACACCAGACCGACAATTGTGCCGATGCGGGCCCCTGCCCTCGCACTGGCGCTAACGCGTCATGCGGATTTCGGAGCCGGTACCATTCAAGTGTCCGGCAAGTGCGGCCTCGGCTCCCGCCAACCGGGCAACCGGCTGGCCGCGTGAGAAGAGGATCACCTGGTTGTCACGGAAACTCCAGCCATTGACACTTCGCATGCCCTCGTGGGCGCATCCTTGCGTCGATGCCCTGTAAAGATCCAGGGATGGGACGCTCGACAGCTGCACCTTGCAGGTGGATGCGTCGACACTGGCCTTCCAGGCGCCCGCGTAGGAAGAGGCGCGCTGCGGAGCGGCGAAAACCCCTGGTGGACTGGACGTGGAACCGGCAGAACTTTGGCCGGTCGAGACAGGAGCGCTGCTCGATGGAGCCGGCTCCACCGGAACCGGGCTGCCGGAGGGCTCCAGGGTGCCAACGACCGGCGCCGAGGCAGGAGGGTCCATATCGATTTCGAGTTGAACGTCTTGAGACCGTGCCGGACGCACGACATCGAGCTCCGGAATCCTGGTCGCGACCGTGGCAGGCTCGGCGACCGCATAATAGGCTGGCCCGACGGCCTGTCGGCTCCAGGGCGCAGAATATTCCGGGTAGGTCGTGCGGCCGCGCGCCGTGCCCCACGGCCCGTGATCATACGACGCCCCCGTTCCGTTGCAGGCCGAGATCGTGCCTGCCACCGTCAGCAGAATTGTCGTCGTCAAGACTTTGCGCTGCATCGCACTGGGATCAGCCATGGTCAATGGCGCAACGCGCCGGCAGGGCAATAGGAGGACTTGAACCGGGCCGGCAGGGGCCTCAGGCGGGCGGACGAGAGAATCCTCTCGAAAGATGATGGGTTGAAGTCGGATTGGCAGATCGCCGTGTCCAGAAGCACTTCGCTGATTTGGACTCCGATGTCGTAGTTGCCGAAAATGATCTTGAAGAAGACGGTGACCGAGTCGTGCACGAACTCCATGTCGAGAACGACATGCCTTGCATCTTCCCGTTCGGCACTGACATGGGCGACGTAACCATATGACAGTGTCTCACCCTTGAAGTAGAGTTCCGCGGAGGATGTTACCATCTCGTCCATGTTGCCGTGCAGCTGATTGTCTGCATAAAAGCGGATGATCTCAGCGTCCGTCAGGCAGAAATCAGCGATGACGTCCTTAATATTGCACGCCAAAACCTCCTCGAAGGCTTGCATATCCCAATGCTCTCTCAGCGGAGCCGCAACTTCGACGGTGCGAAGGCTTCTCATTTAGACCTCGTGAGGATGTAGAATAGAATCTGGGCGACGGCCTTGTAGAAGTCGGGAGGAATCATTCGGTCGACTTCGACATGGTCGTACATGGACCTTGCCAGAGGCTTGTCTTCAATGACCGGGATGCCGCTATTCTCGGCAATCTCGCGGATTTTCAAGGCGATGAGATCCTTGCCCTTCGCGACGACAATCGGGGCGCTGGCTTCACTGCGTTCGTAGCGCATGGCAATCGCGAAGTGGGTCGGATTGGCGATCACGAACGTCGCCTTTGGCACCGCCGCCAGCATCCGCTTGCGGCTTCGGTCCTGCGCCAGGGAGCGCATCCGTGCCTTGACCATCGGATCGCCCTCCATCTGCTTGTACTCTTCCTTAACCTCCTGCTTGGTCATCTTCAGATCACTGTGCCACTTGAACCGAGCCCAGAGCAGGTCGGCGGCAACAAGAACGATCGTCGCGATGGCGATGGCCGAGACAAGACGCATGGCCATGGTCAACATCAGCTCCGGAAGAAGGGAGGGATCGGTGATCATGGCATTCAAAACCTTGTATTGCTCCGACTTCAGAAGCAGGAGGCTGACGAGCGTCATCGTTGCAAACTTGAACAATGACTTTGAAAATTCTACTAAACCTTGGCGTCCGAAGATCCGCTTCCAGCCGCTCACGGGCGATATTCTGTTCCATTGCGGTCTGATCCGCTCGGAGACAACGGACGGGACATTCTGCAATATCGATGCAGCGAGGCTGCAAGCGGCCAAGATGATGATTGCCGGGATCAGGAACTGACCAATCTCGAGGGCGACCGCGTGTATCAGCGCGGTCGCGTCCGAGCCCGAATCGAGACGAAAGTCCTGAGGGCGATTGACGAACAGCGAGAGCTTCTCCGTCAGGCTCCTCGTCGTGCTCCGGGTCGTGAACGCCAGAACGAGGAGGATCCCGACAAGGGAAGCGAACATGGGAGCTTCTCTCGAGAACGGGATATTCCCCTTCTCGATCGCGTCCCGAATTTTCTTATCGGAAGGCGCTTCTGTCTTGCTGTCCTTATCGTCCGTGTCAGACATGTTCCAAGGTTCGGCTGCGAGAGCATCGGACTCGAAGGGCAGGTACCGTTCCGGACCCGATGCTCAGATCTTGGGTGACGCATGGCGGAAAGTGAGGCGCCTCGCGGCGGGGAGATCCTCTCATAATCCTCGATGCTCTAGAAATAGGCCTCTTCCTCGGACTCCGAGTTGATGACGATCTCTCCTCGACCGGCCATCTCGAGAGCCATGTCCGTGATGCTGCGCCGTGCATCTGCGATATCGCGATGTGCGGACGGCTCCTTGCTGTTGAGTTCGTGCTCGATCATACGGCGAACTCGCGACGAGAGAGCCGAGAGAACCACCTTGCGGAACTCGTCGTTCGTGCCCTTGAGGGCGAGCACGACGCGATCCGGCGGGACCTGATCGAACAGGGTCGTGCGATCCTTGGGCGTCAGTTTCACGATGTCGTCGAAGGTGAAGAGCAGGCCTCTGAGGATTTCTGCCGATTTCGGGCGAACGGTCGACAGGCTTGTCAGCACATCCTCCATGTGATCCCGTTCCATCTTGTTGATGATGTCGGCGATCTTCGCGTGAGTATCCGCACCAGCATTCTTCGAGAAGTTGGCCATGAAATCCTCATGCAGCGTCTTCTCGATGTTCTTCATCGTCTCATCGACGATCGGCTTCATGCTGAGCATCCGACGCATGAGGTTGTTCCGCAGTGGCTGCGGCAGCTGCGTCATGACTTTCGCCGCGCAGGAGGGCTTCACCTTCGACAGGATCAGAGCCGCAGTCTGCGGATGCTCCTTCATCAGGTAGGATGCAATCGCACTTTCGCTGACGGTGGAGATTCGCTCCCAGATGCTTCGGTTGGCGTTTCCGACAACCTCGTTCATGATGCTGGCGATCTGCTCCGGACTCAGGATTCCCGTAAGCAGCTTCTCGATGTGTGCCGCACCGCCGACCAGGTCCGCTCCGTCAGAGAAATTCGACGCGAACTCTTCAACGAGCTGCTCGATCTGTGTCGGGGACACCGGCCCGAGCTGAGCGGCCGATTTGGTGACGAGACGAATCTCCTCTTCGTTGAAATGCTTGAGGATCCTGCTTGCTGCAGGCTTCCCCATGGCGAAGAGGAGGGTTGCGACGCGCTCGGGTCCTTTCAGAACCTTAGTGCCATTCGCCTTCATGGGAACGTGAGCGACCATGCCGTGAAGCCAACTTAGCCGTTAAGATCGTTGGTCGGAGGGCCGACGATTTCCGTCAGCGAGATGCCGAAGCGGGAGTTGTCGTCCTCGACGACAACGACTTCGCCCCGGGCGATGATGCGGCCGTTCACTACCACGTCGACCGGTTCGCCGACCCGATGGTCCAGCGGAACGATCGCACCTCGGCCGAGCTTCATCAAGTTGGCGACCGGCATCGTGGCGGAGCCGAGAACGACCTGAATGGTGACCGGAATGCGCAGGATCGAGTCGAGGTTCTTGCCGCCGCCCAGCTTTTCGTCCTGCAGAGCAGAACTTTCAAAAGCAGCGTCCTGCTGCCACACGGCTTTGTCCTGAGATTTGGGCTCGAAGGGGTTCGTCATGGGAATGGGCCTTATGGTTGCGATGCGCGGGCGAGGGATTGGGTCTGCTGGCGTGCGTCTTGCAGGAGGTGCTCGAGCTGGCTGGTGATCGCCTGGGCCTCCTCGATGCGTTTGCCGAGCAGGACGAGCGTCTCCTTGCCTTCGGTGCCGAAGGTTGCAACGGCTCCCTGAGCCGCCATCAAGGCCGCGCCGGTCTTGTCGAAGATCTGCTGATACTCGGCATGGTACCGGTCGAGCCTCTTGAGCTTGCGATACATGACGGCGACCATGACGCTGGTCGTTACGAGGGCGAGGAAGAGGACGGCGTTAGCGAGGGAGGACATCATCGAGAAACTCTTTTTCCTGGTCGATGAGCTCATCGACCTTCAGAACGTAGGATCCTTCTGACTGGCCGATATGGCACCAGAAAAGACCCTGCTGATTGCTCTCAAGTTTGACGCGGCTGCGAGGGGTCGCCTGCAGTTCAATGACGTCTCCGATCTTGAGGTCGGCAATCTCTCCGAGGGAGAGGAACCGCTCCTCGAGAACGGCCTTGAGCGTAACCTCCGTCTTCTTCACCTCCGTGGCAATCTGCTTCATCCACCGGGGGTCACGACCCGATGATTCGCCGGTCACCACATGAGAGAGGGCTTTCCGCATCGGGTTGAGGACCGACTGCGGAATGATGACGAACATCTCGCCGCCGCGATTGAGCGCCTGGAGAAGGAACTTCGCCGCCACCGCCTGATTGTTCCGTCGCCCGATGACCGCGAAATCCATACGGGTCTCGATTCGCTCGAGCTTGAACTTCGTATCGACGATCAGGGAGAACGATGCCTGAAGAGCCTTCGCGACGTGCTCGAAGAGGGTCTGAGCCATCCGGAGTTCGATGCTCGAGAAGCCGCGCGCCTCCTCGACGGGAGGTTCGGAGCCGTCGGAGCCGAAGAGAACTTCCACCATCGTATAGATGAAGTCCCGGTCGAAGCCGATCAGGATGTGGCTGTCCCATTCCGGCGCATGGAAGATGCCCGCGACTGCGTTTGCCTCGTACATCTCCAGGATTTCGGTGATGCGGCCGCTCTCAAGCCCGCTGAGCGAGTAGTACATGGGTGATGCTGCCAGGTGGCGCAGGTGCTCGGCGCAGCTGGTCGTCATGCGGTCGAAGATCACATGGAGCATCGGCAGGCGATCGAGGGAGAGGCCCGCTGCATCCAGAAGCATGTCGCGGATGTCGTTGGCGCTATGGGATCCGCTCATCATCACGCGGCCTCCTTCAGATCTTCGGAGCGGCCGCCGGTCGTCGTCGCGGTCTCAACTTCGTCGATGGTCGGCCGGTATTCCACGGAGATGCCCTTGCGGCCATGCTCCACGGCAATTTGCGGGAGAGCGCCGTTCATGTAGGCGATGAAGGCCTGCTTGACGATCACATAGACGCGGGTCTGCTTTTCCCGTGTCGCCTTCACCTTGTTCGCAAGTGGTGACAGGAAGGCATAGGAGATGAAGATGCCGCCGAATGTTCCGACAAGCGCCGAGGCAATCAGCCCACCCAGAATGGTCGGCGACTGATCGATGGCGCCGAGCGCCTTCACGATCCCGAGGACGGCTGCCACGATGCCGAGAGCGGGGAGAGCCTCCGACACGGTATTGATCGAGTAATAAGGTTTCGTGCGATCGCGCTTGAGGGTTGCAATCTCTTCTTCCATGAGAGCCTCGATCTCATGGGGACGCGCATTGCCAATGATGATCAGCCGGGCATAGTCGCAGATGAAGAGCGTGAGATCCTTATCCTTGAGGACGCCCGGAAAGGCCTTGAAGATCTCCGATTCTTCCGGCTGGTCGATATGGCCTTCCACCTCGTTCCGCGGCTTGTTCTTCAGCTCCCGCATGAGGGCATAGAGAAGGCCGAGGATTGCAAGATAGTGATCTCTCTTCGGCACGGCCCCGGAGATAGCCTCACGCGCGGCCCGACCGGTATCCTTCACCAGGGGCATGGGATTCGCGATGATGAATGTGCCGATCGCGATCCCGCAGATGATTACGTATTCCCAAGGCTGCCAAATGACGGCCAGATGACCGCCCATGGCGACATAGCCGCTCACAAGCGAGCCGATGGCGACTGCCAGTCCGATCAAAACGCCCAAAGTCGCGGTCCTTTTATGAAAGTCCAACTTGTTGAGGATGTATTAAACCCGGAGGCTTGCGCGAAGCTGGAAACCAGGGAGCAAGCCTCGTGCAAGGCTGTTCGATTACCCCTCTGGCCAAGTTCATGCGGCAAATGGAATGCCGCGCCGTCAGGGCTGGCGCTATTGGGCCGCCCTCATGAGAAAAGGCCGGAGCTCCTCCATGCAATCCTCGCTTTATGTCGCGCTGTCCGCCCAGGTGGCCATGGAAAAGCGCCTGAACACGATAGCGAACAATGTTGCGAACATGAACACGGGCGGCTTTCGTGCGGACGAGGTCAAGTTCGAGGAAATACTCTCGCTCGCAGCCAAGGAGAACGTGTCCTTCGCGTCCTCCGGGCAGAACTTCGTGTCTCGGCGAACGGGTCCCGTCGTGAAGACCGACAACCCCCTCGATGTCGCGATCCAGGGGGAGGCTTGGTTTGCCTTCAACGGGCCCAACGGGGCGGTCTATACCCGCGACGGCCGGTTCAAGATGAACGAGAATGGCGATCTTCTGACGGTTGAAGGCTATCAGGTTCTGGACGCGGGCGGCGCGCCCATCGCACTCGACCCGATGGCGGGTTCGCCGACGATCGGGCACGACGGGACGATCATGCAGGGCACCAACCAGGTTGGAGCCATCGGTCTCTTCAATTTGAGGAACGACAGCCGCCTCACCCGTTTCGGAAACTCCGGCGTCATGTCCAGCATTCCGGGAGAGGTCGTTCAGGATTTCAACTCCACCGGGGTTCAGCAGGGCTTCAGCGAGGGATCAAACGTCAACCCCGTGCTCGAAATGACGAAGATGATCGCGGTGCAAAGGAACTTCGATAGCGCGGCGACGAGCATCCAAGAAAGCGAGTCGACCTTCATGGATGCCATCCGGACCCTTGGCCCCAGTTCCTGATGGCTGCGATGAACGCTCTCCAAAGACTCGAGGAGTTCGTCCTCACCGAAGGCACCGGCAGGCGGAAGGTTCAGATCAGCGGAACCATACGCGAGGTCAATCCGAGCTATTATCGCGTTGCCGGATTGTCCCAGTTCGTGAAGCTTGGCGATCGGGTCGGTTTTGAGGCGCATGAGAAGACGCAGGCCGGAGAGGTGGTTCGAATCGACGACGGCGGGGTCACCATAAAGCCCTTCAACGGGCGCATCGAAGCCGGTATCGGAACGCCCGCCTTCATCCTGGGCGACACGGCCTTGAGCCCGGACCACAGCTGGCGCGGGCGGGTCATCAATGCTCTCGGTGATCCGCTGGACGACCTGGGGCCTCTGGTTCCCGGTCACAGGCCGGTCCGGAACGATGCCGAGCCCCCGTCCGCCATGACGAGAGCCAGGGTGACGACTCCCTTGAAGACAGGCGTCAAGGCCATCGATCTGTTCACGCCGCTCTGTCAGGGGCAACGCATCGGCATTTTCGCGGGCTCCGGCGTCGGAAAGTCCACTCTTCTGACCATGCTCGCCAAGTGTGAGGGCTTCGATACGATCGTCGTGGCGCTGGTGGGAGAACGGGGTCGCGAAGTCCGGGAATTCCTGGAAGGACCCATTCACGCGAACTTGCATAAGTCCATTATGGTGGTGTCGACCGGCGACGAGAGCCCGATGATGCGGCGACAGGCTCCCCGAACGGCGGTGGCGCTGGCCGAGTACTTCCGCGATTGCGGCGACTCGGTTCTGCTCATCGTCGATTCGGTCACGAGATATGCCCATGCCGCCCGCGACGTCGCTCTGGCCGCAGGGGAGCCCGCCGTCGCACGCGGCTATACGCCGAGCGTTTTCAGCGACCTGCCCAGGCTGCTGGAGCGGGCGGGGCCTGGACAGGAGGGACGAGGATCGATCACGGGCATCTTCTCCGTGCTCGTCGACGGCGACGATCACAACGACCCGGTCGCCGACAACATTCGCGGCACGCTCGATGGTCACATCGTTCTGGATCGCGCTATCGCTGATCAGGGACGGTACCCGGCCATCAACGTTCTGGGATCGATCTCGCGCCTGGCCGACCACGTCTGGTCTCCCGACCAGAAGGAACTGGTTCGCCGCCTCCGCGGGCTGATTGCCCGCTACGAGGACACACGGGATCTCAGGCTCATGGGCGGCTATCATCCCGGCAACGATCAGGAACTCGACCAAGCGGTCGTGCTCGTCCCGAAGATCTACGAAGCGCTCAGGCAGGATCCGTCCATGCCCGCCAGTCGAGACGCCTTCATGGACCTGGCACAGGCCCTCAAACAATAGAGTTGTTCACCTCTCACATTAGGACTGGATCGGAATACAGCCTCGCGCAAGCGTCATGGTGTTAGGTCCAGCTTGAAACCGTAGGAGCTTTAGATGAGTCTTTATGGCGTTCTTCGTAGCGGCGTTTCTGGCATGAACGCTCAGTCGAACAAGTTGGGTACCGTTGCGGAGAACATCCAGAACTCGAGCACGACCGGATACAAGCGAGCTTCGACGGAGTTCTCGTCCCTCATCCTTCCGTCGAGCGAAGGCAACTACAATTCCGGCTCCGTCACCAGCAGGGTTCGCTACACGATCGCCGACCAGGGCCCGATCGCGTACACGACCTCGGCATCCGACCTTGCCATCTCTGGCAACGGCTTCTTCGTGGTGACCGATCCGAGCGGATCTCCATACCTGACCCGCGCGGGCAATTTCGTGAAGGACGGGCGGACGGGCAATCTCGTGAACGCCTATGGCTTCACGCTCATGGGCTACAAGCTTGGGGCGGGGGCCGTCAATCCTTCCCTGAACAGCCTCGACGGCGTCGAACCGGTCAACATGTCCTCCTTCGCCATGCAGGCGAGCGGGTCGACGAAGGGGTCGTTCAAAGGCAACCTGCCTGACGGCGAGCCTGTTATTGCTCCCCCGGCCACTGTCAGCAAGCAATCGTCGCTGCAGGTCTATGACAAGGTCGGCAACCCGATCAAAATCGACATCGCATTGACGAAGACGAGTGCGACCGAGTGGACTATTGCTGTCAGCAATGGCACGAGCTCCGAACCGCTGGTTCCTGCCACACCATCGATGGTCCTGAAGTTCGATGGGGATGGTCAACTCGATGTGCCCTCTTCTGTGCTGAGTTTCACAATCCCAGGCGGCGAGACATTCGACCTCGATATGGCGGGCATGACGCAACTCGCCGGCGAATACAACGTCACCGGTGAGGCCAACGGCAATGCGCCGTCCGCCGTGAAGGACGTCGAGTTCGCTTCGGATGGCACCGTCTATGCCGTTTACGAAGACGGAACCCGAGTCGGCGCCTACCGGATTCCCCTGGCAAACGTGTCGAGCCCGGACAACCTGAGCCCGCGCGCCGGCAACGTCTACGAGACGACGGCCGCATCCGGGGGCTACCAGGTCGGCTTCCCGGAGATGTCCGGCTTCGGGTCGATCGCGTCGGGCGCCCTCGAAGGGTCGAACGTCGATATCGGCACCGAGCTGACGGCGATGATCGAGGCTCAGACCAGCTACACGGCCAATTCGAAGGTCTTCCAGACCGGATCCGAACTGCTCGACGTCCTGATGAACCTGAAGCGGTAATCGTTAGAGAGTCATTGATCCATGTCTCTGTCAGTAGCCTACAACACGGCGCGTTCATCGCTCCTGGCGTCGCAATCGCAGATGGCGACGGTCTCACGCAACATCACCGGCGCGTCCGATCCAAGCTATTCACGCAAGATCGCGGCACTGGTGACTCAAGGGGGCGCGGCCCGCGTCGTGACGTTGAGAGCAAGCGATGCGGCGCTGCTGTCGAAAATGCTCGAGACTACGTCCGACGCAGCAACTCAGAAGGCGCTGCTGGAGGGGCTGGAGAAACTGAGCCAAACCGTGGGCGACACGGAACTCGACGAGTCTCTCGCCGCCCGCATCGGAGCCTTGGACAGTGCCCTCAAGCAATATGCCAATGCTCCGGACAATTCGCAGTACGCCCGGGCCTTCGTCACGGCGGCCACCAACATGGCATCCAGTCTGAATCAGGCCACATCGGCCGTTCAGGCCATCCGGCTGGAAGCCGACGGCAAGATTGCGGACTCCGTCGCCCGCATCAACGACCTTCTGGCGAAGTTCGAAAAGGCTAACCAGCAGGTCGTGAGCGGTTCAGCCCTCGGGGCCGACGTCACCGACGCCATGGACACCCGGGACAATCTGATCGCTCAGCTATCCGAGGAAATCGGCGTGACTGTTGTGCCGCGTGCCGGCAACGACATTGCCCTCTATACCGATAGTGGCGTTCCGCTGTTCGACAAGACAGCCAGGCAGGTCAAGTTCGACCAGACAAACGTTTACGCTCCCGGCACAACCGGTAAGGCCGTGTACATTGACGGCATTCAGGTGACCGGTGCGGGGGCCCTGATGCCTCTTAATTCCGGCAACCTCGTCGGGCTGGTGGCGGTGCGGGACGATGTCGCCGTGACATACCAGCGGCAGCTCGACGAACTCGCGCGCGGCCTCATCGAGACTTTTGCTGAGAAACATCAGACCGACGCATCCAAGCCCGATCTCCCGGGTGTCTTCACGGTTGCAGGCGCAACCAGCGTTCCCGCACCGCCGGCGACGACAGGTCTGGCAGGCCTGATCAGGGTCACGGACGAGATCGATCCCACGAAGAGCGCGACTGGAACCTTCGCGAACATTCGCGATGGCGGGATCAATGGCGCGGCTTACCGCTATAATCCCGATCCGGACAATGCGGCCTTCTCCGGTCGTCTGTACGGACTTGTCGGAGAGATTTCGAAGGAGCGGACGTTCGATAAAACACTCGGTCTGGGAGAGACGGTGTCCCTGCGGGAATTTGCTCAGGGATCCGCCAGCTGGGTCGAGTCCTCGCGTCAGAGCGCCGACCAGTCGCTGAATTACCGGAATACTCTTCTGGGACATGCATCGGAAGCGCTCTCGAACGCAACCGATGTCAATGAGGATGATGAAACCGCCCTGATGTTGCAGCTCGAGAAGTCCTACTCGGCTTCCGCGAAGCTGATCTCGGTGATCGATCAAATGATCAAGACGCTCCTAAACGCGGTGGGCTAGGGCATGAAGACGACATTCATCTCGACGGTGACGCTGTGGAACTCCCCTCGATCGTCGCTCGACAGGCTTCAGGAGAGCCTCACGAAGGCCAACACGGAGCTGACGACAGGCCGGCATGCGGATGTCGGGCTCGCTCTTGGATACAAGGTCGGAGAGTCGCTGTCCCTGCGCCAGCAGCGAACTGAGATCGACACGCTGACCAGCAGCAACGGATTGGCCATCCAGCGCCTCAAGACGACGACGTCTGCCCTGGACGGGATTCGCGAAAGCGCCACCAAGTTCCGGGATGCCCTGGTGGGACTGCCGGCCAACCCTCCCGTCGAGACGGTCAAGGGCCAAGCCGCGGCCTACATGAGCAGCCTCATCGGAAACCTCAATGTCTCGATCGGCGGCCAGTTCATCTTCGGGGGTATCAACACGAAGGCGGCGCCAGCCAACGACTATGCCGGCGGCAGCCCGGTCTCGCTCAAGGGGGTGGTTGCGACCGCATTCTCCGCGCCTGCGGCATCGGGCGGCTTCGGCTTCCCGCAGAGCGATCCGCTCGCCTCCGGGATCTCGGCCACCGATATGGAGGCCTTCTTGGACGGGCCGTTCAAGCAGATATTCGAAGGTGCCGACTGGAACAAGCTTTCCAATGCATCGGACCAAAACATCCAGAGCCTGATCTCGCCGACGGAGAAGGTCGAGACATCGACCAATGCGAATTCAACGCCCGTCCGTCAGATCGCCATGGCATACGCAATGGTCTTCGACCTCGGGATCGAGGCGCTCAGTCCCGAAGCGAGAAACGTCGTGTTCACGAAGGCGATCGCGGTGCTTTCGACAGCCATCAGCGGCCTGATCGACGTCCAGGCGGGGATCGGAACAGCACAGGCGAGAACCGAGACCGCCAACCAGAGGATGGAGTTGCAGAAGTCGATCTTCGACGAACGCATCGGAGGGTTGGAGGCCGTCGACCCCACGGAAGCAAAGGTCCGTGTCGATCAACTCATGACGCAAATCCAGACCTCCTACTCCCTGACTGCTCAGCTCAAGCAGCTGAGCCTCATCAACTATCTCTAGTATCGGGTTGAGTCGATGTATCGATTTTCATATGCAGAAGTTGTCGAAGACGCTCCTAGAGAATGCCGGCAGCGTGAATATGAGGTCTTCGAACGTGCGATCGGACTCCTGAAGGCTGCCGAGGGGCGGCCTTCCAGATCGCCCGAGGTGAATGACGCGATGGAATTCCTCCAGCGCCTGTGGACAGCCTTCGTCCAGGACCTGGCGCATCCCGACAACGAGTTGCCCGACAAGCTTAAAGCCCAGCTCATCTCGATAGGGTTCTGGGTCATGCGCGAGTCCAGCCGCGTAGCGCTGGGCGAGCACAACGACCTGAACGCGCTTATCGATATCAACACCATGATCCAGGAGGGCCTGAGATGAAAGCCAAAATGAGATTCTCCCTGAAGGCCGGGGAGCGCATCTTCATCAACGGCGCCGTTCTCACCGTGAGTCAGAAGGTGACCTTGAGCCTCCTGAACGAGGCCCGCTTCCTCCTGGAAAGCCATGTCCTCCAGGTCACGGATGCGACGACTCCGATGCGCCAGCTCTACTTCGTCGTGCAGTCGCTCCTGATCAACCCTCAGGAAGCCGGCAAAGTCATGGGCGCATTCCGCAAACTGCACGATGCTTTGATAACGGTCGCGACCGATGAAGGCGTGAAGGATTCGCTTCGCAAGGTCGGGGACCTCGTGGAAGCGGACCGCACGTTCGATGCGCTGAAGCTCATCCGCACCTTGTTCGAGCCGATCGAGGCTCATCCCTCCGCACCCGCTGAAGCCGCCGCGGTTCAGGCAGCCTAATTCAGGAGCCCCACGATGAACGTCTCCTCAATCTCAAACAACATCGCAACGCAGCGGACGGCCGCGACCGAGACGTCCTCGACGGCGAGCTACGACAACTTCCTGAAGCTGCTGCTCACGCAGATGAAGAACCAGGATCCGACCGAGCCCATGAAGTCGACCGACTACATGGCCCAGCTCGCGACCTTCTCCCAGGTCGAGCAGACCGTGAAGAGCAATTCCAAGCTCGATGCGCTGCTTTCGTCCTCGACATGGGCCCAGGCCGACAGCGTCATTGGCCGCACTGTCTCGACCGCTGACGGCAAGATCTCCGGCGAGGTCCTGTCCGTCACGATCGCCAGCGACGGCGCGGTGGCCAAGCTCAAGGGCGGAGAACAGATTCTCCTCGGGCCTGGCATCGTGGTGAGCTGACGATGAACGAGGTCGATGCCCTGGAGCTTGTCCGGGCAGCCATCTGGACCGTCATCATTGCGGCAGGGCCGGCAGTTGCCGCCGCAATGATCATCGGCATCGTCATCGCGCTTGTTCAGGCGCTGACGCAGATCCAGGAGGTCACCCTCACTTTCATCCCGAAGATCATCGCCATTCTGGTGGTCGCGCTCGTCACCGCTTCCTTCGTCGGATCGCAGATCTTTGCCTTCACCGAACTGGTCTACGGCAAGATTGTAACAGGGTTCTAGTTCCTGGTCTTGCGATCGACTGATGCGCTGCGGAATTCCCTGTCCGGGCGAATGAGCGACCCTCGCGCAAGCTTCGTGGTTCATGTGTCTGTCTGATCGTTCATTCGTTGAGCTGGCAGGCACATGGAAGCAAGTGAAGTGACAGCCCCGGGGCGTGGCAGAGACCTGGCATTCGCCGGCGCGGTCGTCGGCATTCTCGCCATCCTCTTTCTTCCGATCCCGCCGATTGCGATCGATATGGGCCTCGCCCTCTCGGTTGCCCTCTCCGTCCTGATTCTGATGGTGGCGCTCTGGATCCAGAAGCCCCTCGATTTCTCGGCTTTTCCTACCGTCCTCCTCATCGCAACTTTGTTGCGACTTGCGCTGAGCATCGCGTCGACCCGTCTCATCCTGTCCGACGGCCATAAAGGCGTCGACGCGGCCGGCCACGTGATCAGCGGCTTCTCGCAGTTCGTGATGAGCGGCGACTTCGTCATCGGCATCGTGGTCTTCATCATCCTGATCACGGTCAACTTCCTGGTGATCACGAAAGGCGCAACCCGTATCGCGGAAGTGGGCGCGCGCTTTACGCTCGACGCCATTCCCGGCAAGCAGATGGCCATCGATGCCGATCTGTCGGCCGGACTCATCGACGAGAAGGACGCTCAGAAACGCCGGCGTGAGCTCGAAGAGGAAAGCGCCTTCTTCGGATCCATGGACGGCGCCTCCAAGTTCGTTCGCGGCGAGGCCGTCGCGAGCCTGATCACGATCGCCGTCAACATCTTCGGCGGCATCGTCATCGGGGTCACGCGCCATGGCATGCCTCTGTCCAAGGCCGCCGACGTTTTCGTCCAGCTCTCCGTGGGTGATGGACTTGTCAGCCAGATCCCGGCGCTCGTCGTCTCCCTGGCCGCAGGCCTTCTGGTGTCGAAGGGCGGTACGAGAGGACAGGCACAGCAGGCCGTGCTCGGGCAGCTTGGCGCCTATCCCCGGGCCCTCATGGTTGCCGCCGCTCTGATGTTCGTCTTCGCGATCGTGCCTGGCCTGCCGATGCTCCCGTTCCTGGTGCTCGGCTGCTGCATGGGCTTCATCGCCTATTCGATTCCCAAACAGAGAGCCGAGCAGGAAGCAAAGGCTCAGGCCAAGCTCGCGCAGGAACAGCAGAAGACCCTTCTGGAGTCCCGGGATACGGTCAAGGAATCCTTGAAGCTCGCTGAGATCGAGCTCTGCCTGGGCAAGCATCTGGCCTCCCATCTCACCAGTTCCCATGGGGACTTGGCTCATCGCGTCAGCAAGATGCGCAAGAAGTTCGCTCAGGATTACGGTTTCGTGCTGCCGGACGTGAAGCTCTCAGACAGCCTCATGATCCCGCCTAAGAGCTACCAGATCAAAATCCACGGAACCGTCATCGCGACGCAGGAAGTTCGCCCGGGCGATCTTCTCGTCGTGCTCGGCGACGGACCGATGCCCGACGTGCCGGGTGACGAAGTGCGGGAGCCGGCCTTCGGCATGAAGGCCATGTGGGTGTCGGATGTCTATCTGAGCGAGATCAAGCGGCAGGGATTCCAGGCCGTCGATGGAGCGTCGGTCCTCCTCACTCACCTGAGCGAGGTGATCCGCAACAACCTGCCGCAGCTTCTGTCCTACAAGGATGTGCGCAATCTGCTGGATGGCCTGGACTCCGAGTACAAGCGCCTGCTCGACGACATCTGCCCCTCGCAGATTTCCTATTCCGGGCTCCAGTCGGTCCTGAAACTCCTGCTGGCGGAGCGGGTCTCGATCCGCAACCTGAGCCTCATCCTCGAGGCGATCGCCGAGATCGCCCCCCATGCTCGCAGGGCCGAGCAGCTGGTGGAGCATGTGCGGGTCCGGATCGCCCAGCAGATCTGCGGCGATCTCGCCGAGGGCGGCGCTCTGAACGTCCTCAGGCTCGGCAACAAATGGGACATCGCATTCCATCAAAGCCTGAAGCGGGACGCCAAGGGCGACGTGGTCGAGTTCGACATCGATCCCCGGCTCGTAGAACAGTTCGGAACCGAGGCGTCCGATGCCATCAAGACCCGCATGGGTCAGGTTCATACCTTCGCGGTCGTGACGGCGCCGGATGCGCGCCCCTACGTGCGCATGATCATCGAGCGCATGTTCTCGTCCCTGCCGGTTCTCTCGCATCTGGAAATCGCCCGCGGCGTGGAGGTCAATTCGCTTGGTACGATCTCGTGAGCCAGCTGATCCCCGAGATCCTGCTGGCGATCTTCCTGATCTTCTGCCGGATCGGCGGATGCCTGATGATGGCGCCCGGATTCTCGAGCAGCCGGATTCCGATGCAAGTCCGCCTCTTCATCGGCCTGGCCACCAGCTTGGCGCTGGCCCCGGTCCTTCTCGATAAGGTTCAGGCCGGCATCGCCTCCCAGGCGCCTGCGGCCATCCTGGTCTATATCGGCTCGGAGCTCCTGACCGGAATCCTGATCGGCCTCTTGGGACGCGTATACTTCTTCGCCCTGCAATCCATGCTGAGCGCCGTCGCGATGGCGCTGAGCTTCAGCATGCCGGGCACCCCGATCGATGAGGCGGAGCCCCTTCCTGCGATCAGCTCGTTCATCATGATGGTGGCAACGGCCGTTCTGTTCCTCTCCGATCTTCACTGGGAAGTGTTTCGCGGTCTCGTCGACTCCTACTCGCGGCTTGCGATGGGCGAGGGACTGGGCACGAGGCTGTCGCTGACGCAGCTGGTCGACCAGATCGGCATCGCGTTCGTGCTTGCCCTGAGGATCAGCAGCCCCTTCATCCTCTATTCCGTCATCGTCAATCTCGCGGTCGGGCTGACGAACAAGCTCACGCCCCAGATCCCGGTGTACTTCCTGGCGACTCCCTTCGTCATGGTCGGCGGATTGCTGATCGTGTACTTCGCCGCCAGCGATTACGTGCTCCTCTTCATGGAGGCTTTCTCAACCTGGCTTCGGAACGGATAGGCCCATGAAGCAGAGGGTTCGCAAGATCGAACGTATCCTGAAGGTCCAGCAGCATCTCCAGAAGGAAGCGGAGCTGAGGCTCGCTACGCTCGAGCGGGAGTCGACCGAGCTCAAGGCCGCCCAGGAGACGCTCATCCGGACGATGAACGATCACGAGACACTGCACGGGCTTTTCGTCGATGTCACGGCCAAGCGCCTGCAGGGGCTGGCGTCCCAGGCGAGCAAAGTGGACAAGGCGAAGACGGTGCAGAAGGCGATGACCATCGATCGGGCCATGCAGGCCAAGCGCACGGAAAAGATGCTGACCGGCCTGAAGGGGCATGAGCGCCGCGAGGCCGAAAAGAAGGACCTCGCCACGATCCTCGAAGGGCTCGCAAAAGGCGGCAGCGCAAGCTTCCCGTAAGCTAGCCGGGTTACACCTTGCCTCGAGTTTAGAAACCTGAAGAGATGCGAGATGGCGATCAGCCCGCCCTCCGATATTGTCAACGACGTCGCAAGAGCGGCGGATCCCGCGCGCTACCAGGCGGCCGCGCAGAAGCTCCTCGACGGCGCGTCCGCGGTGGACGGAGCCAGCTTCGAGGACGCGGTGAAGTCAGTGGCCGGCCAGCCTCTCATGGCGTCCGGCGCGGATGTCTATACCCTGCGCATTTCGCTTCGCAACGACGCCGAGTCGGCCGGCGCCGCCCGGTCGAAGAAGGCGCACCAGGAGTTCGAGGCCTATATTCTTCAGACCTTCGTGGAATCCATGCTCCCGAAGGATGCGGAGAACACCTACGGCAAGGGCAATGCGGGCTCGATCTGGAAATCCATGATGGCCGAGCAGATCGGCGCGCAGATTTCGAAGGCGGGCGGCATCGGTATCGCGCAGCATGTCCTCGGAACCCGGGTGACCGGACCGTCCTCCGACATCCCGGCTCCTCGGCCGATCCCGCCGTTCTCGACCAAGATTTGACCTCAGAGCGCACGACGGCAAGAGCGTCCGACCGTCGCCAGAAAACAGGAACCACCATGATGCTGATGAAGTCCCTGGATCGACTCGAAGAAACGCTGGACATGGAAACCGCTGCTCTCATGGCGCGCGACCTGTCGAACCTGGACGAGTTCAACCGGCGCAAGAGCCAATGCCTGCTCGAGATCAGCCGGATCGTCCGCACGGCCGAGATCCACGCGCTCGATCAGAAGGCGACGAAGCGGCTGCAGGATCTCCAGGCCAAGATCGAGACCAACCAGGACATCCTGCGGCGCCATATGCAGGCCGTTCAGGAGGTCGCGAGCATCATCTCGACGGCGATCCAGAGCGCTGAATCCGACAGCACATATTCGGTGCACATGAACAAGGCGGGCTTCGGCGCATGATGAAGAACGTCATGGCGGGCTTCTGGGTCTGCGCGGTCACGCTGGCGTCCTGCTATGCGGCCGTGACCTGGACTGTCGGCAAGGCGCCCGCGGAGGAGAAGGGAAGTTACGAAGGGCTGCAGTACAAGAAGCTGCCGCCCATGAACATCCCGATCGTCGCGGAAGGAGCCGTGCAGGGCTACGTGATCGCAAATCTCGTCTTCACGGCGGATGCCAAGACCCTGCGCGAGATCTCCGTGCCGCCCGAAGCCTTCATCCAGGACGAGATCTTCCGCCATGTCTATGCCGACGAGACGCTCGATTTCAAGAAGCTCTCCCGGTACAACGTCAACGGCATGATCGGCAGCGTCCGCGAGAAGATCAACAAGCGCCTGGGGGCCGAGATCGTCAAGGAGATCCTGGTCGAGAATTTCAACTTCGTGGACAAATCCGACATCCGCTCCTAGCGCGCCGGTCGACCCGGTGCGGCGGGGCGGCGACGCCTGGAAAGAATTTTTTGATGACCTATTGCCTGATCATTGATGACTCCCGCGTAATCCGAAAGGTATCCCGCGACATTGTCGAGAGCCTGGATTGTCGCGTCTCCGAAGCCGAGAACGGAGAGGCGGGCCTCAAAGCCTGCCAGAACGAGATGCCGGACGTGATCCTCCTCGATTGGAACATGCCCGTCATGGACGGCTACAGCTTCCTCAAGGCGCTGCGCAGCACGCCGGAAGGCCGGTCCCCGAAGGTGGTCTTCTGCACGACGGAGAACGGCCTCGACCATATCACGCGTGCGCTGGAAGCGGGCGCGGACGAATATGTCATGAAGCCGTTCGACAAGGATATCCTCGCCGCCAAGCTCCAGGGGCTCGGTGTTCTTTCAGCAACGCATTCGGCGTGAGACGATGTCCCATTCTCCCTTATCCCAGACAGGCCCCGCTCCTGGCCGCCTCACCCGCGTGATGATCGTCGACGACAGCGCGGTGATCCGCGGCATGATCGGCCGATGGCTCACGGAAGCCGGCGGCTTCGACATCGTGGCGACCGCGTCGAACGGCCGGATGGCCGTCGATGCGGCGGAGCGCTCGAAGCCCGAGATCATCCTGCTCGACATCGAGATGCCGGAGGTTGATGGCCTCGCGGCCCTGCCGATGATCCTGAAGGCGCATCCGGCCAGCAAGGTGATCGTGATCTCGACCCTCACCCAGAGGAACGCCGAGATCTCCCTGAAATGCCTCTCGCTCGGCGCTGTCGATTATCTGGCGAAGCCGGAGAGCGCCCGCGCGGCCGGCGCGGCGGCGGATTTCCGCCGCGACCTCGTGGACAAGCTCCGGGCCCTGGGCGAGACGAAGGCCCGCCCGGCGAGAACCTTCGCGGCGCCCGCGCCGACCGTCGTTTCCCCGGCGCCCGCTCCGCTTGCGCGGCCGAGCGCCACCAGGCCGCAATGCCTCCTCATCGGGTCGTCCACGGGCGGTCCGCGCGCCGTCGAGCGCGTGCTCCTCGATCTGAAGCCGGCGCTGGCCACCATCCCGGTGCTGATCGTCCAGCACATGCCGGCGATGTTCACAGCCGTCTTCGCCGAGCACCTGCAGACGCTGTTGTCCGTTCCGGCCCGCGAGGGGCGTGACGGGGACGTGGTGGCGCCCGGCACGATCCTGGTCGCTCCCGGCGGACGGCACATGGGCGTGGTGTCGTCCGGCGGCAAAACGACGATCCGTCTCAACGACGGGCCGCCGGAGAATTTCTGCCGCCCGGCCGTCGACGTGCTGTTCCGCGAGGCCGCCGCCATCTACGGCGCCTCGGCGCTCGCCGTCGTGCTGACCGGCATGGGCTCGGACGGCACGCAGGGCGCGCGCTTCCTCACCAAGGCGGGCGCGACCGTGATCGCCCAGGACGAAGCGACGAGCATCGTCTGGGGCATGCCGGGCAGCATCGTGAAGGCGGGCCTCGCCCATGACATCCTTCCCCTGGAATCCATCGGCCGTTCCCTGAAGGGCCTCATCACCGGAGCGTCGAAATGACCGAGGCCGAATTCGAAGCCCTGCGCGTCTTCCTGAAGGCCCGGTCCGGCCTGGCGCTGTCTCCCGACAAACGCTACCTGGTCGAAAGCCGCCTCTCGTCCGTGTGCACGCGCTTCAAGCTCGAGACCCTCTCGCACCTCGTGCGGGAGATCAGGACCGGCCGCGCGATCGCGCTCGAAAAGGCGACGATCGAGGCGATGACGACGAACGAGACCTTCTTCTTTCGGGACAAGACACCGTTCGATCTCTTCCAGGACGTCCTGCTGCCCAAGTATATCAAGGAGCGGGCGACCAGCCGCAGGCTGCGGATCTGGTGCGCGGCGGCGTCCAGCGGCCAGGAGCCGTATTCGCTGGCGATGCTCCTGAAGGAGGCCTCCGCCCGCATGCCGGGCTGGCACATCGACATCGTGGCGTCCGACATTTCCACCGAGGTGCTGGAGAAGGCGAAGGCCGGCCTCTACAACCAGTTCGAGGTGCAGCGCGGATTGCCGATCCGCCTCCTCGTGAAGTACTTCACGCAGGTGGGCGACCAATGGCAGATCGCCCCGGAGATCCGCGCCATGGTGGATTTCCGCTACCTCAACCTGCTCGACGATTTCGGCCGCCTCGGCCCGTTCGACATCGTCTATTGCCGCAACGTGCTGATCTATTTCGACGCGCCTCTCAAGGCGGACGTTCTGCGCCGGATCTCCACCATCATGGCGGCGGACGGCTCGCTCCTGCTCGGAGCGTCCGAGACCGTGCTCGGCGTCACGGACGCCCTGACCCTCGATCCGGCCCATCGCGGGCTCTACTCCAAGTCTCCGGTGGCGAGTGCCCCGAAGATGGTCGCCATCGGCGCGCGGTAGAGCGTCGTAAGGGCCCGAAAGGGTAGCGTCAGCGATAAGTGGACTTCATTTCCCGTACGCTGCGCCAGTGAGCTCTCCCGCGTCATGGCCGGGCCTGTCCCGGCCGTCCGGCGCCCTCGGGGCCGACACCCTCCCCATGTCATGGCCGGGCTCGTCCCGGCCATCCCGCTGCGGTGGAACGCAGCGCCTCACGGCATCGAGATCACCGGCACAAGGCCGGTGATGACGACGGAAGGGGCAGAGTCGCGTTCCAAACAAGCGTGATCGCCGGAAGCGTCCACCCCGAGGGTCGGGCGCTCTTTTTATGCCGCGCAGAGCGGACTGTCATAGTTAACAAACTGTAAACACAAAGTTTTTTGCGAGAATCGATCTCTTTCTGCTTGACGCAACGGACGCCCCTCATTAAACAGAAAGCACAAGCACCGCCGACGAAGCGCTCATCGCTTCGGGTGCCTAAGAAAGCACTATGGTACGCCTTCCGATGAAGGCCAGGCATGATGCCATTCCATTTTGCCGGTAAAAGCCCGGATGTCATGTGAGCAGCGGATCGAGATTCACTCGAGGCATGAAGCCACTCCGCTGGGTCGGTTAAAATCCGACATTCCCTGAAAAAATCTCACATCATTCAAGGAAGAAGCACATGTCTTCGATTCTTACGAACTCCAGCGCGCTGACCGCTCTCCAGAACCTGAACAACACCCAGCGCGCTCTGAGCAAGACCCAGAGCCAGATCTCGACGGGTCTGAAGGTCGCCACCGCTGCCGACAACGCGACCAATTGGTCGGTGTCGACGCAGATGAAGTCCGACAACAGCGTGCTTGGCACCGTCAAGGACTCGCTGAAGCAGAACTCGGCTCTCGTTAAGACGACCACCGCTGCGCTTTCCCAGGTTGTCGAAACCATCACGAAGATCAAAGAGCAGCTCACTCAGGCGAAAGACGTCGACGGCACGGCTCCGACGGCAGCTGCTGGCTACGCTGAAATCAATAAGGCCCTCGACGGCCTCGGAAAGACTCTCGACGGTCTCGTGAAGGGAGCGAACTTCAACGGTGTGAACCTCCTGACTGGCGGCGACGCTACGACTGCCGGTGATGCATTGCGTGTTGTGACCGGCTATAGCGAGAAGACGTTTACGTCGATCTCTGGTCCCGCCAGCGTCAATCTCCTTTCCGCGACCGCTACCGGACTCGACGGTCTGATCAATCTCGCTGACATCAATGCCCCGGATGCTCCGGCCGGAACTGGTTCTATCGCGACTGCTATGGGTCTTGCCGATGATGCTCTCAAGGTAGTTCGTGAACTCGCAGCGGATTTCGGTGCGGTTCAGAACCAGATCGAAGCTCAGTCCAAGTTCATTGAGGTTCTGTCCGACTCGCTGACGAACGGTGTCTCCGCGATGGTCGACGCCGACATGAACGAGGCTTCGACCCGCCTGCAGGCCCTGCAGACGCAGCAGCAGCTCGGAGTGCAGTCGCTTTCGATCGCGAACCAGAACAGCCAGATGATCCTGAAGCTCTTCAACTAAGAGCCTCCTGATCGGTGACCATGAGGCCCCGTCTTGCGAAAGGCGGGGCCTTCTTTTTGGATCGCTCGCGGAACGCTGAGCCATGTTCAATGCATTTCACCGCACGACCGTCCTGGTGCTCGCGGGCACGCTCGGGCTGGTCGTCCCTGACCTTTCTGCCCTTTCGGCGACGGATTCGCTCCGGACCTGGAACTACGCCCTCCAGACCGACCAGAGCGGACTTCCGTACCGGGCGCTGGCACAGGTCCGGGGAGGGGAGGGGAGCTCCCTCTGGTTCTCCTGCACGCGGGTCGCCGCCGAGGAAGGCGAGCCGCTGCAGGTCGCCATGGCGGCGACCGTGACGCAGCGCGCCTATCTCGGCCCGAGCGATGCGCGGGGACGCAGCACGGTCTACTGGCTCGACGATCGCCCGCCGGAGGTTGCCCCCTGGATCTACCGCGATCGCTACGGGCAGCTGCGCGGCGAGAGCGAGGTCATGGGTTTCGTGGCAAGCCTCGCGACAGCACAGACCCTTATCGTGGAGCTTGCGAATTACCGCCTCGAGCCGATGAGCGTGACGTTCGCCCTCGTGCCCGACGAGACCAAGGCGGTCGCCGAGCGGTTCGCGAAGGATTGCCGGACCATCGCAACGGCTCAGGATTGATGCGCGGCCCGCGGCGATGCGGGCCGAAGGAGTGAACCATGATCAGCACGATGACCCGCTACCAGATGTTGCAGACCAACACGGCGCTGACCAAGACGCTCACCCAGAACGACGCGATGGTCAAGCGCGACACCGAGTACTACCTGGCGAACATCTCGAAGGTGAAGACCATCGACGATTTCATGAAGGATTACCGCCTGTACAGCTATGCCATGAAGGCCTATGGCCTCGAGGACATGATCTACGCCAAGGCCTTCGTCAAGAAGGTGCTCACCGAAGGGATCACGGATACCAAGAGCATGGCGAACAAGATGACGGACTCGCGCTACAAGGAGTTCGCCGCCGCCTTCGACTTCGCCGCCAAGGGCGACAAGGCGACGTCCCAGGCGAGCGCCACCACGAAAGCCGTCAGCCGGTACTACGAGTATACGCTCGAGAAGAAGGAAGGCGAGCAGAACGAGGGGGTGCGGATCGCGCTCTATTTCAAGCGCAAGGCGTCCAGCATCACCACCACCATGGGGCTTCTGGGCGACAAGGCGATTCTGAAGTTCGTCCAGACCACGTTCAACATCCCGACCGGTGCCTCCAAGGCGGATCTCGACCTGCAGGTCCGCAACCTGGAGAAGCACATCAACGTCAAGGACCTCCAGGATCCCAAGAAGGTCGACAAGCTGATCCAGCGCTTCTCCGCCATGTACGATATGAACAACGTCAGCGCCGCCACGGCGGCCCCGGTCCTGACCCTGTTCTCGGAGCCGGCGGAAGCGGGCGTCAGCGTCGACCTGATGATGAGCATCTCGAAGCTCAGGCTCGGCGGCTTCTGATCATCCCTTCGCGACGACGACATCGACGATGGTCCGTTCCGAGAGCGGCACCGCATCGGTGGGCGCGTTCACCACGAACACGCCGCTGCAGATTGTCGTGAGCTTGCGCACCGGCGCGTGGTGCTTGTCGGCGCCGATCAGGTAGTTGACCGTGTAATAGGGCTCGCCGCCCACATAGGCGGTCTGCCGGCTCTCGAAGATGTAGCCGATCTGGGTCGGGCTGATCCTGTAGACGGTCCGCGGCGGCCCCCAGGCGGCGATGCGCGCCGAAATGGGTTTGCCGATATAATCCGAGCACGACAGGGCGAGCGTTTCCTGGGTCGTCGGCACGCAGCCGCCGGCGCCGATGGCCGCCGCGAGTGTCACGAAGAGCGCTCTCACACCAATCTCCCAGAAATTCGAATTCGCTTCTGCGTCTGATTATAGGCGTGACCCGGCGCAACCGAAGCTCTTCGTGCGATTGTAGTAAATCCCAGGAACACGGCGTCAGGTTCGGGCAAGCTCGCGATGCCATAGAGAACGGGTTACCTCCGAAGGATGAGGAGAGATCCGTGGCTGTCATTCTCGTGCCGGTTGTCGCGGCATCCCTGGTCGGGTTGATCGGAACACCCGTCGTTCGCCTCATGGTTTCGTCGAAGAGAACGAGGCACTGGGCAAGACATCGCAGCCTCGCGCAGAGCCGCTCTTGAATGAATGTACGGCTCGAAGGATGGGTGCGCCGATCCTGCGACGCCGGTCATCGTTGAAGCCGCCGTCAGCGACCGCATTCATCGCGCATCTGCACGACGTCATCCTTGCCGAACGTGCGCCGCGGGGTCGAAGCGGCTCGGTTGAATTGAAGTCGCGCGAATACTGATCTTCCCTCTACGTTCAGAGAGGTCGGCAGCACGATCCGCGGCCGAATGCTTGCCCTGTTGCTGGAAGTCAACACTGGCGGATCCTTCGTGATCTTGCGACGAGTTCGCGCTTGCGCCGAGCGCCTGCGGCTGACAGCTTTATTCAAAAGAACAATGCTGAACAGGTGCGGGGCATGTGCGGGAATTCTCTCAGGATACTGGCGAGGTGCAGTCGACGCCTCGATCGCCTCGTCGCTTCGGCGGGTCTTGCTGCCGCCCTGTCCGTCATGGCCGGCGCCGCGCCGGCTCTCGCACTCCCGCAATGGGCCACGCGCGGGTCCGGCGATGCTCTGGCCTCGGTGGGAGCGGCCGGTCCGACGCCGGCCTGGCTGGCATTCTGCGCACAGCAGCCGCAGGAATGCGCGCACAATCCCTCCGAGCCCGACACGATCGTTCTCGACCAGTCGACCTGGAAGACCATCGTCGACGTGAACGAGCAGGTGAACAAGGAGATCCTGCCGGTCACGGATCAGGATCACTGGGGCGTGGCGGATCGCTGGGACTTTCCCGATGACGGACTCGGCGATTGCGAGGACATCCAGTTGCTGAAGCGCCGGCGCCTCACCCAGGCCGGCCTGCCGCAGCGGGCCCTGCGCATGACCGTGGTGATCGACGAGATCGGTGCCGGCCACGCGGTCATGATGGTGCGCACGGATCGCGGCGACTACATCCTCGACAACAAGCGCAACGCCGTCCTGTCCTGGCAGGAGACGGGCTACCGCTATGTGAAGCGGGAAGGCTCCGACAGCGCGGCCTGGGTCTGGCTCGGAAACCAGGCGGCTCCCACGGTGACGGCGGCCAAGTAGTCGCGAGACAGCGCAAGCGCGCCACCGCATACGAACGAAGCCGCGCGCCGGATTTCCTCCCGGTCTCGGCTGCGGCGCTAGCTCGACGCGCGCGATCCGGGCGATTGCGTGATCATGGTCTCGGTGGTCAGCACCACCCAGCCGGCATCGGACCGTTCGATGGACAGGACCTGACCGATCCCGGGCAGGGTCATTCCGGGCGTCACCCACCAGAGGCCTTCCGGGCCCTCGATCAGGGCCGACCCGCCGGTGGCGCGGTGGATCACGTAGCGCTGGAACTGGACCCGCCTGTCGGCGCTCTGCGCGGCCGCGTCGCCCTTGTGGCCGGCCGAGAGCTCGACATCCTTTCGGGTCAGGGAGCCGGTCGTCGCGGGGTTCGGATCGGCGGGGCGCGTCACGCTCGCGGCAACGGCCCGTCCGACCGCATTGTCCGTCACGGCCGTCTTGATGTAGGTGTAGCCGTCGCTGAAGTTCAGCGCATAGACCGGCAGGCCGATCGCCGACAGGGTGAGGGCGAGGCCCAGGCACATCACGATCCGGTCGCCCACCGCTTCGCGGGCGCGGATCGATTCCTCGATCCGCTGGACCTTGCGCTCCCGCTGCTCGGCCGTGGAGACAGGGCCCTTGACGGTTCCGGCTCTGGCTACCTGCTCCAATACCTTGTCGAACCGAATGCCCATGGAACCCGCCACGTTGAGAATCGCGTGGAATCATTCCTATGGGGTTATGCTTAACATTCCGTCACCTGACGCAGAGAAACTTGGCCGTATTCCCCTGAGGAACAAGAACAAGCCTCGCGCAAGCATCGGCAGCATACCATGGCGTGATTTCAAGGATGTTGCAGCGGCCTGGGCCGATCGGGGTGATCATGAAGATTAGAACGAAGATTTTCGCGCTCGTCGCGGCGTTGAGCTTGGTCGCCGTCCTGACGGCGGCCGTCGGCATCAGCACGCTGCAGACCTACAACCAGGCCGTGGACGACGTCCGGCTCGCGGCCACCCGGGCCCTCTACGGGGAGCGCCTCAACCGGCTGGTGACCCATGTGGTCATGGAGGCCCGGGGCATCTACGCGTCGAAGGACACGGCCGAGGCGCGCAAGTTCGGCGACGGGCTCGCCGCGACCCTCAAGGACATGGACGCCCTCCTGAAGGAGTGGGAGCCGATCGTGCCCGGCGACGGCAAGGCCCTGTTCGACGCCGTGGTCAAGGATGCGGCGGAGTTCAAGGCGTTCCGCACCGAGACGGTCCGCCTGGGCGCCGAGGTCTCACCGACCGCCGCGAACGCGCAGGGCAACACCGATGCCAACCGGGCCAACCGGAAGGCCTTCCAGGTCAGCATCGACGCCCTGACCAAGCGCGGCAGCGAAGAGATCGAGGCGGTCAACCGGCGCGCGGCCGAGCTCTACGACCAGCGCCTGATGCTGCTCGTGTCGATCGCGCTCGCCGGCACCGTGATCGCGCTGCTCATCGGATGGCTCGTCGGACACCGGCAGATCGCCCAGCCCCTGCGGCGCGTGACCGAGGCCATTCAGCGCCTCGCCTCGGGTGATTACAACCTGCCGCAGGCCAAGGCGAGCCGGGACGAGATCGGCGACATCTGGAAGGCCACGCAGGTCTTCGCCGGCGCCATGCAGGAGGCCGAGACCCTTCGTCATGCGCAGGCCGAAACCGAGAAGCAGGCCGTCGAGCGCCGCCGGATCGAGATGATGTCGCTCGCCCAGAGCTTCGAGGGCAGCGTCGGCGGCCTCGTGCAGCATCTCACCGTGGCGGCCCAGCAGATGGAGGCGACCGCGCGCTCGATGGCCTCGACCGCGCAGCAGACCAACCAGCAATCGAACTCGGTGGCGGCGGCCGCCGAGGAAACCTCCAGCAACGTGCAGGCCGTCGCGGCCGCGGCGGAGCAGCTCGCCGCCTCATCCAGCGAGATCGGCTCGCAGGTGTCGCAGACGTCGGTCGCGGCCGCCCGGGCCGTGGAGAACGCCCGCAAGACCAACCAGCTCGTGCAGACCCTGGCGGACGGCGCGCAGAAGATCGGCGAGGTCGTGGCCCTGATCAACACGATCGCGAGCCAGACCAACCTGCTGGCGCTCAACGCCACCATCGAGGCGGCCCGCGCGGGCGAGGCCGGCAAGGGCTTCGCCGTGGTGGCCTCCGAGGTGAAGGAGCTCGCCAACCAGACCTCGCGGGCCACCGAGGACATCACGGCCTACATCCATCAGATCCAGCAATCGACCCGGGATGCGGTCGACGCCATCCGGGACATCGGCCACACCATCGAGGAGGTGCATCAGATCGCCACGAGCGTGGCGGCCGCCGTCGAGGAGCAGCAGGCCGCCACGCAGGAGATCGCGCGCAATGTCAGTGAGGCCGCGAGGGGCACGCAGGACGTGAGCGAGAGCATCGTCCAGGTCCAGGGAGCCGCCACCCATGCGGGCTCGGCCGCCTCCCAGGTGCTGGCCGCGGCGGGCGAGCTGGCCTCCAACTCGACGGCCCTGAGCCGGGAGGTCGAAGGCTTTCTCCAGGGCGTGCGCGCCGCCTGAAGGCGGACGGCAGCTCTCACCCGATATCCATCAGGGGGCACGGCGTGGATGCGCCGTGCCCTTTCTCCATGAAGAGGGTCAGGCCGTCTTCGGAACGGGCGGAGCCGCGCCGTCGGCGGCCTCGCCGGGCAGGCCTGGACGCTGGGCGCGGGCGGCCTGGGCCTTCTCGGCCGCCACCAGCGCATGGGACACCAGGGCGGCAGGGGAGAAGGGCTTGGCCAGGAAGGCCGCGCCCGGCGGCAGGTCGTTGGCCCGCGGCCACTCGCGGCCCGACGTGATGAGGATCCCCGTCGAGGGCCAGTTCCGGTGGATCTCCCAGGCCAGATCGTAGCCGTTCATGCCTGGCGGCATTTCCACGTCCGAGAGCACCAGATCCACGCCGACCTCCGCCTGCATGACCCTCAGGGCCTCCTGGGCGTCGGCCGCCTCGATCACGCGGAAATGCGCCTCCATGAGAATGTCGGCCGCCACCAGCCGCACAAGCGGCTCGTCTTCCACGAGGAGAATGACGCCTAGGGGTTTCGGATCAGACACGGGACCGATGGGGCAAGGAGGAGGGCCAAAAAAAACGAAACGTGGCCATTGATAGACGGTTCCGCCTGCCAAGGCCAGCCGGTCGGGGCGAGATCCCGGCCTGACGCAGGAGAACCCTTGAGCAGGAGAACCCTTGAGCAGGAGAACCCTTCGGTCAGACGCACGTTGTTGGCGTATTGTATCGCGTCAGGGGCAAGAATGAACGCTGGATCCGTCACGGCTCTTCCACGCCGGACACCCCCCGCCATCCTCGTGGTCGAAGGCGATGCGCGCATCCGCTGCCTGGTCAGCGATGAACTGCGCGGCTCAGGCTTCAAGGTTCTGGAGGCGGGTTCCGCCGAAGAGGCCCTCACGGTGCTCGATGCCGTCCGGATCGAGCTTCTCTTCGTAGCCCTCGATCTGCCGGGATCCGACAATGGCGCCGAAACGGCCCGGCTTCTCGGCGCCCGGCAGACGGCCATGAGGATCATCCTCGCCTCTGCCGAAGGAGACCGCTCCGGGACCGCCGGTCCGGACGGCCCGGATCTGGGCGATCTCGGGCCTCTCATCCGCAAGCCGTATCATGCGTCCCAGGTCGTCGGCCTCGTCATGCGCAGCCTCAACTGGCCCGACCCACCCTGAAGAGGGGCCCGTGGAACAAAGGCAAAAGCTCGGCGGTTAGCACGCCGTGAGCACTCTTTCGACCAACATCACGGCCGAGGCCGATTCCTCCCTCCAGACCGTTCTCGTCGTGGAGGACGAGGTTCTGATCCGCCTCGTCATCGCCGATTACCTGCGCGAATGCGGCTACCGGGTCCATGAGGCGGTGAGCGCCGAAGAGGCGATGGTGATCCTCCAGTCACCCGAGGTGTCGGTCGACGTGGTGTTCAGCGACGTCGAGATGACCGGGTCCATGGACGGCTTCGGGCTGGCCCGGTGGGTCCGCGCCAACAAGCCGGGCACGCAGGTGATCCTCACCTCGGGGGCGGAGCGATCGGCCGACATCGCCGCGACGCTCTGCGAAGCAGGCCCCTTGCTGAAGAAGCCCTATCCGTCGCAGGACGTGGTCGACCGGATCCGGCAGCTCACGGCGAAGGCGAAGCGGGCTTGAAGGCGCGTCGCGCTTGACGGACATTCACCCCGTCATCACCGGGCTTGTCCCGGTGATCCCGATGGCTCGAAGCGTCGTACCTTTCCTTGTCGGGATGGCCGGGACAGGCCCGGCCATGACGGAAAGGTGCAACTTAATCGTAGCGTTCCGACGGGTTCGAAACGCTCACGCTCATGTGACGTAAGGGAACTCGATCGGAACAGACCCGTTTCCTGGAGCATGAAACCGCATCGCCGAATCGTGAAACATCCGGTCGTTCTCCTCGTGGAAGACGAGCCGCTCGTTCGCCTCACGCAGGTCGACATTCTGCGAGAGGCGGAGTTCTGGGTCGTCGAGGCGCAGGACGCCGACGAAGCCTTCGAGCTGCTGAAGACGCGCCCCGACATTTCCGTCGTCCTCACGGATGTGGACATGCCGGGCTCCATCGACGGCTTCGAGTTCGCGCGCCTGGTCCGCCAGGGCTGGCCCGAGGTGGGCGTGCTGGTGATCTCCGGCAAGACCGCCCCCGAACCCGGCGACCTGCCGCCCAATGCCACGTTCCTCCACAAGCCGATCATGCCGGACGATCTGGTGGCGGCGCTCACGCAAGCGATGGCCGCGACACCCAAGAGCAGCGTCGCGCAGGGATCTTGAGGCCTGCCTCACCGGGGCGTCATGGCTGCCCAACCTGTCGGACGTACGGTGACACCTCCCCGTCGTGGCCGGGCTCGTCCGGGCCATCCCGATGCGGTGAGGCGCAGCGTTCCAGACGATCGGGATCACCGGGACAAGCCCGGTGATGACGTGGTGAGTGTCCATCAAGCGCGCAGCGGCTCGGGCTGGCGGCGATCGATGACCTCGGACTCGTTCGCCATACGCTCCCACATCCGATCGACATCGGACCGCACCTGGTGGATCGCCGCTTCCTTGACCGGGCCGTAGCCGCGGATGTCCATCGGGGCTTTCGCGACCGCCAGCAGCTCGGCGAAACGGGCAGGGCCGAGGCGTGCGAGGATCCGGTCGACCTGTTCTTCGTACCAGCCGATCAGGGCCCGCTCCGTGCGCCGCTCGGCCGTGTAGCCGAAGATGTCGAGGGGCGTGCCGCGGAGCACCTTCATCCTGGCGAGAACGGACATCGGCGTCTGGATCCAGGGGCCGAAGCTGCGCTTCTTCGGGCGGCCGCGGGCGTCACGCTTCGACGGCAGGAGCGGCGGCGCCAGATGGTAATGCACCGTGAAGTCGCCCTCGAATTGCTGCTTCAGCCCGTCGAGGAAGCCTGTCTCCATGTGGAGGCGCGCGACCTCGTACTCGTCCTTGTAGGCCATGAGCTTGAACAGCGAGCGTGCCACCGCGTCGGTCAGCGTGTCGGATCCAAGCGCGCCTTCAGCCTTGCGCACCCGCGCCACCACGGCCTCGAAGCGCGCCGCATAGGCGGCGTTCTGGTAACCGGTCAGGAACGCGACCCGCCGCGCGATCACCTGATCGAGGGTCTCGCCCTCGTCCGGCGTGTCGCCGACCGCCTGGCGCACCACGGCCGGATCGGCGCTCAGGAGGCGGCCCCAGGCGAAGGCCTGCCGGTTGCGCTCGACGGTCACGCCGTTGAGCTCGATGGCGCGCGACAACGCTGCGAGCGAGACCGGCACAAGGCCCTGCTGCCAGGCGAAGCCGAGCATCATCATGTTGGCATAGACCGTGTCGCCGAGCAGCGTTTCGGCGAGCGCATTGGCGTCGATGCTCGCGAGGTTGCCGATCCCGATCGCCCGCTCGATGGCGCGCAGCCGCGTGCGGCCGGCAAGATCCGCATCGCGGAAGCGCACCACGTCGCCGGTCGGCATCTCGGCAATGTTGACCACGGCCCGCGTGCCCTGGCGATAGGTGCCCGAGGCCTTGGGCGAGGAGCTGACCACGAGATCGCAGCCGATCAGGGCGTCGGCCGCACCCTGGTCGATGCGCACCTGGTGGAGCGCATCGGGGCTCGCTGCGAGGCGCACATAGCTCAGCACGGGCCCGAACTTCTGCGCGAAGCCCGTGAAGTCGAGCACCGACACGCCGCGCCCCTCGAGATGGGCCGCCATGCTGATGAGCGCCCCGACGGTGACGACGCCGGTGCCGCCGACGCCCGTGACCAGAAGGTCGAAGGGCCGCGTGAGATCGGGCAGGGCAGGGGACGGCAGCGCTGCCGCGCGCGTGACCGCGTCGAAGCCGCTCGCGGTCTTGGCACGGCGCGTGGCGCCCTCCACGGTGACGAAACTGGGGCAGAAGCCCTCCAGGCACGAGAAGTCCTTGTTGCAGGTGGAGAGATTGATCTTGCGCTTGCGCCCGAACGGCGTCTCCTTCGGCTCCACGCTCAGGCAGTTGGACGCGACCGAGCAATCGCCGCAGCCTTCGCAGACGAGATCGTTGATGACCGCGAAGCGCTTCGGGTCGTCCATCTGTCCGCGCTTGCGGCGGCGGCGCTTTTCGGTCGCGCAGGTCTGCTCGTAGATCAGCACCGTGACGCCCGGGATATCGCGCAGCTCCTTCTGCACCGCATCGAGATCCTCGCGCGGGTGGATCGTCACGCCCTTCGGCAGATCCGCCGGCACGAACTTCCCGGGCTGGTCCGACACCAGGGCGATGCGCTGCACGCCCTCCGCGCGGACGCTGTGGGCGATGGCATGGACGCTCACCGGCCCGTCGACCGGCTGGCCGCCCGTCATGGCGACCGCATCGTTGAACAGGATCTTGTAGGTGATGTTGGCGCCCGCCGCGATCGCCTGCCGGATCGCCATGGAGCCCGAATGGTAATAGGTGCCCTCGCCGAGATTCTGGAAGATGTGGCCCTGGCCGGTGAACCTGGACGAGGCCGCCCAGTTGACGCCCTCGCCGCCCATCTGGATCAGCGACGAGGTTTCGCGGTCCATCCAGCTCGCCATGAAGTGGCAGCCGATGCCGGCGAGCGCCTTCGAGCCTTCCGGCACGCGGGTCGAGGTGTTGTGCGGGCAGCCGGAGCAGAAATAGGGCGTGCGGGTCGCGCCCGGCACGGCGATCACGCGTTCCGGCTCCGGCGTCAGGGCGGCGGCGCGCTGCGCGAGGTCGAGAAAGATCCGATCGAGGCGCTTCGCCAGGACGCCCGCGAGGAACCGCGGCGACAATTCGCCGGTCCATGGGATGAGCCGTTCGCCGGTCTCGTCGTGCTTGCCGACCATCCGCTCGGGCTTCGAGCCGGGATAGTCGTAAAAATACTCCTTGAACTGGCTTTCGATGATGCCGCGCTTCTCCTCGATCACGAGGATCTCGCGCTTGCCCTTCACGAACTCCATGGCGTCGTGCAGGGCGAGCGGCCACACCATGCCGACCTTGTAGATGTCGATGCCGTGCGCCCGGCAGGCGGCCTCGTCGAGCCCAATGAGCCGCAGCGCCTCCATCAGGTCGAGATGCGCCTTGCCGGCCGTGACGATGCCGTAGGAGGCGTCCGGGATGTCGTAGATGCGCCGGTCGATGGGATTGGCCTTGGCGAAGGCGTAGACGGCGTGCTTCTTCGCCTCCATGCGCTCCTCGATCTGCGGTCCGGGCAGATCCGGCCAGCGGTAATGCAGGCCGCCGGGCGGGGGCGTGAAGTCGGGCTCGACGAAATGGCGCGGGGGATGCAGGTCCACGGATAGGCCCGATTCCACGATCTCCGACACGGCCTTGAACCCGACCCACATGCCGGAGTATCGGCTGAGCGCATAGCCGTACTCGCCGAATTCGAGATATTCGGCGACGCTCGCCGGATGCAGCGTCGGCATGAACCAGCTCATGAAGGCGACATCGGACTGGTGCGGCATCGACGAGGACACGCAGCCATGGTCGTCGCCGGCGATCACCAGCACGCCGCCATGGGGCGACGAGCCATAGGCGTTGCCGTGCTTGAGCGCATCGCCCGACCGGTCGACGCCCGGGCCCTTGCCGTACCAGAGGCCGAACACGCCCTGGACCTGCCGGTCGGGATTGGTCTCGACCTGCTGCGAGCCGAGGACGGCGGTGGCCGCGAGGTCCTCGTTGACCGCGGGCAGGAACTCGATCCGGTGCTCCTTCAGCTGATCCTTCACCCGCCAGAGCTCGAGATCGACGCCGCCGAGCGGCGACCCGCGGTAGCCGGACACGAACCCGGCGGTGTCGAGCCCGGCGGCCCTGTCGCGCCTCGCCTGGTCGAGCACGATGCGGACGATCGCCTGCGTGCCGGTCAGGAAGACCCGGCCCCGTTCGCGGCTGTACCGGTCGGCGAGCCGGTAGGAATCGAGTGAGGAAGCGTCGTCCATGGGCTTGATCCCGGTAAAGGAGCGCCGTCAGCCGGCCTCTCCAGGATAATCCCGAACGGCTGGTAGGTGTTTCCAATTCTTTCCTGCTTGCGGCGTGTTCGTGGTAGAAAGGACGCCAGACGTCATGATTATTGGAAAAACCTACCGGGAACGCACAAGCCCATGATCGAGAAACAGGACGAACACATTCTGGCGCAGCTGCAGAGGGAGGGGCGCACTACGAACCAGCAGCTGGCGGACGATGTCGGCATGTCCACCTCGGCCTGCTGGCGGCGGGTGCGGACGCTCGAGGAGACCGGCGTGATCACGGGCTATGCCGCTCTGGTGGACCGGGAAAAGGCCGGCTTCGCCACCTCGGCCATCCTGCACGTGTCCCTCGAGCGGCATGACGCCAAATTCGTCGACGAATTTGTTTCACGTGTAACAGCGCGCGCCGAAGTCCTCGAGTGCTTCGCCACCACGGGCGACGCCGATTATCACCTGCGCGTCGTCGTGCGCGACATGCACGCCTACAACGAATTCCTGGACCAGTTCATGTTCCGGCTGCCCGGGATCCGCACGGTGCGCACCAACGTGGTCCTGAAGGAGATCAAGACCAGCGTGGCGCTGCCGTTTTGACAGGCTGGCTCACAAAGAGAGCAGCAACATCCTCACGTCATCACCGGCCTTGTGCCGGTGATACCGATCATGAAGAACGGCGCGCTCGAGACAAGCGGGATGGCCGGGGCAAGCCCGGCCATGACGGCGAGGGAAGGCCATGAGAAGCCCTCTCACGATAGGTGACAGGCGGGCCGCTACCTGCCCTCGGCCAGCAACGCATAGGCGAGCTGCGCCATCGCCACGGGCCGCGCATCGCCGTCGGCCGTGAGCGTCACGCTGCCGAACGCCATGGTGCGCCCGAGGCGAACGACTTTCGCGTCCGCCAGCACGTCGGCCTGCGCGGCGGGCCTGAGGAAGTGCATGGTCTGGTCGACCGTCGTCATGGGGCGATAGGCGCCTGCGGCCGAGGAGACCGCGAACACCATGGCGGTGTCGGCCAGGCTCATGAGGGCCTGTCCGCAGACCACGCCGTTGTCGCGGCAGAGCTTTTCCGAGAACCGCATGCGCAGGACGGCGCCGTCCGGGCCGAGGCTTTCGATGGAGAGGTCGAGCGCCTGCACCCAGGAGGCGAAGACGTTTCCGAGCATCGCCTCGGCGGTGGCTCGATCGAACATGCGTGGATTCCCCGCTGATGGTGTTTGGAAGTTCCGCCTATGGGTAGAACGTCGCTCCCGAGGCGGCCCGGCTCACGAGCCCGTCCGCCGGATCCCATCCGGGCCCGTCCCGTTCGGCGCGTTCCTGCACGGTGTCGAGGATCGGCCCGAGCCCGACGGTGTCGGCCTCGAACAGGGGGCCGCCGCGCCAGGCCGGATAGCCATAGCCGTGCATCATCACCACGTCCACGTCGAGCGGACGCTCGACGATGCGCTCGTCCAGGATCTTGCAGGCTTCGTTGACGATGGCCGCCCGGATGCGGGACTGGATCTCCTCCGCGGGAACCGAACGTCGCGTCAGCCCGCGCCGCCGCGAGGCCTCCTCGACGAGCTCCGTGACGAAGGGGTCGACCTGCCGCTTGCCGCCCGTGTAGCGATACCAGCCCGCACCGGTCTTGCGCCCGAAGCGGCCCGCCTCGCAGAGCCGGTCGGCGATGTCCACATAGCGCTCGCGCGGATCGCGGGTGGGCGCCAGCCGCTTGCGCCGCGCCCAGGCGATGTCGAGGCCGGCGAGGTCGGATACAGCGAACGGGCCCATCGGGAACCCGAACGCTTCCAGCGCCGCATCGACCTCGTGCGGCAGGGCGCCTTCTTCGAGGAGGTACTCGGCCTGCAGACGATAGCGCGACAGGATGCGGTTGCCGACGAAGCCGTCGCAGACCCGGCACACGACCGGGATCTTGCGCAGGCGCTTGGCGAGGCTGAGGCCCGTGGCGATGACGTCGGGGGCGGTTCGGTCGGTCCGGACGATCTCGAGGAGCTTCATCACGTTGGCAGGGCTGAAGAAATGCAGGCCCACCACGTCGGCCGGCCGGGACGTGGCAGCGGCTATCAGATTGATGTCAAGGTAACTGGTATTTGTTGCCAATACCGTTCCAGGGGGGAGAATCGCATCGAGATCCCGGAAAAGCACCCGTTTGACGTCCAAATCCTCGAACACGGCCTCGATGACGAGATCCCGATCCGATAGGGAGCTGATACCAACCGCATACCCGATGGTCCGGAGGCGCTCGTCGCGTGCGGCGGCCGTGATCCGACCGCTTGCAACCTGCTTGTCGTAGACCTCCGTGATCCGCGCCTGACCGGCCGCCAATGCCTGTTCGCCGGTCTCGACGACCTTGACGTCGAAGCCCGCATCCGCGAACGCGATGGCGATGCCCGATCCCATCGTTCCGGCGCCCACGATCCCGATCTTCTGGACCGGGCGGGGCTCAATGGAGTCGAGGCCGGGGAGACGCGTGACCTCCCGCTCGGCGAAAAAGGCATGCCGCAGGGCGGCCGACTGCCTGGACGCGCGCAGTTCCAGGAACGTCTCGCGCTCCCGCGCCATGCCGTCCTGAAGAGGCAGGCTTGCGGACAGCAGAACGAGTTCGGCGGCTCTGCCCGGCGCTTCGGCGCCTCTGGCTTTCCGGCGGACGTCCGCGACCCCTTCAGAAGCCGCCTCGGCATTCATCGCATCGACATTCAGCTCACCGGTGCGTCGCAGCGGCTGATCGATCAGTTCTCGAGCAAGCTCCATCGCATCCCGGCGCAGGTCGCCGGAGGAGAGGCGATCGATCAGGCCGAGACGCAGCGCTTCCGCGGCTTTGACGGTCCGCCCGCTCGTCACGAGATCGAGGGCCGCTTCCAGCCCGACCAGCCGCGGCAGGCGTTGCGTGCCGCCGGCTCCCGGAACCAGCCCGAGCTTGACCTCCGGCAGGCCGAAGCCTGCACCCGGATCGGCCACACGGGCATGGCAGGCGAGCGCGATCTCGCAGCCTCCGCCAAGGGCCGTTCCGTGAACAGCGGCAACGACCGGCTTGGAGCAGGCTTCGATGGCGTTGATGACATCGGGCAGGTGGGGCTCTTGTGGAGGCTGACCGAACTCGCGGATGTCGGCTCCGGCCACGAAGGTACGGCCGGCGCAGGCGATCACCGCGGCCGAGATCTGCGGGTCGCGGTCGACCTCCCGAATTGCCGCGAGCAGGCCTGCTCTCACGGCCTGAGACGTGGCATTGACTGGAGGATTATCGATCTCGATCACGGCCACGGGAGCGTTCCGGACAAGCCTGACCGGTCCAGCGTCATTGGCTGAGGCCATATCCGTCATGGACGCACCGCGTTCATCGTGAGGAGCTCATAGGTCGCGACCGGTTCACCCTTGTCCGTCATGATCTCAACGTCCCAGCGCACCTCGCCGTACTGCTCGTTACGCGGCGACTTCGATTTTGTCGTCAGCCGGATCTTGATGGTTTCGCCCGGCTGCACGGGTTTGATGAAACGTAAGGAGTCGAGACCGTAATTTGCAAGCACGGGCCCGAGGTCCGGATCGACGAAGAGGCCTGCCGCAAAGGACAATAGGAGATAGCCGTGGGCCACTCGACCGGGGAAGAACGGATGGTTCTTCGTCGCTTCCTCGCTCATATGGGCATAGAAGGTGTCGCCGGTGAACTCCGCGAAGTGCTCGATATCCTCAAGCGTGATCGTGCGCTCCTTGGAGACGAAGGTCTGACCGATGGCGAGGTCCTCGAAATAGAAGCGGAAAGGATGCCGGCTTTCTTCGATGGTCGGGGCACCCTTGATCCAGCTCTGCGTCACCCGTGAGAGCATGGCGGGAGAGCCCTGCAGGGCAGTGCGCTGCATGTAATGATGCACGCCGCGCATGCCGCCGAGTTCCTCGCCGCCGCCGGCACGTCCTGGTCCGCCATGAACCATGTGTGGCATCGGGGAGCCATGGCCGGTCTGCTCCTTGGCACAGTCCCGGTCGATCAGCACGAGACGACCATGGAAGGCGCCGACCCCGAAGACGAGATCGGCCGCCGTGGTAGAATCATAGGTGTAGAGGGACGCTACGAGGCTGCCGTCGCCCCGATTGGCCAGGGCTACCGCCTGATCGAGGCCGTCATAGCCCATCACGGTGCAAACGGGACCGAAAGCTTCAACGCTGTGCACGTTGGTGGCCCGGATCGGGTCCGGGCAATGGAGCACGAGAGGCGGGATGAAGGCGCCGCGTTCGCGGTCCGCGCCCTCGACGTCGAAATTATCCGGATTGCCAACGACGATATCCGCTTCTGTTCGCAGCTTTGCCACCTGAGCCAGCACGTCCCGACGTTGGCCCAGACCGACGACCGGCCCCATGCGGACGCTCTCGAGTTCCGGGTTGCCAACCTTGATCTTGGCGAGCCGCTCTCCCAGAGCTTCGATCACGGCGGACACATGCGCATTGGGAGCAATGGCGCGGCGGATGGCCGTGCATTTCTGTCCTGCCTTGACGGTCATCTCCTTCGCCACTTCCTTGATGAAGAGGTCGAATTCCGGCGTTCCCGGCCCGGCGTCAGGCGCAAGAATGGCCGCATTGAGCGAATCGCGCTCGGCGATGAAGCGGACGGACTCGCGCGCAATGACGGGATGCCGCTGCAGTTTCTGGGCCGTATCGGCGGAGCCGGTGAAGGACACGACATCCTGACAGGTCAGATGATCGAAGAGATCGCCCGTGGAGCCGACGATGCATTGGAGCGCCCCGTCGGGAAGGATGCGGGATTCCGTGATCATGCGCACCAGCGCATGGGCCACATAGGATGTGATCGTCGCGGGCTTGGTCACAACCGGGACGCCGGCCAGGATGGCGGGCGCGAGCTTTTCGAGCATGCCCCAGCAGGGGAAGTTGAAGGCGTTGATGTGAACGGCAACGCCATGGAGAGGCGTCATCACGTGCTGGCCGACGAAGCTGCCGCCCTTTGAAAGGGCTTCGACATTCCCATCCAAGAGGAAGGCGGCGTTGGGCAGTTCGCGGCGGCCCTTGGAGGCATAGACGAAGAGGGTGCCGATGCCGCCATCCACGTCGATGAGGTTGTCGGACCGTGTGGTGCCTGTCTGGTAGGAGAGCTGATAAAGCTGGTCCTTGCGTTCTGATAGATGAATGGCAAGACGTTTCAGAAGTTCTGCACGCTGATGGAAGGTGAGCTTCCTCAGGTTGGGCCCGCCAACCTGGCGGGCATAGGCCAGCACCTCGCCCATGTCGAGGCCGCCGCTGGCGACCTGTGCCACCACGTTGCCGGTGACGGCGCTGTGAATATCGGCCAGTTCCTGACCGGGCGACATCCAACTTCCACGAACGAAGCTCTCAAGTCTCATTGGGACACCTTGGAATGATGAACGAGCGGCCGCATTGGCATCGCCGCGCCTTTCCGGCATTATTGACCGACCGGTCGGTTAGTCAAGGAATTTTGGGGATCTATTGATCGCCCGGGTGGCTCGACAGGAATGCGCCAGTCTGAGTAGGTGAAGGCCGGACGGGCGGAGGCGGCTCCGGCTCCCCGGCCCAGATAACCGGAGTACACTTGCATGGTCGCGGTCGTAGAGGCTCTGCTGGACAGGTTTCACGAGCGGACGCCGATCCGGGCGGGCTCGCTCATCGTGACCGTGTTCGGGGATGCCGTGGTGCCCCGGGGCGGGGTGCTGTCCCTGGCATCCCTGCACGAGATCATGCGGGCCTTCCGCATCAGCGACACGCTCGTCCGGACGGCCCTGTCCCGCCTCGTCTCCGAGGGCTGGTTCGAGCGCTGGAAGGTGGGGCGCAACAGCTATTACCGGCTGACGCCGCAGGGCCAGGAGGCTTTCGCCGAGGCCACGCGGCGGATCTATGCCGACCCACCCCATGAGTGGCAGGGATCGTTCGATCTCCTCCTGCTCGAGAACGCGCAGGACCGCAATGCGCTGAGGAGTGAATTATCAGCCGCAGGTTATGGCCCGCTCGGGCCCGATCTCCTGATGGCTGCGGCACCGGCGGCCAAGGTCGGCCCCTTCCTGAGACTGGCCGCGACCCCGGCCGATCTGCCCACTGCCCGGCGGCTGGTCGAGAAGGCATGGCCCTTGGTGGAGATCGAAGCGCGCTACAGACGGTTCATCGACACCTATGCGGGCACCCTCGGCGCCCTGGAACGGGGCGCGGGGTTCACGAATCTCGACGCCCTTCTCGTGCGTATTCTCCTGATCCATGATTACCGCAGGGCGGTCCTGAAGGATCCGCTGCTGCCGTCGCAGCTCCTTCCCAGGCCCTGGGCCGGGACAGGGGCGCGGTCCCTCTGCGGCACGATTTACCGCACCCTGCTTCCGGCCGCCGAGCGCTGGATTGACACCCATGCCCAGAACGACCTGGGACCACTCCCCGCGGTCGACGAGACCTTCGGGCAGCGCTTCGCGACGGCGGAGCCGGCCGCGGAACTGAGGATCGGCTGAAGAAAGTGTTACAAAAATTTCTTGATTAATCTGTTTTATGTGACATATTAAAGAGGTCCGCGGAAAGCCGGAGAGGCATGCCGCCTGCGCGCCATGATCAGCGCGGCGCGGAAGGGCTGCTCCGGCAGGCGAGGCTCGATTCCGTCCAATCCGGCCCGGTCTTGGACAGGGCTGCAGGACGAGAGCCCGGCAGGATTGAACGTCAGGGAGAAGCGCCATGTACGCACAGATGGTGAAAACAGGCGTCGAGCACATCCGGTCCAAGGACGAGATGTCTCCGGAGGAGCGTGCCTTCCAGGACCGCATCGATGCCGACATCAAGATCGAGCCGAAGGAGTGGATGCCGGAGGCTTATCGCAAGACCCTGATCCGGCAGATCTCCCAGCACGCTCACTCCGAAATCATCGGGATGCAGCCCGAGGGTAACTGGATCACCCGGGCGCCGACCCTCGAGCGCAAGGCCATCCTGCTCGCCAAGGTGCAGGACGAGGCCGGCCACGGCCTTTATCTCTACTGCGCCGCCGAGACCCTTGGTGTGAGCCGCGACGAGCTCCTGGAGCAGCTCAACAGCGGCAAGGCCAAGTATTCCAGCATCTTCAACTATCCGACGCTCACCTGGGCCGACATCGGGGCCATCGGCTGGCTCGTGGACGGAGCCGCAATCATGAACCAAGTGCCGCTGCAGCGCTGCTCCTACGGGCCTTATTCCCGCGCCATGATCCGCATCTGCAAGGAAGAGAGCTTCCATCAGCGGCAGGGCTACGACGCGATGACCAAGCTCGCCCGCGGCACGCCCGAGCAGAAGCAGATGGCGCAGGACGCGCTGAACCGCTGGTGGTGGCCGTCGCTGATGATGTTCGGACCCTCCGACGCGGAATCGGTCCACAGCGCGCAATCGATGCGCTGGAAGATCAAGATCAACTCGAACGACGAGCTGCGCCAGAAATTCGTCGATCAGACGGTGCCGCAGGCCGAGTATCTCGGTCTCACCGTTCCGGATCCTGATCTCAAGTGGAACGCGGAGCGCGGCCACTACGATTTCGGCGCGATCGACTGGGACGAGTTCTATCAGGTCATCGCCGGCAACGGACCCTGCAACCGCCAGCGCCTGCGCACGCGCGTGAAGGCCTACGAAGAGGGACAATGGGTGCGCGATGCGGCGGACGCCTATGCGGCCAAGAAGGCCGCGCGGGCGCACGGCAAGGCGGCTGCTTAGGCGGGAGGGGAGAGAGACAATGACCGACAAGAAGGGATGGCCTCTCTGGGAGGTGTTCATCCGCAGCCAGCATGGATTGGCCCACCGGCACGTGGGCAGCCTGCATGCGCCCGATGCCGAGATGGCGATCATGAACGCGCGCGACGTCTATACACGCCGCAACGAGGGCGTCAGCATCTGGGTCGTGAAGGCGTCCGATATTGCGGCGAGCTCGCCCGGCGACAAGGGGCCGCTGTTCGATCCCGCCAACAGCAAGGTCTATCGCCACCCGACTTTCTACGAGATCCCCGAAGAGCTGGGGCATATGTGATGACCGCGCAGGACGCTCTCGTCGAGTATCTGCTGCGGCTGGGCGACAATGCCCTGATCTTGGGCCACCGTCTCTCCGAATGGTGCGGCCATTCGCCGGCGCTCGAGGAGGATCTGGCGCTCTCCAACGTCGCTCTCGACCTGATCGGACAGACGCAGCTCTGGCTCAACCTCGCGGGTGAGATCGAGGGCAGGGGACGCGATGCCGACAAGCTCGCCTATCTGCGCGACGCGCGCGACTTCCGCAATGTGCTTCTGGTCGAGCAGCCGAACGGCGACTTCGCCGCCACGATGGCCCGGCAGTTCTATTTCGATGCCTGGCACTATCTGCTGCTGCGCGGGCTGACCGGCTCGACGGATCCTCGTATCGCCGAAATCGCCGCCAAGGGCCTCAAGGAGGTCACCTATCACCTGGAGCGGAGCCAGGAATGGGTTCTGCGCCTTGGCGACGGCACGGAGGAAAGCCATCGCCGGATGCAGAACGCCGTCGACGATCTGTGGATGTATACCGGCGAGCTGTTCGAGACTGACGAGATCGACCAGGCCATGGTCCGGAACGGCCTCGCACCCGACGTCGCGACGCTGCACGAACCCTGGCTCGGTCTCGTTCGCGCGACGATCGGGGAGGCGACGCTCACGCTGCCGCAGGCCGGCTGGGCGCAGAAAGGCGGCAAGCGCGGCGTTCATTCCGAGCATCTCGGCTACATCCTGGCCGATCTCCAGTTCCTGCAGCGGGCCTATCCCAACGCGACGTGGTGAGGAGCGCAGGATCGATGATGGACAGCCTGACGCGGCCGGACCCGAACCAGATCAGAGACTGGCTGGGCGACGTTCCAGACCCGGAGGTGCCGGCGGTCTCCGTCATGGATCTCGGCATCGTGCGCGACGTGCAATGGCAGGATGAAGATCTCGTCGTCGCCATCACGCCGACCTATTCGGGCTGTCCTGCCACGAGCGTCATCGCGTTCGAGATCGAAGCGGCTCTGCGCGCGCGCGGGATCGACCGCCTGCGGATCGAGCGGCGCCTGTCGCCGCCCTGGACCACGGACTGGATCACCCCGGAGGGCCGCCGGCGCCTGGAGGCCTACGGCATCGCCCCCCCGGCGGAGAACGCAGGCGGGCCGTCGCCCTTCGATCGCTTCCTGCGCAAGCCTTTGACCATCGCGTGCCCGCGCTGCCGATCCGAGAACACCGACCGGGTGAGCGAGTTCGGCTCGACGCCGTGCAAGGCACAGTACCGGTGCCGCGACTGCCTCGAGCCTTTCGACTACTTCAAGTGCATTTGAAAAGACCGGATGCTCCATGACGAAGTTCTACCCCGTCACCGTTGCCGACGTGCGGCGCGAAACCCGCGACGCCATCGTGCTCACTCTCGACGTGCCGGACGAGCATAAGGAGGCGTTCCGCTTCTCGCCGGGCCAGTACCTGACCCTGCGCACCACGATCGACGGCGACGAGGTGCGGCGGTCCTATTCCATCTGTGCGACGCCGATGGAAGGTCGGCTCCGGGTCGGCATCAAGAGGATCGCCGGCGGAGCCTTCTCGAGCTGGGCCAGCGAGCAGCTCGCACCCGGGCAGGTCATCGAGGCGATGCCGCCCATGGGCAATTTCTTCGTGCCCCTCGACGAGACCCGCAGGCGCCACTTCGTGGGCTTCGCCGCGGGCAGCGGGATCACGCCGCTTCTGAGCATCATCAAGACCACGCTCGTCGCCGAGCCGAATTCGTCCTTCACCCTGTTCTACGGCAATCGCGCATCGGGTTCGATCATGTTCCGCGAGGAGCTCGAGGATCTCAAGAACGAGCATCTCGATCGCTTCAGCCTCATCCACATCCTCAGCCGCGAGCAGCAGGACATCGACCTCTTTAACGGACGGCTGACCAAGGAGAAGTGCGACCAGCTGCTCGACCATTGGATCGACGCATCGTCCATCGACACCGCCTTCATCTGCGGACCGCAGGACATGATGCTCGGCATCGCGCAGAGCCTCGAGGAGCACGGGCTCGACAAGCGCCAGATCAAGTTCGAACTTTTCGCCACCGCGACGCCGAGCCGACGCCAGCGCAGACCCGAGGAGGCGGCAGCGGAAGACAAGAGGAACCTGTGCGAGGCCACCATCGTCATCGACGGACGTGCCCGCACCCTGTCATTCGAGAAGGGCACCGCATCGGTGCTCGATGCCGCAACGGCCGAGGGGCTGGAGCTGCCCTATGCCTGCAAGGGCGGCGTCTGCTCCACCTGCCGGGCAATGCTGGTCGACGGCGAGGTGGACATGGACGCGAACTTCGCTCTCGAGGATTACGAGATCGCGCGGGGCTACATTCTGACCTGCCAGAGCTATCCGGTGAGCGACCGGATTCTGGTCGATTTCGACAAGTGACGCCGCAAGAGGCGGGGAGGGTGGTTCCATGGTCGATGAAGAAAGCCTCGTCGCCTTCTTGGCCGGCGGCGGCCGCCTGAGCGCTCCCGACAACGTGACGCCTCGCTATCGCGGCGAACTCATGCGCCTGATGGCGATCTTCGTCGATTCCGAGATGGCGGGCGCCTCGGGCTTCGCCGATTGCATCAACCTGGCTCCGGGGCTCAAGGAGCGGATCATCGCGACACGCATCGTCTTCGACAAGTTCGACCACGCGCGTCAGGTCCTGGCCCTGATGGAGCAGTTCGGGGCCGACACGGGGCAATATGTAGGAGCTCATCCCTGGGCGTCCCGTCTCGACCGCAGCGTCAATCTGGCCACGAGGCGCATTGCCGGAGACATGCGCCTCAACGTGTTCCATTACCCGATCAACGGCTGGGTCGATGCGGTGGTGATGAACTGCCTGATGGGGCAGGCGACCGTGGTGCAGCTCGACGAATTGACACGCGGCTCCTACCAGCCGCTCGCCGACGTCCTTGCCGAGATCCTTCCTGTAGAGAGGCGCCACGCGGAACTGGGGGAACAGGGATTGCAGGCGGCTCTCGAGAGAGGCCACGACAGGATCGATGCTCAGGCCTCCGTCAACTACTGGTATCCGCGCGTGGCCGACACCTTCGGCAGCAGCGCGTCGGATCATTTCTCCCAGCATCGGAAGTTCGGATTGCGCCAGAAGGGCCGGGAGGAGCTGATGGCGCAGTGGCAGAGCCACGTTCATCCGTTGCTTTCGCGCTTCGGGCTCGAAGTTCCGGGCCATGGGTCGCGCGAGATCGGCGATCAGGTCTCGCTCCAGTAATCGTTTGACCATCGGGCCGGATGATGGACCGGGCTTTCCACGGACGCGGTGTCCGGTTCGCTGCGGGACGCCGAACCCTGGTGCCCCCATCTTGCCGCGCGGTTTCGGTTTTAGGAGTCTTCTATTCCGCCGCGCTGATGCGCCGGGACGCGGCCGCGGGCTCGGCCTGGAGATTGCGGGTTCCATCCACGATGAGCCGGGACACCAGCGCTGCATAATCTGCACGGGTGATCTCGCCGGTGCTCTTGAACCATAGATAATGCCAGTTGATCATGCCGAAGAGGGACATGGTCACAGGCTTGAGCAGCTTGGTTCCCTTGAGCTGCGGCGCAACGCCCGCCACCGCATCGGAGAAGATCTTGACCAGGTCCCGCTCCACCGCCTTGAGCTCGGCCTGGCGGTCGGTCGGGAGCAGGCGCATGCCGTTGATCTGCACGTTGTGCTGGGCGTCGGCATCGCGATAGGCCTCGAGCAGCGCCGCCACCAGCTCTCTCAAGCGGTCATCCGCAGCAAGGTCCGGGCGGTCGGCCGCCTCCACGACCTCGAGCAGTTCTTCGAGGTGGAAGCGGATGACGTCGAAGAGCAGCGCTTCCTTGTCCTTGTAGTAGTGGTACAGGTTGGCTTTGGAGACCCCGCAGGCCTCTGCGATCTTGCTCATCGAGGCGCGGTCGTAGCCGTGCTCGGCAAAGAGTTCGGCCGAGCGATCGAGGATCGCGCGGCGCTTGTCGTCGTAATCGGTGGCACGGGTACGGGCCATGGGGTTCTTCTATTCCTTCGGTCTGCGGTCGATCACGCGCCGCGCCTTGCCGAGCGAGCGCTCGATTCCTTCCGGGTCGAGGACATTGACCTGAGCCGTGATGCCGATGGTGTCCTTGATCGCCTGGGTCAGGCGGTCGGCGGCGGCTTTCCGCGTTTCCGGATAATCGGCATCCGGCCGGATCTCGGCCCTGATCTCCATCTGGTCCATCCGGCCCTCGCGGGTCAGTATGATCTGGTAATGTCCCGACAGGGTCGGGATGGCGAGGAGCTTCTCCTCGATCTGGGTCGGGAACACGTTGACGCCCCGGATGATCATCATGTCGTCCGTGCGGCCGGTGACCTTCTCCATGCGGCGCATGGTGCGCGCCGTGCCGGGCAGCAGGCGCGTCAGGTCCCGGGTGCGATAGCGGATGACGGGCATCGCCTCCTTGGTCAGGGAGGTGAAGACGAGCTCGCCTTCCTCGCCGTCCGGCAGGACTTCGCCCGTCACCGGGTTGATCACCTCGGGATAGAAATGATCCTCCCAGATGTGCAGTCCGTCCTTGCTCTCCACGCATTCGCAGGCAACGCCCGGCCCCATGACCTCGGACAGGCCATAGATGTCGACCGCATGGATGTCGAAGGCCTCTTCGATCTCGGTCCGCATGGCGTTGGTCCATGGCTCGGCGCCGAAGATCCCGACCTTCAGCGAGGATTGCCGCGGATCGAGGCCCTGCTTCTTGAACTCGTCGAGGATCGCCAGCATGTAGGACGGCGTGACCATGATGATGTCGGGCTGGAAGTCCTGGATGAGTTGCACCTGGCGCTCGGTCATGCCGCCGGACATCGGGATCACCATGCAGCCGAGGCGCTCGGCGCCGTAATGCGCGCCCAGTCCTCCGGTGAAGAGGCCGTAGCCGTAGGCCACGTGCACCTTCATGCCGGGACGCCCGCCGCTCGCCCGGATGGATCGCGCCACCACGTCCGCCCAGGTGTCGATGTCGCGCTTGGTGTAGCCGACCACGGTGGGCTTGCCGGTGGTGCCCGACGAGCCGTGCACGCGGGCGATCTGATCCTGCGGAACGGCGAACATGCCGAAGGGATAATTGTCCCGCAGGTCGGCCTTGGTGGTGAACGGGAACTTGGAGAGATCGCCTAGATCCCTGAAATCGTCCGGATGAACGCCTGCCGCGTCGAACTTCGCCCTGTAGTGCGGCACGTTCTCGTAGGCATGGCGCAGGGACCAGGCGAGACGCTCGCGCTGCCAGGCGGCCAACTCATCCCGCGACGCCAGTTCGAGGCGATCGAGCTGGGTCGCCTGGGGCTTGAGTTCGGACAGCTTGCGGTGCGGGATCTGAAGCAAGGGAACCTCCCATTCGTTCGTTCTTATGGGGTCTTTTCGGTGTCATCCGACGCGAGAAGCGTGCCCGCGATCGTGCGCGAGTGCCCGCGGAATTCGGCCACCGTTTCGCCCTGGCCGTTGCGGACGGTCACGTCGTAGATCCCCGAGCGGCCCGAACGGTGGCGCTCGACCGCATGGGCCGTGAGCGTGTCGCCCCGCCGGCCCGGCTGGAGGAACGTCACGGCGCATTGCTGAGCGACCGTGCGCTGGTCGTAGGTGTTGCAGGCGAACGCGAAGGCCGAGTCGGCGAGGGTGAAGATGAAGCCGCCGTGGCAGATGCCATGCCCGTTCGTCATGTCGGGGCGGATCGCCATGGACAGGACGGCCTCGCCGGGCGACACGCGCTCGACCCTCATCCCGAGCCCTTGGCTCGCCTGGTCCTCGGCCCACATGGCGTCGGCGCAGGCTGAAGCGAGGTCGTGGGCGGCACGTCCTGCGCGGGTCGATCCAGCGTCCATCATGCCCTCCCGGTGAATTTCGGCTGCCGCTTCTCGAAGAACGCCGTGACGCCCTCGATGTAGTCGGGCGTGCGGCCCGCCTGTCCCTGGAGATCGCGCTCCAGATCGAGCTGGCTGTCGAGATCGCGGGTCTCGGAGGCATCGAGCGCCTGCTTGATCAGACCGAGCCCGACGGTCGGCTGAACGGCGAAGTGGGCGGCAAGGCGATGGGCCTCGTCCATCAGGGCGCCGTCCTCGACCGCCTTCCAGATCATCCCCCAGGCCTCCGCCTGCTCGGCCGGAACAGGTTCGGCCAGGAGAGCGAGCGCGCGGGCGCGCGCCGGACCGACGAGGCGCGGCAGAAACCAGGTTCCTCCGGAATCGGGCACGAGGCCGAGCTTCGCGAAGGCCTGGATGAATTTGGCCGAACGCGCTGCCAGGACGATGTCGCAGGCCAGCGCGAGGTTAGCTCCGGCGCCCGCCGCGACGCCGTTGACCGCGCAGATGACCGGCATCCGCAGAGCGCGCAGCTTGCGCACGAGCGGGTTGTAGAGGCGCTCCAGGGTGGAGGAGAGATCCGGAACCTGGCCGGGGCTGAAAACCCGGTCCGACAGATCCTGTCCGGCGCAGAAGCCGCGTCCTGCTCCTGTCAGGACGAGAGCCCGGCAGGCCTCGTCCGCTTCGGCATCGAGAAGGGCCGACATCAGGGCCGCATGCATCGCCTCGTTGAAGGAGTTCAGACGATCGGCCCTGTTGAGGGTGATCACCCGATAACCCTCCCGGCGCTCCGTGATGACGAGATCGTTCTCCACCATGGCCCTCCCGAACATTCGCTGATGGCAAGCGGGTGGTCTTGCGACTTGTTTACTATTGACCAACCGTCCGGTCAATTATATTGATGGAACAAACAGCGTCAATAAGCCAACACTCGGCCCTTTACGGAGCGAAACGGGATGGCAGGTTTCGACGGCCGCCAGGATGCACGCGCACAGCAACGCCAGCGTTGCGCAGTCCTGTCCCATTGCTCCGTTCCCGCGATGACCGGCAGGCTCCCGGCAGCCTGACCCCTTGCGCAACAACAAAATCGGTAAACGACAAAGAACCTCGGAGGAAACACATGAACGCGAAGGCAACTCACAAGATCCTGCTGGCCACCTCTGTCATGGGCCTTGCTCTGTCTCATGGCGCGCTCGCGCAGGACACCGTCAAGATCGGATCCGTTCTCTCGGTCACCGGGCCGTCGTCCTTCCTGGGTGAGCCCGAGGACAAGACGCTCAAGCTCTACGTCGACAAGATCAATGCGGCCGGCGGCATCGCGGGCAAGAAGATCGAGCTCGTGATCTACGACGACGGTGGCGACGCCAACAAGGCACGCACCTTTGCGACCCGCCTCATCGAGGACGACGAGGTGATCGCCATGGTGGGCGGCACGACGACCGGCAGCACCATGGCGATGATCCCGGTCTTCGAAGACGCGAAGGTCCCGTTCATCTCGTTGGCCGGCGCCATCGAAGTCATCGACCCCGTGCGCAAGTTCGTCTTCAAGACGCCGCACACCGACAAGATGGCCTGCGAGAAGATCTTCGAGGATCTGAAGAAGCGCAATCTCACCAAGATCGGCATGATCTCCGGCACGGACGGCTTCGGAGCGTCCATGCGCGCGCAATGCGTCAAGGTCGCGCCGAATTACGGCATGCAGATCCTCATCGACGAGAATTACGGCCCTCGCGACAGCGACATGACCGCCCAGCTCACCAAGATCAAGAACACGGCCGGCGTGCAGGCGGTGGTCAATCCGGGCTTCGGCCAGGGGCCGGCCATCGTGACCCGCAACTATGCGCAGCTCGGCATGACGAGCATCCCGTTCTATCAGAGCCACGGCGTGGCCTCGAAGAGCTTCATCGATCTGGCGGGCCCGGCGGCGGAGGGCGTCCGTCTGCCGGCCGCCGCGCTCCTCGTCGGCGACAAGCTGCCCGAGAGCGATCCGCAGAAGAAGGTGGTGACCGAGTACAGGCAGGCCTACGAGGGTACCACGAAGCAGCCCGTCTCGACCTTCGGCGGCCATGCCTATGACGGCCTCTTCATCCTGGTCGAGGCCATGAAGCGCGCGAACTCGACCGACCCTCAGAAAATCCGCGACGAGATCGAGAAGACCAAGGGCTTCGTCGGTACAGGCGGCATCGTGAACATGTCCGCCACCGACCATCTCGGCCTCGACCTCTCGGCGTTCCGCATGCTCGAGATCAAGGGCGGCGACTGGAACCTGGTCGCCTCCGGAAGCTGATCCCACGCTGCAACCGATCGGACAGGAGGCTGCCGGTCAGCCTCCTGTCCGGCAACCTGAAGGTCGCGGGGCTGCATCATGGCCGAGTTCCTCCAGTTCCTCATCTCCGGTCTGACGGTGGGAGCCGTCTACGCGCTGGTCGCACTCGGCTTCACGCTGATCTACAACGCCTCGGGCGTGGTGAACTTCGCCCAGGGCGAGTTCGTCATGCTAGGCGGCATGGTGACGGTGTTCGCGTCGGCCGTCGGAGTGCCCCTGCCGCTGGCGGCCCTGGTCGCCATCGCGGCCGCCGTGGCAATCGGGCTCCTGCTCCACCGCTTCGCCATCGAGCCTGCGCGCGGCGCGTCGGCCGTGACGCTCATCATCATCACCATCGGAGCATCGATCCTGCTGCGCGGCGTCGCGGCGATCGTCTTCGACAAGCAGTTTCACAAGCTCCCCGCCTTCACGGGCGACACGCCGGTCGACGTGCTAGGGGCCGCCGTGCAGCCGCAGAGCTTCTGGGTGCTCGGCGGAACGGCCGTCGTCGTCCTGGCGCTCTACGTCTTTCTCGAACATACGCTCGTCGGCAAGGCCGTGCTGGCCACGGCGGCCAACCGTCTGGCCGCGCGGCTCGTCGGGATCAACACGACCACCATCATGGCGCTCGCCTTCGGCGGCTCCGCGGCCATCGGGGCGATCGCCGGCATCCTGGTCACGCCGATCACCCTGACGAGCTATGATGTGGGAACGCTGCTGGCCCTGAAGGGCTTTGCCGCCGCCATGCTGGGCGGCATGGGCAATCCGGTCGGTGCCGTGGTCGGCGGGCTCCTGCTCGGCCTGCTGGAGGCCTTTGGCGCGGGCTATCTCAGCTCGACCTACAAGGATGCCTTCGCGTTCCTGGTCATCCTCATCGTCCTGTTCGCGGCGCCCCAGGGCCTGTTCGGACGCCGGGTCGTGGAGAGGGTGTGAGCATGCGTGCACTCGTGAACCAGCGATTCGTCACCCTGCTCATCCTGGCCGTCGTGATCGCCATTCTCCCGTTCGTCTTTCCGTCGAGCTACTATTTCCGCGTCGCCTCGCTCGTCTGGGTCTCGGCGCTCGCGGCCATCGGGCTCAACATCCTCATGGGACAGGCGGGTCAGGTCAGCCTCGGTCACGCGGCGTTCTTCGGGATCGGCGCCTATGCGGTCGCCATCGGACCGACGCATCTCGGCATTCCCCCCTGGGCGGCGCTTCTCATCGGGGCGGTCCTCTCCGGCGTTCTGGCTTATCTTGTGGGGCGTCCCATCCTGCGCCTCAAAGGGCATTATCTGGCCATCGCCACCCTGGGGCTCGGGGTTCTCGTGGCGCTCGTCATCACGACCGAAAGCCGCTGGACCGGCGGCCCGGACGGCATGCCCGTCGAGCGGCTCACCCTGTTCGGCTGGCGGGTCAGCGGATCCTACACCTGGTACTGGGTGACCGGGGGGCTCCTGCTGGTCGGGACCTGGATCGCCCTCAACCTCGACGAGACGCCGACCGGGCGAGCCTTCCGCGCCCTGCACGACAGCGAGATCGCCGCGCAGGTGGTCGGCGTGGACGTGGCGCGCTTCAAGCTGCAGGCCTTCGTGATCGCCGCAATCTATGCATCCCTCGCCGGATCCGCGCTGGCCTTCATGAACGGGTTCATCAACCCGGATCAGGCGGGCTTCCTGCATTCGGTGGAGCTTGTGACGATCGTGGTGCTCGGCGGGCTCGGATCCGTGGTGGGGAGCATCGTGGGCGCCGCCGTGCTCGTCACGCTCCCGCAGGCTCTCACCGTCTTCCAGGAATACGAGCATCTTCTGCTCGGTCTCATCATCATCGTGGCGATGATCTTCATGCGCAACGGGATCGTCCCGAGCCTCTCGAACCTGCTTCTCCGGAGGGCGCGCTCATGAGCATCCTGAAGGCGACGGATGTGGGCATCTCCTTCGGCGGCGTGAAGGCCGTCGACGGCGTGAGCTTCTCGGTCAGCCCCGGCCAGATCGTGTCCATCATCGGGCCGAACGGGGCAGGGAAGACGACCTTGTTCAATATCGTGTCCGGTGTCTACGTGGCGAGCCGCGGGTCGATCCATCTCGCCGACGAGGACGTGACCGGGCTTGCGCCGCACAAGCTGGCGGCGCGCGGCTTGTCCCGCACCTTCCAGAACCTGCAGATCTTCCAGCGCATGACCGCCTGCGAGAACGTGATGGTAGGCCGTCACCTGCGGGAAAGGTGCAGCCTTCTGCCGGCTCTGTTCAGAACCCCTTCCGTCACGCGTCAGAACCGTGAGACGCGGGCCGCGGCACTCGCGCTCCTGGCCGATGTCGGTTTGAAGGATGTGGCGGACACCTCGGCAGGCTCGCTGCCCTACGGCGCCTGCAAGCGCCTCGAGATCGCCCGTGCGCTCGCCGCCGAACCGCGCGTGCTACTTCTCGACGAGCCGGCCGCCGGCTGCAACGCGGTGGAGACCGAGGAGATCGACCATCTCATCAAACAGGTTGCCGATCGGGGCGTGGCCGTCGTTCTCGTCGAGCACGACATGAAGCTCGTGATGAAGATCTCCGACAGGATCCTCGTGCTGGAGCGCGGCCGTCCGCTCGCCGAGGGAACGCCGCGGGAGGTACGCGATGATCCACGGGTCCTTGAGGCTTATCTGGGGCAGCACGGCGCACGGGAGGCCGCCCGTGCTTGAGGTGCGGGATCTGCGCAGCGCCTATGGGCGCATCGAGGTGCTCAAGGGCATCAGCCTCGAGGTCCGTTCGGGTGAGATCGTTGCGCTCGTCGGCTCGAACGGCGCGGGCAAGACCACGCTGCTGCGCACGCTGTCCGGCGTTCAGCCGATGACCGGCGGCGAAATCCGCTTCAAGGACCAACGGATCGACCGGCTGCCGCCGCACCGAAGAGTCGGGCTCGGCATCACGCAATCGCCGGAAGGCCGACAGGTGTTCGGCCCCCTGACCGTGGAGGACAACCTGCGCCTCGGTGCCTATCGTCGTCGAGACCGGGAGATCGACCAGGACCGCGATCGCATCTTCGCCATGTTCCCGGTTCTGGCCGAAAAGCGGCACCTTCTGGCCGGAGGCTTGTCGGGCGGTCAGCAGCAGATGCTGGCGATCGGCCGCGCGCTCATGGGCCGGCCGAGTCTTCTGCTTCTGGATGAGCCGTCTCTCGGCCTGTCGCCGCTTCTGGTCGACCAGATCCTCGATGCCATCGTGTCTCTCAAGAACGACGGCATCACGGTTCTTCTCGTCGAGCAGAATGCCAGTGCGGCTTTGGCCATCGCCGACAGGGGCTATGTGCTGGAGACCGGCAAGGTCGCCTACAGCGGGGCGGGCGCGGCCCTGCTGGCCGATCCACAGGTCAAGGCCGCCTATCTCGGCATCGCGTGATCAGACCGCTTCGCCCTGCGTCCGATTCAGGCTCTGCCGGGCGAGGGCGAGAGCCTCCTGCAGCACGGCGTGGTCGCCGATGTGATTGGCCAGGATCAGAACGAGGGCGCTGTTGAGAGCTGCGCTGTCCTCATCCGACAATCCCCGATGAGATTCGATCAGCGCACGATAGGCGCGGTCCGGATCGGGGAAGCGGCTGTCGGTCATGAGCGAGGTCATGCGCGATCCCCCTCCGATCCTCTGAGGCGGCGGGAGGCGCGCTCGATCTGTGATCTCGCCGGATGACGCCAGCGTGCCGCGAGATGCTGGTCCGGTCGCACGAGATAGGTGCTTCCGGGCGTCGAGTCGAAACGTCGGGCGAAATAGCCCTGCGCATCGATGAGGTCGTCCCCGATGACGAGCACGCGCTCGCCTGCGGGCTGCGGGGCACCGTCGGGCACATGGATGACGGTCTCTTCGCTGCCCAGTGCTTCGAGCAGCCAGACAGGCTGGCCGCTGCGGGTCCGCATCGGGGCATCGGGCAGGGGAGCGCCGAGGCGGGCGGATCCGGACCAGGTCTCACGATCCGGCGTCGACAGAGGCGTCTCATAGGTCGAGGGCAGCGACAGCCGGCCGGAATTCACCATTCGCTTGGCAAAGGGGGTGTGGCGCGCGAGAGCAAGGGTCGCATCGCGAAAGCGCCGTTCCTGCGCCGAGCGCGGGGCGATGAAGTCGGTCGAGCGGGTCGAATGACCGATGTTCTCGTCGGCGGCCGCCGAACGTTCGATATCGTAGGTGTCGATCAGGCGCTCCGGGGCCTCGCCCCTGACGACGAGCGCCAGCTTCCAGGCGAGGTTCTCCGCATCCTGAATGCCGGAATTCGCGCCGCGCGCGCCGAAGGGGGATACTTGGTGGGCGGCGTCGCCGGCAAAAACCACGCGTCCATGAACGAAGCGCTCCAGTCGGCGGCATTGGAACGTGTAGACCGACACCCATTCGAGCGTGAAGTTCTCATGCCCCAGCATCTGCCGAAGGCGCGGCATGACGCGCTCGGGCGTCTGTTCCGCTTTCGCGTCCGCATCGGGGCCGAGCTGCAGGTCGATGCGCCAGACATCGTCCGGCTGCTTGTGAAGGAGGGCCGAGCGGCCGTCATGGAAGGGCGGGTCGAACCAGAACCAGCGCTCGGGCGGAAAGTCGCCCTTCATCCTCACGTCGGCGATGAGAAAGCGATCCTCGAAGACCTCGCCCCGGAAATCCAGGCCGAGCATCCCGCGCAGGGCCGAGCGGGCGCCGTCCGCCGCCACCACCCAATCGGCCTCGAGATCATAGGCACCTTCCGGCGTCTCGATGGTGAGCGTCACGCCGTCGTTGCGGCGTTGGAGGCCAATGACCTTGTTGCGCCAGCGGATGTCGAGATCGGGCAGGTCTGCGGCACGCTCGACGAGCGCATGCTCGAGATAATACTGCTGAAGATTGATGAAGGCCGGCATCTTGTGCCCATCCTCGGGCAGCAGGTCGAAGGCATAGAGCTGGTCGTTGCGCTGGAACACCTTGCCGAGCTTCCAGGTCACGCCTCTCTCGAGACATGGCTCGGCGACGCCGAGCCGGTCGAGGATCTCGAGCGTGCGCTTGGCGTAGCAGATCCCGCGGGATCCCTCGCCGATCCGGTCTGCATCGTCGAGAAGCACCACGGGCACGCCGCGTTGCGCCAGGTCGATGGCCGTGCAAAGGCCCACGGGACCCGCGCCGACCACGATGACCGCATGCCGGGCAGGGGACGGGCGATCCTGATCCGCGCTACGGCGATAGCCGAACTGGAAGAGTGTCTTGCGGCTGTTCATCGCGGCTTCCTCCCGTTCGTCAGAGACTAGCCTTGCAGGGCCGCCCACATCTCCCGGTCGCGCTCCGCCGTCCAGATGACGGGATGATCGATGCCGGAAGCTTCGTCGAAGGCCCGCGAGACATTGAAGGGCAGGCAATGCTCGTAGATGGCGAAGCTTCCGAACTTCGGGTCCATCACGTCGCGCGTCGCCGCGAAGGTCTCCTTGAGAGAGCGTCCACGCGCCACCGACAATTCGGCGGCGCCATAGAGCGTGCCCACGAAGTCGCGCGTCATCGCCGCCGCCTCGCGCACCGCCTGCCCGCCCTGCAGCGCATCGCCCCGACCCGGGGCGATCGCCTTTGGTTGGAAGTCGAGGATCGAATCCAATGTCTGCGGCCACTCGCGCAGGTAAGCGTCGCCGCAATAGCAGGCGGAGTGGTACTCCACGAGATCGCCGGTGAACATCACCTCCGCGTCCGGCACCCAGGCCACGATATCGCCCGCCGTGTGGCCGGCACCGAGATGGAACAGCTTGACCTCGCGCTTGCCGAGAAAAACCGACATGCCGCTCTCGAAGGTGAGCGTCGGCCAGGTCAGACCGGGCGGGATGCTGCTCTCGCCGCGGAACAGGCGCGGGAAGCGGCCGATTTCGGACGCCTTGTCCTGCTCGCCGCGCTCGACGATCAGATCGTAGGTGGTGGTCGAAGCGATGATGCCCTGCGCCTCGTAAGCCGAGGCTCCGAGCACGCGCACGGCATGGTAGTGCGAGAGCACCACGTACTTGATCGGCTTGTCGGTGACGGTGCGTACGCGGGCGATCACGTCCTCGGCCATGGCCGGCGTGGCCTGCGCGTCGATGACGATGCAGCCGTCGTCGCCGACGATGATGCCTGAATTGGGATCGCCCTCGGCCGTGTAGGCATAGAGATCCGGGCCGATCTCCGTGAACGATACCGTCTTGGCGGCGGTGTCGCTTGTCGAGGCGAAAGCCTTATCGGCCATGGCGATTCTCCCTGTCCTGGAACGCAGCTCATGCCGTCGTCTTCAACGTCGAAGGTAACGGCCGGCGCCTTTGACCGACAGGGTAATGGCGATCCCGCGACCGTCAAGGTCGCGACCGTGGTTTGGCTCAGCGGATGTTGAAGCGCAGCGGCACGGTGAAGGTCGATTGCGGGATGAAGTCCGGAATGGGCGGCAGGGACGAACCGGGGCTCGCCGCAGCAAGCGCAGCCTGATCCAGCGCCGGATGGCCTGCACCCCGCACCAAGGACGCGCTGACGATTCGACCGGACCGATCCATGGTGAAGCGCACGGTTGCAACGCCCGTCACGCCCTGGCTGCGCGCGACGTCCGGATAGCGCAGGCGATTGCGCAGCGAGGCCACGAGGCTGGCCAGGTAGCGATTGCGTGCGGTCGGATCCGCGGAGGCCGCCTGGCCGCCCGTATCCTCGCGCGAGGCTGAAGCCTGGCCCTGGCGGGCATCGGAGGGAAGCGGCTTCGGTTCCGCGACGGTTCGGCGCGGAGGAGGCTTGCGCTCCACCAGCTTCGCCAGGGGCTTCTTCTCCGGCTTGGGCGGCGCAGGCGTCTCGAGCGGCTTGGCGACCACCGTGTCGGGGGGCGGCAGGATGACGGCCTCGGTCCGCGCGGTCTCCTGTTCGACCGGAACCGCTTCCACCGGAACCGCTTCGGTCGCGTCCTGAGGCTGGGCTTCGGCGATTTCCTCGGGCGGCGGCTCCTCGACGCTTTCCGTCTCGACCGGCAGGGCTTCGGTTTCGGCGGGAGGCACCTCCTGGGAATGTTCGAGCGATGGCGCGACCAACACGAGTTCTTCCATGGCGGGCGCGAGATCGATCGTGATCTCCTGCTCCCCGGGCGGCTTCTCCGCATCGGATGGCCACAGAGTCACGGCGGTCAGCGCCGCCCCGTGCAGCAGGAGCGCCGCGAGAAAGGCGATCCCGAGCCGGTTCGGCTCCTGCATCGGTCTGAGAATGTGTGCGGACATCGGGCTTGCTGCGGATCCTAGGGAGACGGTGATCCGCTCGGGGCCTGCGCGATCAAGGATACTTTGCTGAAGCCCGCGGCGTTGATCTGGCCCATGATCTCGATGATGCGCCCATAAGGAACGGCCTTGTCGCCACGGACGAGGACGACCTGGCTCGGATCCACGCCGGCGAGCTGCCGCAGGCGCGGCATCATGGTCTCGGGAGCGAGCGGCTCCTTGTCGAGGAACGGCTGGCCCTGCGCGTCGATGGTGACCACGACCGGCTGCTTCGGCTGCGACACCTTCGGGGCTGCCGTCTTCGGCAGCTGCACGGGCACGCCGACGGTCATCAGCGGTGCCGCCACCATGAAGATGATGAGCAGAACGAGCATCACATCCACCAGCGGCGTGACGTTGATCTCCGACAGGGGAGCGGACCCGAACTCGTCGTCCGTATCCTGCGCCCGGATTGGCCCCATGCCCATTATTCGGCAGCCTCCGCCCGAACGTGGGACTTGCGGTCGCGGGCGAGCCGGTCGCCGAGCGCCGTGATGCCGGCCGCGAAGGATTGCTGCAGGCGTCCGAGATCGGTCGTCAGTTTGTTGTAGGCCATGACGGCCGGAATGGCGGCCACGAGACCGATGGCGGTTGCAAACAACGCCTCGGCGATGCCCGGCGCCACGACGGAGAGGCTCGTGTCCTGGCTGGCGGCGATGGCCGAGAAGGAGTTCATGATGCCCCAGACCGTTCCGAACAGGCCGATGAACGGTGCCGCGGAGCCGATCGTGGCGAGGAACGGCAATCCAACCTGAAGCTGGCGCATGTCGACGGACAGGGCAGCCCGCATGGCCCGTTCGATGCGCTCCCGCCGCTCGGCGCGGCTCTCGGAGACGTCCTGATCGCGCCACGCCTCGTGACCGGCCGCGACGATCCGGCCCGTCGCCCCGGGCATCTGCGGATGAAGCCTATCACCCGAGCGCGCCGCAGCTTCGAAAGCGCGGGCCTGACGACGGATGCTTCCGAAGCGAAGGAGCTTCTCGATGACGATGGTCCAGCAGCCGAGGGAGGCCAGGACGAGCAGGATCATGACGCTTTTGACGATCGGATCGGCTTGCAGAAACAGGCCGAGGAAGGACATGTCATGCGTTGCGGCAGGCATGATCTCATTCATGAGGGCAATCTCACTTCACGAAGGATACGGCGTCGATCTTGGAGGCCGTCTCGATTCCGGACAGGCATTCCTCGCGCGCGCTGGTCGCGCCTTCGCAGGTCAGGACGTCGTTGAGCAGAACACGTCCGAAGCGCGAACAGGTCAGTCCCGGAAAGTCGAAGAGCTTGATGAGGGTTTTGCGGCGAGGCACCGGACCCACTTCCACCGCCAGCCTCTTGGCTGCCACGCCATCCGTATCCAGCGCGAAGAGATCGAGCTTCAGAGATTTCCAGCCCTCGCCCTTTTGATTGTCGATGAGAAAGTAGGTCCGGCAGTTCTCCCCCGATGCTTCGATCTTGTTCAACTCGATCCGCAAGGGGCTTGAAGCCGACGCATTGTCCTGGGCGAGCGCCATCCCGCTGAAAGGCAGGAGCAGAGCCAAGCAGGCGAAGACGCTTCCTGCTGCAAACCCAGGCTCATTCCATGTGCTCATGCCCATGAACTCATTCTCCTCATGCTGGCGAGCGACCGCCGGACGTGATGCGCAGTTCTGGATCCTTCAGCGAAAGAGCTGAACGAACGCACTTGCCTTCGGCAGATCGAACGAGTGCCCGAGACCGGGAGAATTCCCGCAGGGGCGTCCGATGAGATATCTGAAAGAATTGAGATTGATCAAGGGCTTAGCCAAAAATCAGAGGTGTTCTAAAACACCCGCTACAGCCTTGAGATCGGGGTGGTATTCGCTTCCTTAAAAGTGCTTCAAAGTAATTTTCTTCCGATTTGCCGCGCCATTCGGCGGCTGGCGGGACCTTGGCCCGGCTTCATCTTAGGCGGCCGCCCGCCGCACGAAGCTCGGCCGTTTTCGTTTGGATTTCACGAAAAGACCATTTTGCATGAAGAAGAGGAAGAAGAGAGAGCATGCCCTTGATTCAGGAGAACCTGCTTGAGCTTCAACGGTCACGACAAGCCCTTTCCCACCTGGTATCCCTATGCATTCGTGGGTGCGCTGGCAGCGATTGGCGCGGCGTTCTACGTGCTCGGCTAAGCCCACCCGATTATCGATTGGCCGTCCCTTGCTGCCGATGGCGGTGCTCGACGTCCTAAAAACGGCCGATGCGCGTAGTTCGACTGCATGCCGGGATGGGGCGGCACGGGCTCCAGCACTGCATCCCAAAGCGAAGCGAGGCGGTACATCCGCGCCCCGTTCGCATTTGGGAGAGTGTCGATCCGGCGAGGGATCAGCGGGAAGATCATCGCCCGGTGATGGTTAACAACGGGTTAACGGGCCTCCCGAGGAACGATGTGTCGCACTCGCCGCCCGTCCGGGATCATCGGACGGTCGGCGCCGCGCTGCGCTTACATCGTTGCGCCGACCTGCCACGGGACGAACTCGAGATCGCCGTAGCCGAGATCCTCCGACTTCGTGTGCTCCCCGGAGGCGACCCGGAGCAGGATCTCGAAGATTTCCTGGCCCTTCGTTTCCAGGGACACGCCGTCGAGAACATCGCCGCAATTGATGTCCATGTCGTCGAGCATGCGACGGTAGATGTCGGAATTGGTGGCGAGCTTCAGGGACGGCACGGGCTTGCAGCCGAATGCCGAGCCGCGGCCGGTCGTGAAGGCGATCAGGTTCGCGCCGCCGGCCACTTGGCCGGTCGCCGCAACAGGATCATAGCCGGGCGTATCCATGTAGACGAAGCCGTGGTCCTTCACGGGTTCGGCGTATTCGTAGACAGCCCGAAGGGTCGAGCGTCCGCCCTTCGCGGCGGCGCCCAGGGATTTCTCAAGGATCGTCGTCAATCCGCCGGCCTTGTTGCCGGGTGAGGGATTGTTGTTCATCTCGCCGCCGTTGCGGGCCGTGTAATCCTCCCACCATCTGATCCGCGACACGAGCTTCTCGCCGATGTCCGGGGTGGCGGCCCGCCGGGTCAGAAGATGCTCAGCACCGTAGATTTCAGGGGTTTCCGACAGGATCGACGTTCCGCCATGACGGACCAGCAGATCGGACGCGACACCCAGCGCCGGGTTGGCGGTGAGGGCTGAATAGCCGTCGGAACCGCCGCATTGAAGGGCCAGCACCAGTTCCGATGCGGGGCGCGTCTCCCGCTGAGCCCGAGCGACGATCGGGAGCATGTCCTTCACGGCCTCGACGATGGCCTGCACGGTGCGCCTCGTGCCGCCCGTCTCCTGAATGGTGAGGGTGCGGAAGGTTTCGCTTTCTGTAAGGCCGTATTCCTGCTTCATCCTGCCGATCTGAAACACCTCGCAGCCGAGACCGACCATGATGACGCCGGCGAAGTTGGGGTGGCTGGCATAACCCCATTGCGTACGACGCAGGATGTCGAACCCTTCGCCGTAGGCGGCGTGGCCGCAACCCGTCCCGTGAACGATCGCAACGACGCCGTCGATGCCGGGATAGTCGCGAAGAAGACCTGAGCGCTCGACTTCGGCGGCTGCGAAGCGTGCGACGGACGCGGAGCAATTCACCGATGTCAGAATGCCGATATAGTTCCGCGTGCCCGTTCGACCGGACGCGCGGCGGTACCCCTGGAAGGTGGCGCGCAGTCCGGGCGCAAGCAGATCGTCTTCCCGGGCATCTGCGCTGAAGGCGTAGTCCCGCTCGAAGTCGTGCAGACCGACATTGTGCTCGTGCACCCATTCGCCGGGCGCGATGTGGGTCTTGGCGAAGCCGATGATCTGGCCGAACTTGCGGATCGGCTCGCCTTCCCGGATCGGCTGCGCGGCCATCTTGTGTCCGCGCAGGATACGTTCGCGGGCCGTCAGTCCAGCCGCGCTCGCGCCCTGGTTCACGAGGTCGATGGCGATGACCACATTGTCATCGGGCGAGAGGCGGATGGTGCGGGGAGTGCTCATGAGTATCTCAATAATCGGTTAGGAATGTCTATCGAACGATCCACTATCGTCCCAAACCCATTTTCTGCGGGAGCCAAAGCGTCAGTTCCGGAATATAGGTGATCGCGATCAGCGCGAGCATCAAGGGGACGAGCCAGGGAAGGATCGCCACCGTGGTGCGCTCGACCGACAACCTGGAGACCCGCGCCAGAACGAAGAGCACCATGCCGAGAGGCGGATGGAGCAGGCCGATCATCAGATTGAGCGTCATGATAAGGCCGAAATGGATCGGGTCGATGCCAAGCTTGAGCACGATCGGCAGTAGGATCGGAACAAGGATCGTGATCGCCGCGATGGTGTCGATAAAGCAGCCGACGAACAGGATGAGGATGTTGGCAAGCAGCAGGAACACCCACTTGTTCTGCGTGAAGCCCAGGATCGCATCCGAGAGGATCTGCGCCGCCTGGCTGACCGTCAGAAGCCATGCGAAGATCGACGCCGCCGTGACGATGAAGAGAACCGATGCTGTCGTTTCGATGGTGTCGAAGGTCGCTTTGGCCAGGCTCCTGAACGTCATGGAGCGATAGCGGACGAGGCCCAAGAACAGCGACCAGATGACGGCAGCGACAGCCGCCTCCGTCGGGGTGAAAAGGCCGAGCGTCATGCCGCCGATCAGGATGACCGGCGCCATAAGGGCCATCACGGCCGAGAAGTCGAAATACCAGTCGAGGGCGAGCAGGACAGCGAGGGCGATCCCAATGGAGACGTTGGCGGAAAGTCCGGCCTGGATCATCAGCCAGACGGCGACCGGAAAGGCCAGAACGATGACGACCTCGATGGTGGCATTGCCCAGTTGAGCCCATGAGAAGGGAGTATCTGCGCCCCATCCGTTCCGATAGGCGAAGTAGGCTACGGTCCCCATCATCAGCAGGGTCATCACGATGCCCGGAATGAGGCCTCCCAGGAAGAGGGCACCGATAGAGACATTGGCCATCATCCCGTAGATCACGAACGGCAAGGAAGGTGGGATGATCGGCCCGAGGGTCGCAGATGCCGCCGTGACGCCGACGGCGAACTCCGTCGAATAGCCATGATCCTTCATGGCCTTGATCTCGATCGTGCCAAGGCCGGCCGCATCGGCGATGGCCGTCCCGGACATGCCCGAGAAGATCACCGATCCGATGATGTTCACTTGTCCGAGGCCGCCCTTCATCCACCCGACGAGGGCAACCGCAAACGAGTAGATGCGGCCCGTGACGCCGGCGATGTTCATGAGGTTGCCGGCCAGAATGAAGAACGGAACGGCCAGAAGCGGAAAGCTCTCGACGCCGGCAATCATGCGTTGCGCAACAATGACGTCCGGCACCGTGCCGCTGGCGATGATATAGAGCAGGGACGCGACGGCCATGGAGATGGCCACGGGCAGGCCGAGGACCATCAGAACGAGGAAAGAACCGATCAGGATGAGCATTATGTTTCCGCCACCAAGGGTGCATCGAATGCTTCGGGCCGCTCGAGCACGGAATAGCCACGGCGCCAGTTGGCGACAGCGACCTGAACGGAGCGGAAGAACATCAGGACGAACCCGATGAAGACAAAGGCGTAGCTGAGGTTTTTCGGGAGAGCGATGGTCGTCATCTGCTCGTCGCCGATGATGCTCATGAAGCGCCAGACCAGGAGGGCGCCATAAGCGAAGAAGGCGACGCGGATGACGTCGATCAGGGTTGCCAGCACGCGGGCGAGACCGGGTGATAGATAGCGATAGAGGAAGTCGACCTGGATGTGGCGGCTCATGCGCACGCACATGGCCGACCCGATGAAGACGAGAGCGACCAGGAGATTGGTCGCGATCTCCTCCGTCCAGGCGAAGGAATCGTTCAGCACGTAGCGTGTGAAGAATTGAACGAAAACCGCGAGCGACATCGCCCAGAACAGGGCTAAAGACAGCCAGTCCTCGAAGGCATAGCCCGATAGATCGACCGGTGCGTGCTCGCTCTCGTCGAAAGTCTGCGCCAGCTCCTCGGCGCTGACCTGGGTGTGAACCTCAGTCGTCATGTCTCAGTGAGCCTCGTTCCTGGAGGTCTGAAGTGATCCCTGCCGGGGCGGGCGGTGGGATCCTTGAACGGCGGAAAGGCGGGCCGCCGGAGACGGCCCGCCCGAAACCTCAAAGACCTTCCGACTTCAAGGCCTGGATCTTGTCGTAGTCGGCCTTGCGATAGCCCAAGGATTCCAGGGTGACGTTCTTCATCACGGCTTCCTTGAACTCGTCCTTGTTGACCTCGGTGATCGTCAAACCCTTCTGCTTGAAAGTCTCGATCAGTTCCTTCTCCTTCGCCTGGATTTCTCCCGAGGCGCGGACGGCCGCTTCCTGGGCGACTGTAGCGAAGATCTTCTTGTCCTCGTCCGAGAGCTTTGCCCAGAGCTGCTTGGAGACGATCGTCGCAAGATGATCGACGATATGGCCGGTCAGCACGATGTTCTTCTGGACCTCGTAGAACTTCTTCGCCTCGATCGTCGTCAGCGGGTTCTCCTGCGCGTCGACCGTGCCGTTCTGAAGGGCCAGGTAGACCTCCGCGAAGGCGATGGGCGAAGTATTGGCGCCGCAGGAGCGCGGCATGGCCAAGTAGGCGGGGGCATCGGGCACGCGGATCTTGAGACCCTTCATTTCGGCACAGGTCTTGAAGGGCTTGTTCGTGGAACTGTGGCGCACGCCATAATAGGTGAGGGCCAGCATCTGGTGCCCTGTCTTTTCAGCGTAGCCGGCGCTGAGCTCCTTGAAGACGTCGCTCTTCGCGAAGGCGAGCAGGTGGGCGGAGTCGCGGAAGATGTAGGGATAATACCCGATGCCGATCGGCGGATAGCTGCGCGCGGCGAAGCTTGGACCGGAGATGATCATGTCGACCGTGCCGAGCGACAGGCCCTGATTGATGTCGCTCTCCTTGCCGAGCTGCGATGCTGGATAGACGTCGATCTGATAGCGGTTGTTGGTGCGCTTCGCGATCTCCTGTGCCGCCCACACCGACTGGGTGTGGAAGGGCTCCGAGGTTTCGTAGACGTGAGCCCATTTCAGCTTCGTCTGGGCATTCGCCGGCAAGGTGGGAAGAATGGCGGCTGCGGCTGCGACGAGGCCGAACGCAAGGCGGCGGGTCAGAAATGGCATAGGCGTTTCTCCGAATGCCGGCTCTGTGGCCGGTTGAAACATGATCACGAGCGGTGCCGCTCGTAGGAGCTATCCGACGAGACGGTGGCGTCCGCTCAACGGTTCGGCTAACATGTTAGGCAAATGGACGCCGTGGACAAGAGAAAAAGTTATGTTTTCCTTGCTCCCCTCGAGCGAGGGAGCCGAGGCCATACGACGGATCTGGTGGAGCGCTCCTTGCGCTCGGCCATCGTGGCGCTCGACTTCGCCCCTGGCGAGTTCATCGACAAAGGTGCCGTCTGCAACGCGCTCAGGGTGTCCCGGTTCCCGGTTTCGGAGGCGCTGACACGCCTGGCCGCGGAGGGGCTCGTCGAGATCCTGCCTCAGCGCGGGTCGAGAGCGGCGCGCATCCGTCTGGCGGAAATCAGGGAATCCATGCTGATCCGTCAGGCTCTGGAAGGCATGGTGGCGGAGAATGCCGCACGGCATCTGTCCTGTCATGACATCGAGGCCCTGCGCGGCAACCTGGAGGCGCAGCAGGAGGCCGTCTTGAGGGGAGATCGTCCGGGCTTCCACGTGCTGGATCTCGAATTCCATACGATTCTCGTCGAAGGGCTCAAGCTGCCGCGGGTGGCCGCCGTGATCGACGCCTCCCGGGCGAACATCGATCGTGTGCGCCGTCTTCTCTCCTCGCCCCGCCGGCATATCGTGACCCTTGCCGAGCATTGGGAAATTTTCCGGGCTCTCGAGGCCCACGATGCGCCGGCCGCGCGCCGGGCCATGGAGGCGCACCTGGAGGCCGTCGTTGAGGAGTTGGGCCGATTCTCCGTCGAGCACGCGGAGGTGTTCGTGGAGGCTTGAAACCGTCTCGCAGTCCAAGGTGCCGATCCGGTGCCTGCGACCTGCCGCGGACACGCAGCCGGTCCTGCTCCGGGCGCCACTTCACCGGCAACGCTCTGCGGTATATAAGGGTCGGATTGCTTGCTCGATGCCCGACGAAGGGGCCAGGACGATCGTTCCGCAACCCGAGGCCCGATGGCCTTCCGTCCGCTGGTGGATGCCTGCGACCAGCGCCGCACCGCGTGCCGACTACAGGTTTGCGGCGACGCCGTCCGTTTTCGCCTCAAGGAGTGGAAGCCATGAGCACAGCGGCTTATCCGCAAGCAGGACCGGATCGCTCGGCTGGTCCACCGCAGGTCGAGGCGTTCTTCGATCAACGGACCTGCAGCATCCAGTATATCGTGGCCGATCCTGCAACGGGACGCTGCGCTCTCGTCGATCCCGTTCTCGACTATGATGAGAAGTCGGGATCGATCGCGACCGCGTCGGCCGATGCACTGCTGGCTCACGTGAGCGAGAAGGGCCTCACCGTCGATTGGATCCTCGATACGCATCCCCATGCAGATCACATGTCGGCCGCGGGCTATCTCAAGGACAGGACAGGGGCAAGGACGGCCATCGGAGAGCGGATCGTCAACGTGCAGCGGCTCTGGAAGGAGATCTACAACCTGAAGGAGTTTGCGGCCGACGGCTCGCAATGGGATCGCCTGCTCGCCGACGACGAGGTCTTTCAGATCGGAGACATGGATGCGCGAGTGATGTTCTCTCCAGGTCACACCCTCGCATCCATCACCTATGTCGTCGGGGATGCCGCCTTCATCCACGATACGCTCTTCATGCCGGATTTCGGCACGGCTCGGTGCGACTTCCCCGGCGGGGATGCAAGAGCCTTATGGCACACCATCCGGCGCATCCTGTCGCTGCCGGACGAGACCCGCCTGTTCTCGGGCCACGATTACAGCCCGGGAGGCCGGGACCCTGCCTGGGAAAGCACCGTCGCCAGCCAAAAGGCTTCCAACATCCACCTCGTCCGGGCTCGCACGGAGGACGCGTTCATCGCCATGCGCCAGGCACGGGATGCCAAGCTGCCGATGCCGAAGCTGATCCTGCATGCCCTGCAGGTGAACATGGCAGGAGGACGGCTGCCGGCCCCCGAGAGCAATGGAATGCGCTATCTCAAGATTCCGCTCGATGGGCTTGCCGATGCCGTCTGGGAGTGACTTCGCCACGTAGGCGGCGGAATGGCCACGGCCCGGAGTAGATCCGTTCCGGTCTGACGGCCTCCACTCGAGATCTGCGCTCTTCGCACGCCCGTCCCGGTGCTATAATGGGTTTCGCCCTGTAACGTTCTGACAAGAGCGCAAGCCTCCAGAACCGACCGGTGTCATCCGAGGGGGCCGAGGGAGCGCCGTCATGCTGCCGCAGAACGATCCTGCGCCTGTCCAGGCCCTGCGCCCGCCCGTCGAGGCGCCAGCTTTTCCCAGCACCTCCAGCGAGTTCGTCACCGTTATGGCGCATTACCACCGCGCCGAGATCGCCCGCATGGCCGGGTGGCGCGATCGGATCGACCGAACGACCAACTGGGCCATTACCGTGGTGGCCGCCATGCTGTCGGTCTCGCTCTCCACGCCAACGGCCCACCATGGGGTGCTGATCTTCGCCATGGTGCTTGTCCTGCTGCTCCTGGTGATCGAGGCACGCCGCTATCGCTTCTTCGACGTCTATCGCAATCGCGTGCGCCGGATGGAGCGCAACTACTTCGCCCAGATCTTCTCGCCCGAGGAGGGAACCACGGCCGACTGGGTCCAGAAGCTGGGCGACGACCTCAGGCGCCCCCTGTTCCTGACGAGCACCAGCCAAGCCCTCTCACGCCGCCTCCGCCGGAATTACTGCTGGATGTTCCTGATCCTGCTGTTCGCCTGGATCGTCAAAACCACCTTCATCAGAATGCAGGAAAATGCCGTCGACGCCCACCTCGTCACGTCGATGGAGGAATGGGTCCGGAATGCGGCGATCGGGCCGGTTCCCGGATGGGCGGTGATCGCCGCTCTGGCGATCTTCTATGGCTGGATTCTCTACGCCACGTTGCGCAAGCAGACAGGGGAAGGAGAGCTGGCCTTCGGCAACGTTCATGTCTGAGGCCCAGTTCATGTCTGAGACCCAAGGCTCGACGAGGAGTGGAGAAGATTGGATGTGCCGAAAGCGGAGTTCGGGAGTATAATGTTCCCGGGGCATCGGCTCGCAGGCTGACCGAGGTGGTTGCCATGAAGGCCATTCTGGTTCCGGTTGAGCAGCACAGCTTCATTCGCTCGGTCCTTGACGCCGCCCTCCTGGTGGCCGGCCGCTTCGGGAGCCATGTGGAAGGCCTGGCGCTCGGTCCCGACATTCCTGACGTCATCGCGTTCGATGTCCCGGTCGGATGGACGATCCTGAGCGAAAAGGAGCAGCGTGAGCTGGTGGAGCGCGCGCGCCACCTTTTCGAGGAGTTCATGCTCTCCTGCGCGGTGCCACGAAAGACGGAGGTGCCGGAGGAGGTCTCCTGTGGATGGATCGGCCCGCAGCTGTTTGGAGACAGCTACATCGGGAATTTCGGCAGGGTGTTCGATCTGATCGTCCTTGGTCGCCCGGGGGCAAGGGACGAGCCGCCGCGACTGGCTACCCTCGAGGCTGCCCTGTTCGAGGGAGGGCGGCCGGTGCTGATGGTTCCGCCCTCGACTCCGGCATCAATCGGCGAGACCATCGTGATTGCCTGGAACGGCAGTACGGAGACGGCTCGAACCGTGGCGCTCGCAATGCCTCTTCTGGCGAAGGCCGATCGCGTCGTCGTTCTGACCCTAGACGGATGGGGCGTGGATGGGCCGAGCGGCGCGGAACTGGCGCTTCGCCTCCAGCGGAACGGCGTCCGGGCCGAGACGGCGGCACGCAGGCTGAACACGCGCGCTCCCGGCGAAGCCATCCTGGAGGACGCGGCCTCGTTCCATGCGGACCTGCTCGTCAAGGGAGCCTATACCCAGAGCCGCCTCAGGCAGATGATTTTCGGCGGAGCCACCAGCCATATCATTGCCCACGCGGGTTTGCCGGTCCTGATGGCCCATTAGCGGGGCCATGGTCGCCTGCAGCGATCGACGGCGGTCGTCGTCGCGGGAGTTGTCCAGAATGGCTCCCTTGCGTTTGGGGTTGTGCTCGTCTGCGAAAGATGGAGGCATTCATGTATGTCGTCATCCGGAAATTCAGGAACATGCGCTCCGTGCCCGAAGCAGCTCGACGCGCCGAGAGCGGGATCGGCCAGATCCTGCGGCAGTCTCCTGGCTTTCAGCAGTATCATGTCTTCGATTGCGGCAACGGCATCGGCGGCTCGGTGACGCTGTTCGACAGCCGCGAGGCCGCGCTTGCGGCCAATGAGAAGGCTCTGACGTGGATCCATGCGAGTCTGGCCGATCTGATTCAAGGCGAGCCTGAAATCACGGCGGGCGAAGTTCTGGCGACCGTGAAGCCGTAACGGCCCGGCAGATTGGTCGGCGCTTCCGGAGCCTGTCGATAACCGGTCTCACCCTCTTTTGAAACGGCTCAGCCTATGGCCGAATGGTGTTTCGTTCCTAGTTCTCTCGGGAGGAGAACGAAAGACCATGACCGATTACGGACCGCTGACCCTTCACGTGCCCGAACCAGCCGTTCGACCCGGGGGGACACCCGACTTCTCGAATGTGAGGATCCCGAAAGCCGGCGCCGTCCCCCGGCCCGAGATCGACGTGGATCCGGAATCCATCCGCGATCTCGCCTTCTCCATCATCAGGGTCCTCAATCGCGCCGGAGAGGCGGTCGGCCCCTGGGCCGGGCTCCTGAGCGACGAGGAACTCATCGAGGGCATGCGCAACATGATGACGCTGCGCACCTTCGATGCCCGCATGCTGATCGCCCAGAGGCAGGGAAAGACATCCTTCTACATGCAGCATCTGGGCGAGGAGGCCATCAGCTCTGCCTTCCGCAAGGCGCTCCTGCCGGGGGACATGAACTTTCCGACCTATCGGCAGGCAGGCCTCCTGATCGCGGGCGGCTACTCGATGGTCGACATGATGTGTCAGGTCTATTCGAATTCCCGCGATCCCCTGAAGGGACGCCAGTTGCCCGTCATGTACTCCTCCAAGGAGCACGGGTTCTTCACGATCTCGGGCAATCTGGCCACGCAGTACGTTCAGGCGGTCGGCTGGGCGATGGCCTCGGCCATCCAGAACGATACCAAGATCGCCGCGGCCTGGATCGGCGACGGATCGACGGCGGAGTCGGACTTCCATGCGGCGCTCGTCTTCGCGTCCACCTACAAGGCCCCAGTCATCCTCAACATCGTCAACAATCAATGGGCGATCTCCACCTTCCAGGGCATCGCCCGGGGTGGGGCGGGGACGTTCGCCGCCCGTGGCCTGGGTTTCGGCATTCCGTCTCTTCGGGTCGACGGCAACGATTATCTCGCCGTCTATGCGGTGGCGAAATGGGCCGCCGAGCGGGCGCGGCGCAATCTCGGCCCGACGCTCGTCGAATACGTCACCTATCGGGTCGGCGCCCACTCGACGTCCGACGATCCCTCGGCCTATCGTCCCAAGACGGAGTCCGATGCCTGGCCCCTCGGCGATCCGGTCATCCGGCTGAAAAACCATCTGATCCTGCGCGGGGCCTGGTCGGAGGAGCGCCACAAGCAGGCGGAGGCCGAGATCCTCGACACGGTGATCACCGCGCAGAAGGAAGCAGAGAGCTACGGCACGCTCCACGCCGGTGCCAAGCCCTCGGCGCGCGAGATGTTCGATGGCGTCTATGCCGAGATGCCGCCGCATCTGCGCCGTCAGCGCCAGCAGGCAGGAGTCTGAGCCATGGCGCGCATGACGATGATCGAAGCCATCCGCGACGCGATGGACGTGATGATGGCGCGCGATGAGCGCGTGGTCGTCTTCGGCGAGGATGTCGGCTATTTCGGCGGCGTCTTCCGCTGCACCGCCGGACTCCAGCAGAAATACGGGAAGACGCGCTGCTTCGACGCGCCGATCAGCGAGGCCGGCATCGTCGGAACGGCGATCGGCATGGCGACCTACGGCCTGCATCCGTGCATCGAAATCCAATTCGCCGATTACATGTATCCGGCCTATGACCAGATCGTGTCCGAGGCGGCCCGGCTGCGCTATCGCTCGAATGGCGAATTCACCTGTCCGCTGGTGATCCGCATGCCGACCGGCGGCGGTATTTTCGGCGGACAGACCCACAGCCAGAGCCCCGAAGCCCTGTTCACCCACGTGGCGGGGTTGAAGACAGTGGTGCCGTCCAATCCCTATGACGCCAAGGGCCTTCTCATCGCGGCCATCGAGGATCCGGACCCGGTGATCTTCCTGGAGCCGAAACGTCTCTACAACGGCCCTTTCGACGGTCACCACGACCGTCCTGTGACGCCATGGTCGAAGCACGACCTGAGCGAAGTCCCGAGCGGCCATTTCAGCCTGCCGCTCGGCAAGGCTTCCATCGTGCGCGAAGGCGCCACCGTCACCGTGCTGGCCTATGGAACAATGGTCTATGTGGCGCAGGCCGCTGCCGCCGAGGCCGGGATCGATGCGGAAATCATCGATTTGCGGACGCTGATCCCGCTCGACATGGAAACGATCGCGGCATCCGTCCGGAAGACGGGCCGCTGCGTGGTGGTCCACGAGGCGACGCTGACGTCCGGCTTCGGAGCAGAGCTGGCAGCTCTCGTTCAGGAGGCCTGCTTCTTCCATCTGGAGGCTCCCGTCGCGCGGGTCACCGGGTGGGACACGCCTTACCCGCATGCTCAGGAATGGGATTACTTCCCGGGGCCGGCCCGTGTCGGACGCGCCCTCGTCGAGACGATGGAGGCCTGACATGGGCGAGCACCTGATCAAAATGCCCGATGTCGGCGAAGGGATCGCCGAGGCCGAACTCGTCGAGTGGCACGTCAAGGTCGGCGACCTCGTCCGCGAGGATGCCGTGCTCGCGGCGGTGATGACCGACAAGGCCACTGTGGAAATTCCCTCTCCCGTTGACGGCGAGGTGTTGTGGCTCGGAGCCGAGATCGGCGATGTGGTCGCCATCGGTTCCCCTCTGATCCGCTTGAAGGTCGAGGGGGAGGAGCGCGCGTCTTCCGAGAGCAGCCCGCCGGAGAAGGCCGCCGAGGCGCCCGCTCGGACTGGGGAGATCGAAGCCCAGGCAGACGGCGCCGTCAAAGTTCCGGAAGCCATCGTCGAACGGCAGGCTCGCAGCACGCCGCCGCAACCGGTGGAACGGCCGCCGGCACCGCCGGCGAGGATGCATCGCGCCCCGGCGATGCGCCCCGAGGGCGAGAGGCCGGTCGCATCGCCGGCCGTCCGGTTGCGCGCGAGCGAGGCTGGCGTCGATCTCCGGCAGGTTCCGGGTTCCGGTCCTGCGGGTCGGATCACCCATGAGGATCTCGATGCCTTCCTGACCCATGGCCGTCAGGTTTCCAAGGCACCGGGGCTCGCGCAGAACACGGGCGTCGAGCACATCAAGGTCATTGGGCTGCGGCGCAAGATCGCCGAGAAGATGGCGCTTGCGAAATCGCGCATCCCGCACATCACCTATGTGGAAGAGGTCGACGTGACGGCGCTCGAGGATCTGCGATCTTCGCTCAATGCGAACCGGCGGGGTGACCGGCCGAAGCTGACCCTTCTTCCCTTCCTGATGCGCGCGATGGTCAAGGCCATTGCCGAGCAGCCGCATCTGAATGCTATCTACGACGACGACGCGAGCGTCGTCCACCAGCATGGCGGCGTGCATATCGGCATTGCGACGCAGACAGGTTCCGGCCTCATGGTGCCGGTGGTGAAGCATGCGGAAGCCCGCGATCTCTGGGATTGCGCCACCGAGCTGAACCGTCTGGCCGAGGCGGCGAAGTCGGGCCTCGCGAGCCGTGAGGAGCTGAGCGGATCGACGATCACCATCACGTCGCTCGGCGCCATGGGGGGGATCGTCACGACGCCGGTGATCAATTATCCGGAGGTCGCGATCGTAGGGGTCAACAAGATGGTGGTGCGGCCGGTCTGGGATGGCTCCACGTTCATCCCCCGCAAAATGATGAACCTGTCCTCCAGCTTCGATCACCGGATCATCGACGGCTGGGACGCGGCCGTTTTCGTGCAGCGCATCAAGGCGCTTCTGGAGACGCCCGCCATGATCTTCGTGGAGACCTGAGACCGATGAAGGACATTTCCTGCAAGCTTCTGGTCATCGGGGCCGGACCCGGCGGCTATGTCTGCGCCATACGGGCCGGTCAACTGGGGATCGACACGGTCATCGTCGACGCGGGCAAGCCCGGTGGAACCTGTCTGAATGTCGGGTGCATTCCCTCGAAGGCGCTCATCCATGCGGCGGAGGAGTACGACAGGATCGTCCATCTTTCGAACGGTCGCAATTCCCTCGGGATCAGAGCGACGAAACCGGAACTCGATCTCGCTCAGACAATCGCCTGGAAGGACGGCATCGTCGGGCGGCTCAACAGCGGGGTATCGGGCCTTCTCAAGAAGGCGAAGGTGAAGATCGTTCAGGGACATGCACGCTTTCGCGACGGCAAGACGATCGAGGTCGAGACGGAAACGGGCCGGCAGATCGTCCGCGCCGAGACCGTCGTGATCGCAACGGGGTCTGCCCCCGTCGCATTGCCGAACCTGCCGTTCGGAGGAGCCGTGATCTCCTCCACGGAGGCGTTGGCACTGACTTCGGTTCCGGAGCGCCTTGTCGTGGTCGGGGGCGGCTATATCGGCCTGGAGCTCGGCACCGCCTTCGCCAAGATGGGAGCGAAGGTCACCGTCGTCGAGGCTCAAGGCCGCATCCTGCCGCAATACGACGCCGAGTTGACGCGTCCCGTGTCCAAGAGGCTGCAGGCTCTCGGCATCGACGTGATGACCGGGGCCAAGGCCAAAGGCTTGGCCAAGGCCGGCAGCACCCTGCTGGTCGAGGCGGAGGACGGATCCGAGACGTCGCTTACCGCAGACGGGGTCCTCGTCACGGTCGGGCGACGGCCCGTGACGCAGGGCTGGGGGCTGGACGAGCTCGTCCTCGACATGGACGGGCCCTTCATCCGCATCGACGAGCGGTGCCGGACATCCATGCGCGGGATCTATGCCATCGGCGACGTGACCGGGGAGCCGATGCTGGCTCATCGCGCCATGGGGCAGGGCGAGATGGTAGCCGAGATCATCGCCGGTCATAAGCGCGTCTGGGACAAGCGCAGTATTCCTGCCGTGTGCTTCACCGACCCCGAGATCGTGACCGTCGGCCTGTCACCGGAAGACGCTCGTCGAACGGGGATCGAGATCACGATCGGTCAGTTTCCGTTCTCGGCCAATGGTCGGGCGATGACCAAGATGGGTGAGGATGGATTCGTGCGGGTCGTTGCTCGCCTGGACAATCATCTGGTCCTCGGCATACAGGCCGTCGGTCATGGCGTCTCCGAACTGGCGGCAGCTTTCGGCCTCGCGGTTGAAATGGGCGCGCGCCTCGAAGACATCGCCGGCACGATCCATGCTCATCCGACCCAGGGCGAGGCGTTCCAGGAGGCGGCTCTCAAGGCGCTCGGACAGGAGCTTCACATCTGATCCGGTCCCGCGCTTCCGCGCGACCGAGCGGGGACGACCCGGTAGGCTTCCAGAACGCCTTTCCCTTTGATCGGCACCGGGCCCAGGGGGGAGGCGTCGATCCGGGTCTTCACCTGTTCCCATGCGGCTGCGCTGACATTGATGCTGGCGCTCGTGCCGTAGGCCGCCAGGCGAGCCGCGACGTTGACCGTGTCGCCCCAGATGTCGAAGCTGAATTTCTGACGGCCCACGACGCCGGCCACCACGGGGCCGACATGGATGCCCACCCGCACGTCCCACGGAATCGGCAGGCGGGATGCTGACGCGATGGTCGAGGCCGCGCATGCGATGCTGGACATCACCGGGTCCGGGTTGGACAGGAGAAGGCCAGCGGTGGCGAGAAGGCCGTCGCCGACCGTCTTGATCTTCTCGAGGCCATGTTCCGCCGCATTGTCCTCAAAGGCAGTGGCGAAGACGTGAAGGTTGGCGACGATCTCCTCGGGAGCGAGGAGGTCGCAATAGGCCGTGAAGCCCACCACGTCCGCGAAGAGCACGACGACGTTCTCATGCCGGCGCGGCGTGACGCTCTGAACGCTTTCGAGTTCCTCCACCGCCTGCGCCGGAAGGATGGCATGGAGAAGCGCCTCGGCTCGGGACCGCTGCCGCTCGATCTCCTTGAGGTAGCTCAATTCCTGATCGTGCAGCCTCTTCTTCTCCAGGCAGGCGCCGACCCTGGCCCGCAGGAGCGCCGGATTGAAGGGCTTCGGCAGGTAATCCTCCGCTCCGAGCTCGATGCAGCGGACGACGCTCTCGAACTCGGACAGGGCCGAGATCATCAACACAGGGATATCGCGGGTCGCGGGATTGGATTTCAGGTGCTTGAGAACCTCGTATCCGTTCAACTCGGGCATCATGATATCGAGGAGAATGAGGTCGAACCGCTCCTCAGCGACCCTGTCGAGGGCCTCGCGCCCGTTCTCGGCGGTGACCACGTCCGCCCAGCCTTCCCGCTGCAGGCGCCGCGTCAGTGTGTACCGGTTGTCCTCGTTGTCATCGACGACCAGGATACGAACGCCAGTATCGATCATGGTGCCGTCCGATCCTGCAGAAGGCTGTCGATCTTCGCCAGGAGCCTCTCGAATGCGATCGGCTTCGCGTCGTATTCGTCGCAGCCTGCCGCCAGGGCCCGTTCTCTGTCTCCTGGCATCGTATGGGCGGAGAGTGCGATGATCGGAATTCGCCGGGTGTCGGGTGCTCCCTTCAACAGACGGGCGGCGCTCCAGCCGTCGAGGGACGGCAGGCCGAGATCCATCAGGATGAGATCGGGCTTTTCCCGGCGGGCCGTCTCGACACCCTGCTCGCCGTCGCGGGCAACGAGAACGTCGAAGCCATGCCGCTTCAGGCGCTGAGACAGCATGTACACATTGTCCTCGTTGTCCTCGACATACAGAATCCGGATCATGCTCGCTCCCGATGCCCGGCATGTCCAGGCCGCATGCAATCGGCGATGACCTCCCGCAGGCTGGACAGCACCTCATCCTTTCCGCCGAGCCGCTTGCGCAGGATTTTGCGGATGCCGCCGCTGAGGCGGCGGTGGTCGTCGTCGCTGAGATCCGCGGCCGTCAGCACGATCAAGGGGAGATGGCGGGTTTTCTCGTCTCGGCGAATTTCGTCGACGAATTCGAACCCGTCCATCTCGGGCATCATCAGGTCGAGAAGGACGATATCCGGACCCACGACGGGAAGCCTTTCCAGGGCGACCCTTCCATTCTCCGCCTCGGCCGTTTCCCATCCATCCTCCCGGAGGATGCGCGTCAGCCAGCCGCGGGTCTGGGCATCGTCCTCGATGACCAGGACACGCGGGTTCGCATGCTCGGGACGGCATGACGCAAGCGCCTTCAGGAGGCACTCCCGGTTGACCGGCTTCGTCAGATAGGCTGCGGCGCCAAGCGCGTAACCGCGGTTCTCTTCATCCACGATGGTGACCATGATGACGGGGATGTCCCACAACGCGACATCCCGCTTCAACTCCTGAAGAGTGCTCCAGCCATCGGGATCCGCCATCAGCACGTCGAGCGTGATGACCGAGGGTCGAAAGTCCCGGGCCAGTTCGATTCCCCGACGACCGCTTTCGGCCGTTACGACCTCGAAGCCCTCCCGCGTCAGGAGCTGCCTCAGGATGTCGCGCGACGTGTCCTCGTCGTCGATGACCAGCGCGCGCTGCCCGCGTCCGACCGGGCGGGTGCCGATCGGCAGACGCTTCATGTCGGACCGCAGGCTGCGCATGCCTGGGGGACTTCGTCCAGCCGGCAGGGTGACGCTGAAGGTGCTTCCGCTCCCCGGGGAGCTGCGAACGGTGATATCCCCGCCCATGATCCGGCAGAGCCGGCGACTAATGGCGAGGCCCAGCCCGGTTCCTCCGTACTTCCGGGTGATCGAGCTGTCGGCTTGCGTGAATTCCTGGAAGAGATTGGCGCATTGAGCCTCCGTCAGGCCGATTCCCGTGTCGTGAACGGAAAGAACCACCTGGTCGCCGCCTGGACCGGTCTCGCGCCCGGCACGGAGAGTGACCGTTCCGCTCCTGGTGAACTTGCAGGCATTGCTCAGAAGATTGAGAACGACCTGACGGATCCGGACGGGGTCGGCATGGATGCTGCCGAGGTCCGCCGCGAGTTCGGTGACGAGACGGTTCTCGTTCTTGGCCGCAAGGGTCTCGGCCGTTCGAGCCGCGTCCTCCAACAGGCAGCCGAGCTCGATCTCCTCCGTATGGAGCTCGAGCTTGCCGGACTCGATCTTGGCGAGATCGAGAATCTCGTTGATGAGAGCCAGAAGATGCGCCCCGGCGTGGTGAATCCGGTCCAGCGGCTCGATCATGGTCGTCTCGCCCGTCTCCACCGCATCTTCCTTCAGCATCTCGGTGATCCCGATGATGGCGTTGAGCGGCGTTCTCAGCTCATGACTCATGTTGGTGAGGAACTGGCTCTTGGCCCGGGTCGCCGCCATGGCCTGGTCGCGGGCCAGTTCGAGCTGCGCCGCATGTCGCTTGACCTCGGTGACATCCGTATAGACGGCAACGATTCCGCCGCCGGCGATCCTGCGCTCGCTGACCTGGATCCAGCGGTCGCCCTCCCGGTGCTGCACTTCGGCCACGACCGGATTCCGGTGGCGGGCCAGTCGCTCGACCACCCAGGGGTCGATCCGTCCTCTCGCCTCCTTGATGAGCCCGAGCTCCGCGGCACGCCGGATCACCGTCTCGAACGATGTCCCGGGGGCCATGGGGACGTTCGTCGCGGGATAGAGAAGCTCCTGATAGCGGCTGTTGCACAGGACGAGGCGGTCATCGGCATCGTAGAGCGCAAAGCCCTCATTGATGCTCTCGATGGCGTCGATCAGACGCTGCCGGGCGTTGGCGACCTCGCGCAGGTTCTTCTCCTCGACCTCGATCGCCGTGTCGCGGAAGACGGCGAGCGCCTTGGCCATCTGTCCGATCTCGTCGCCGCTGTCGCCCGGCAGGGGAGCCCGCAGGTTGCCGCCGGCGATCGCCAGCATGCTGTCGCTCAGATTGCGCAGGCGTGCGACGAGGTTGCGGTCGACATAGAGCCAGACGATGAGAAGCGAGCTGAGGAGGCTCAACGCGACCACGCCGCGCAGCACGTTGTTGCCGACGCGCTGCGCCGTCAGCGCCTCCCGGCTGGCCGCCTGGATATCCAGCCGGGCCGCGGTGACGAGACCGTCGACGGCCTGGGTGAGCTGGGACGACAGGCCGGCGTTTTCCTGCAGGAGGCGCTCGGCATCCTCGATCAGGCCGAGTTCGGTCCTTCGCGCGGACAGTAGGCTGTCCGGTCCCTCGACGAGCTTGGCGAAGTCGGCGATGCGCTGCTCGAAGCGCGCGCGAAGGCGGGGATCCGCCAGGTCGGTGGAGATCTGGCGCAGGGCTGAGAGCGAGCGGTTCAAGGGGAAGCCGAGAACCGCGATGTCGGCCGCGTTGTCCGTCAAGGAGGCCTTGAGCAGGCCATCGCCGATCGCGGCGAATTCGAGCTGCGCCTTCTGCATCAGCAGATCGTCGGCGATCTCCTGAATGACCACCGCGGGAGGCTGCGGGGCCCCTTGTGTCGGTTGTTCGCGCCGTGAGGCGGCGAACTTGGAATCCAGCACGACGAGAGCCGGAGCAACCAGACGCTGCGCTGCGACCGTGGCGTTGGAAAGACGCCGCAGGAGCGCGTCCTTGTGCGTCGAGACGACGATCCGGCCGGCGACGAGGCCGGCGAGTGCCGTGAGATTGCGACGGAGCCGCTCGACGGCTGGCTCCATGGTGGTCCCTGTCGCGGGGTCGACATCGCTCTTGATCTCGGCGAGCAGAGCCTCGAGATGGTCGACCTCGGCCGTGATCGAGGCCGAGATCTCCCGGTACTGCATCTGTGAGCGCGCGCTCAGCAGAGTGGGGGCCGCCGCGACGATCCGTTCGGCCTGTCGGGACAAATCGAGAGCCGTGATGGCCGAGGGCACGCGCTGCTCCGTGATGCGCTCGATCACGAAGGCCATTTGGCGGAATGCGTAGGTGCCCGCCGCGGCCGCCAGTAGCGCGAAGGCGCTGATTCCGAGAAACGCAAGAAGGAGGCGCCAACGGACGCTCAGCCAGACGGGCATGATGGTAAGGGCATCGCCCCTCCCTTACTCCAGGGGAACATACCGGTCGCTCCGCCAGATGAACCATTCGAAACCGGGCTGCCGGACATCGCCTTTGTCGTCGAATCCGACCCGGCCGAGGATCGTATCGAACTCGCTGCCGCGCAGGGCATCGATGACGGTCTTGGTTTCCGTGGATGCTGCCCTCATGACCGCTTGGGCCCAGGCCTGCACGGCGCCGTAACTGTAGAGCGTGTAGCCTTCGGGTTCGAAGCCCTGTCGGCGGAAGCGCTCCACCACCGGTGCGGCCACGGGGCTGCGCCGCGGATCCCGGAAGGACGTGAAGAGGGTGCCCGTGCCGGCTTCTCCCGTGACCTGCACGAAGGCTTCGCTGGCGATCCCGTCCCCGGATACCAGTTGCAACCGATAGCCGTCCTCGCGTGCGCCTCGGATGAGCAATGCGGCTTCACGGTAGTAGCCGCCGAAATAGGCGACCTCGATCCCGGCGGCCCGCAATCTCGCGATCAGCGGAGAGTAATCGTTCTGTCCGGGGACGAGGGTCTCGAATACCGTCTCCATGACGCCATGCCTGTGGAGCTGGCGGCTCGTTTCTTCGGCGAGGCCCTTGCCGTAGACGGAATCGTCGTGGACGATGGCGATCTTGCCGCTTTTCCAGCGCGCTGCGAGGAAGTCGCCGGCGATAGCGCCCTGCTGATCGTCGCGCCCGCAAATCCGGAAGGTATTGGTTCTCCCCTCTTCGGTGAGGCGCGGATTGGTCGAGGCGGGGGTCATCTGGATGATGCCGGCCCGCGCATAGATCGCGGCGGCCGGGATGGATGCGCCCGAGCACTGATGTCCGACGACAAACGACACCTTGGCGGCAACAAGGCGCTGTGCGGCGGCGATCGCTTGCGCGCTGTCGCATGCATCATCAACGGAGATGAGCTTGATCTGCTGGCCGAGAAGGCCACCCGCGGCGTTGATGTCGGCGATCGCCATCTCGACGCCCTGCTGCTGCTGCTCCCCCTGATAGGCGTTGGGGCCCGTCAGTGCGCCCGCCATGCCAATCAGGATTTCTCCATGAGCTGCGGCAGCGCACAGGGTGCAAACGACGACGATGGAAAGACCCCGCAGCAGCCCTCTCATGGCGACCCTCCAACCCGGGAGCATCTTTGGAGTGTCGGCGGCTGACGGCGAGAGACAAGGTTACGTCAAGGCGGGGTTTGGCTTCTAGAAAGTCCTGACGGACCCGGCATCCTCCGCGAACCAAGAACGCCTTCCACCGGCAGCATCAAGTTACGCTCCAGTTTGCATACTAGACGATCTGTCCACGAGGGTCGATGCCATTCACCGTCTGCCAAAGGAGGTAAGCGAGAAGGATTGCATGGCGGCGGCTCTATCTAGGCACCGCGAGCCGCGCGGCAATTCCCCGCAAGAGGTAAATCACACAATAGAAACATCCAAGCAAATCCCATGATAAAACTTGATGTAGTTCCGACAGACGCGAGCTTGCTTTGAGTAATTGACGGCCATAACTCGCCGTGCCAGCATTCATTATTATAACGAATAACAATCCAGAACAGCTTCCATCGGGAGGATGCAATGCAGTTGAGGCAGCTTTCGCTAGTGTCTGCGGCAGTTTGGATTGCGGGCACGGGTCTGGCATTGGCACAGGGCCAGACCCTGACAATCGCGACGGTCAACAATGCGGACATGATCATCATGCAGCGTCTGTCGCCCAAATGGGAGCAGGCGACGGGCAACAAGCTGAACTGGGTGGTGCTCGAGGAGAACGTGCTGCGCCAGCGTGCGACCACCGATATCGCCACCAAGGGCGGGCAGTTCGACATCATCACGATCGGTTCCTATGAGGCTCCGATCTGGGGCAAGCAGAACTGGCTTGTTCCCCTGAATGATCTCGGCGCTGATTATGATTACGCTGATATCATTCCGTCGGTGATGAACGGCCTGTCCTACAACGGCAAGCTTTATGCCGTGCCGTTCTATGCCGAAAGCTCGTTCACCTTCTACCGAAAAGATCTGTTCGATCAGGCCGGCATCAAGATGCCCGACAAGCCCACCTACGACCAGATCGCGGAATATGCCGCCAAGCTCACCGACAAGTCGAAGGAGCAGTACGGGTTCTGCCAGCGCGGAAAGCCCGGCTGGGGCGAGAACATGGCCTTCATCGGCCCCATGGTGAATGCCTTCGGCGGGCGCTGGTTCAACGAGAAGTGGGAACCGCAGTTGACGACGGAGCCGTGGAAGAACGCGATCAACTACTACGTCAAGAACATGCGTGAATATGGCCCTCCGGGCGCGACGGCGAACGGGCATAACGAGAACCGGGCGCTGTTTGCCACCGGTCATTGCGCCATGTGGGTCGATGCCACGTCGGCTGCGGGCTACATCTACAACCCGAAGGAAAGCCAGGTGGCGGACAAGACCGCCTTCACGGCTGCCCCGGTGGAGGTCACGAGCAACGGATCGGGCTGGTTCTGGGCATGGGCGCTCGGCATCCCGGCATCCTCGAAGAAGGTCGATGCCGCCAAATCCTTCGTGAAATGGGCGACGTCCAAGGAGTACATCACGCTGGTGGGCAGCGAGGCCGGCTGGGTCGCAGCCCCTCCCGGAACGCGCAAGTCGACCTATGACAACCCGGAGTACCAGAAGGCGGCACCCTTCGCGAAGGTCGTGTACGACGCGATCGTCAATGCCGACTTGACCAAGCCGACCAAGGATCCCGTGCCCTATATCGGCATCCAGTATGTGGCCATTCCCGAGTTCCAGGGCATCGGCACGGCGGTCGGGCAGCAGATCGCGGCCGCCTTGGCCGGCCAGACAACCGTGGAGCAGGCCCTTGAAACGGCGCAGCGCTCGACCGAGCGCACGATGAAGCAGGCAGGCTACCCCAAATAAGCTGATCGCCATGCAATCGGCGGGCCCCTGGTCCGCCGGTTGCTCTCCAGCCGCGAGGATCGCAATGGCGAGCACCACCACGACCGTCTCCGTTACCGGCGCCACGGCTCCTGCCGGGAGACGCAGCCAGCGCAACGTCAAAACCCTTCCGCTGATTGCCCCGTCCGTGATCATCCTGTTCCTCTGGATGATCGTGCCGCTGGTGATGACGCTCTGGTTCTCGTTCCAGTACTACAACCTTCTTGACCCGTCGGTTGGCGGATTTGCGGGCTTCGAGAACTACACCTTCCTGCTCACCGATCCGTCCCTCTGGACGGCGATGGCGAATACCCTCTTTCTCGTCTTCTGGGTGATTGTGATCACGGTCGGACTCGGCACGCTGCTGGCGGTGCTGTTCGACCAGGAATTCTACGGCCGGAGCATTGCCAGACTGCTCGCCATCGCGCCGTTCTTCGTCATGCCGACGGTGAGCGCCCTGATCTGGAAGAACATGCTGATGCACCCGGTCAACGGGCTCTTCGCATTCTTCGCTCGCTCACTGGGCCTGCCGGCCATCGATTTCTTCGGCAGCTTCCCGCTGACCTCCGTCATCATCATCGTCGCATGGCAATGGCTGCCCTTCGCCCTGCTGATCCTGCTCACGGCGATCCAATCCCTCGACAGCGAGCAGAAGGAGGCCGCGCGCATGGACGGCGCAGGTCCCTTCTCGATGTTCTTCTTCATCATCCTGCCCCATCTCGGCCGCGCCATCAGCGTCGTCATCATGATCGAGACCATCTTCCTGCTGTCGGTCTTCGCCGAGATCTACGTCACGACATCGGGCGGCCCCGGGCTTGCCTCGACCAACCTGGCTTTCCTGATCTACCTGCGGGCCCTGCGCGAATACGACGTGGGCGGCGCTTCGGCGGCCGGCGTGATCGCCGTCATCCTGGCCAATATCGTGGCGATCTTCCTGGTCCGGTCGATCGCAAAGAACATCGCCGATTGAGGGTGAGCCATGCATCCCAAAACCCGCGAGAAGCTCATCCTCACAGTCGTCGGATGGCTCGCCGCCGGACTGATCTTCTTCCCGATCTTCTGGATGATCCTGACGAGCTTCAAGCCGGAAGTGGAGGCGATCGCGACGCCGCCCAAACTGTTCTTCACGCCCACGCTTGAGAACTACGTCACCGTCCGCGAGCGGGCCGACTACATTCATTTCGCGATGAACAGCATCATCATTTCCGTGGGCGCGACCCTGCTGGCGACGCTGATCGCCGTTCCGGCCGCCTACGCCATGGCGTTCTTCCCGGGAAAGCGCACGAAGGATCTGCTGCTCTGGATGCTGTCCACCAAGATGATGCCGGCCGTCGGCGTCCTCATCCCGATCTATCTGCTCTTCCGTGACACCGGCGCCATCGACACGCGCTGGGGCCTGATCGTCGTCTACACGCTCATGAACCTGCCGATCGTGGTGTGGATGCTCTACACCTTCTTCAAGGAAGTACCGAAGGACATCCTCGAGGCAGGACGCATGGACGGCGCGAAGCCGAAGCAGGAGGTCTGGATGCTCCTCCTGCCCCTGTCGCTGCCGGGCATCGCATCGACGGCGCTCCTGTCCATTATCCTGTGCTGGAACGAGGCCTTCTGGAGCCTGAATCTCACCACCTCGCAAGCCGCGCCGCTGACGACCTTCATCGCGTCGTTCTCGGCGCCGGAAGGCCTGTTCTGGGCCAAGCTCTCCGCCGCGTCGACGATCGCCATCGCGCCGATCCTGGTCTTCGGCTGGATGAGCCAGCGCCAGCTCGTGCGCGGTCTCACCTTCGGCGCGGTCAAGTAAACGGGAAACGCAGCATGTCGACGATCGTCCTGAAAGGCATTGAGAAGAGCTACGGTTCGGTGCAGGTCATCAAGGGGGTCGATCTCTCCATCGACGACCGCGAGTTCTGCGTCTTCGTCGGGCCTTCCGGATGCGGAAAGTCGACGCTTCTCAGGATGATCGCCGGCCTCGAGGAGATCACCGAGGGCGATCTTCTGATCGACGGGCAGAGGGTCAACGACGTGCCGCCGTCCGACCGTGGTCTGGCGATGGTGTTCCAGTCTTATGCTCTCTACCCGCACATGTCGGTTGCAGACAACATGGGGTTCTCGCTGCGGCTTGCCGGCGTGCCCAAGGAGGAGAGGCGCGCTAAGGTGGCGGAGGCCGCGCGCGTCCTGCACCTGGACAAGCTCCTGGACCGCAAGCCGAAGGAATTGTCCGGCGGCCAGCGGCAGCGCGTGGCGATCGGCCGGGCCATCGTGCGCAAGCCGAAGGTCTTTCTCTTCGATGAGCCGCTCTCCAACCTCGATGCGGCCTTGCGCGTCCAGATGCGCATCGAGCTGGCCCGGCTCCACGACGAGCTCGCCGCGACGATGATCTACGTCACCCACGACCAGGTCGAGGCCATGACGATGGCCGACAAGATCGTGGTGCTGCAGGGCGGCGTCGTCGAGCAGGCCGGTACGCCGCTGGAGCTCTATCATCACCCCAGGAACCTGTTCGTGGCAGGCTTCATCGGCAGTCCCAAGATGAATTTCCTGCCCGCAACGGTGACGTCGGTGACGGATGCGGCGACCACGATCCAGCTCGCCGGCGGGGCACCCCTGTCGGTGCCGGTCCGGCCTGGACGCCAGAGGGTCGGCGATGCCGTCACCCTCGGCATCCGCCCGGAGCACATGCGCCTGGCCGGCGAGGGGGAGATCACCGGGGAGGTGATGGTCGTCGAACGCCTCGGCGGCGAAACGTTCCTCTATACTCAGATCAAGGACGGCACGATGCTGATCGTACAAGCGGACGGGGAGATCCCGACCGCCGTGCATGAACGCATCGCGATCAAGCTCGATCCGGCGACCTGCCACCTGTTCGACGGCGACGGACTCGCGCTCGAGCGCGCGCAGAGGCACCCGCTCGCCAATCTGCGTCGGCTGCCGACCCGCAAGGCGAGCTGACGCCTTCCTGCGAGAGGCAGATCATGGCCTCCAGGCAGTTCGATTATATTGTCGTGGGCGGCGGCAGCGCAGGCTGCGTCGTGGCGAGCCGCCTCGTGGCCGAGCACGATGCCCGCGTGCTGCTCGTTGAGGCAGGGCGTCCCCGGGTGAGCCCGATCCTGGCCATGCCGGCGGGTTACATGAAGTTTCTCGCCCGGGACACCTATCTCACGATGCACCACGTGCTCCCCCAGGAGCAGCTCGGCGGCCGCGCTCCCATCGTGCCGCAGGCGAGGGTGCTGGGCGGCGGAAGCGCCGTCAACGCCATGGTCTACATCAGGGGCCAGACCGACGATTACGACGCATGGGACAGAGCCCTGGGCGGCGCCGGGTGGAGCTACAGGGATCTCCTTCCCCATTTCATCCGCCAGGAGGGCAACGATCACCTCGGCGCGCCCTATCACGGGGTGAGCGGTCCGTTGAAGGTGTCCCATCTGGGCCAGCACTGCGCCATGAGCCGCGCCTTCGTGCAGGCGATGCAAGAGATGGGCGTTCCCTTCACGCCCGACTTCAACGGCGCCAAGCAGAACGGCGTCGGGTTCATGCAGCACACGATCGACTGGACCACGCGCCGCCGGTGCAGCGCGGTCGACGCGTTCCTGCGGCCCGTGCTGTCTCACCCGAACCTGACGGTGCTGACGGACGCCACGGTCACCCGTGTTCGGCTCGAAAAGGCGCGGGCGGTCGGCGTGGATCTCGCCGGCGCCCCCGGATGGGAGAGCGCTTTCGCCGACGCGGAGGTGGTCCTCGCGGCCGGCACCTACATGACGCCGAAGCTTCTGATGCTGTCGGGCATCGGCCCGGCCGACGAGCTCTCGCGCCATGGGATCACGGTCTCCGTCGACCTGCCCGGCGTCGGCCGGAACCTGCAGGACCATCATGAAGTCCCCATCGTGGCCACGACCGCGGGGGACTTCGGCTATTTCGGCCAGGATCGCGGCCTCGCGATGCTGAGCAGCGGGCTGCAATTCGTGCTGTTCAAGTCGGGCGCCGTGACGACCACGGGAGTCGAGGCCTGCGCCTTCATCGATCCCGACGGCGGCGACCGGCCGACGATCCAGCTCTATTGCGTTCCGACCGTCTATCTCGATCGCGACGTCTCCGGAGTCGAGCCGACCCATGGCGTGACCATGAACCCCTGTCTGCTGCGGCCGAAGGCGCGCGGTTCGGTGCGGCTTGCATCCGCGGATCCCGCGGTATTGCCGCGGGTGGATCCGCAATTCTTCGGCCACCCCGACGACCTTCGCCTGAGCATTGCGGGATTGCGCTATGCCCGGGAGGTCCTCGCGACGAGCCCCGTCCGGGAAATGGTGGCCCGCGAGATCTTTCCCGGACCGGGCACCGCGTCGGATGCGGATCTTGCCGATCACTGCCGCAGGACCGTGAAGACCAACTACCACCCGGTTGGCACATGTCGCATGGGAACAGACGAAGATCACCATGCCGTCGTGACGCCGGATCTGTCGGTTCGCGGCATCGCTGGCTTGAGGATCGTCGACGCCTCCATCATGCCGACAATTCCTAGCGGCAACACCAATGCGCCCGTGCTCGCCATTGCCGACAAGGCCGTTGACATCATCACGGGACATCGCGGCATAGTCCGTGACCCGGCGGCCGCTCCCGCAAACCGTATCTCTCCCGTGCCCGATCAGGTCCAACCGTCATGACCCAGTCCTTGAATCTCGCCAGTCTCCCCCGTCTGTCGTCCGAGGTCGCCACGCCTCGATACGCGCGCGACGAGCTTCGGGCGGGCATCCTGCATATCGGCGTCGGCAACTTCCACCGGGCCCATCAGGCGGTCTACCTGGACGACCTCTTCAATGCCGGGAAAGATCGCGATTGGGCTCTGATCGGCGCGGGCATTCGCGCTGGCGACAGGGCGATGCGGCAGGCGCTGGAGCCTCAGGACTGGCTCACTACGGTGGTGGAACTCGATCCCGGCGCCAACATCGCCCGCGTGACCGGCGCCATGGTGGGGTTCGTGCCCGTGAACGAGGACGGACGCGCCATCGTGGCGGCCCTGGACGATCCGGCCCTGCGCATCGTGTCCCTGACCGTCACGGAGGGCGGCTACTGCATCGATCCGGCGACGGGAGCGTTCAATCCGAACCATCCGGACATCGTCCACGACGCCGCCCACATGGATGCGCCGAAAGGGGTATTCGGTGTTCTCCTGGCTGCGCTCCGGCGCCGCCGCGACCAGGGGCTTGCGCCCTTCACGGTGATGTCGTGCGACAACATCCCCCATAACGGGCAGGTGGCACAGGATGCGGTGGCGGGCCTCGCCGATCTCGTGGACCCGGCGCTCGCCGCCTACGTGCGGGAGCAGGTAGCCTTTCCGAGCAGCATGGTCGACCGGATCACGCCCGCGACGACGGACCGGGAGCGCGCCATCCTGAAGGAGCGGTTCGGGGTTCAGGACAACTGGCCGGTCTTCTGCGAGCCGTTCCGCCAGTGGGTCCTGGAAGACAACTTCCCGACGGGTCGTCCAGCCCTGGAGGAGGTCGGCGTCACGTTCACGCCGCATGTGGCGGCCTTCGAGCTCATGAAGCTTCGGATCCTCAACGGCGGCCATGCCACGATCGCCTATCCGGCAGGACTCCTGGGGATCCATTTCGTGCACGACGCCATGGCCGACCCGCTCGTGCGCGGCTTTCTGGACAAGCTCGAGACGGACGAGATCATCCCCTGCGTGCCGCCGGTGCCCGGAGTCGATCTTCAGGACTATTACGGTCTGATCGCCCGACGCTTCGCCAATCCGGATGTCGGAGACACGATCCCGCGTCTCGCTCAGGACGGTTCCAACCGGCAGCCCAAATTCATTCTTCCCTCCACGCGCGACCGACTGAAGATGGGCAGTGACGTGACGGGACTGGCCCTCGAATCCGCCCTGTGGTGCAGGTACTGTGCCGGAACGACCGATTCAGGCGAGCCTTTCACGCTCGACGATCCCAATGCCGGCCGCCTGACCACCGCGGCTTTGGCCGCGAAGGACGATCCGACGTCGTTTCTCGATCTGCGCGACATCTTCGGCGATGTCGCGGATGCGCCGCAATTCCGCTCGCGCTTCGAAGCGTCTTTGAACAATCTGTGGCGCGACGGCGTCCGCGCCACGCTGCAGCGCTACCTGAACGGCGGCGCCTGAGCCCGGTTCAACCCGGCATGTCGATCTGCACCTTCACGGAAGCGGGCGGCATGGCCTTGGCGAAATCGAACGCCTCGACGCTGTCCTTGAAGGCAAAGCGATCGGTGATCAGAGGCTTCACGTCGATTCGTCCTGACGCGATCATCGCCACCGCCCGCGGGTAGACATGGGCGTAGCGGAAGATGCTCTCGACTCGGACCTCCTTGACCTGCGCCTTGCTCACATCGAAGGCGAAGGGCTCGAGCGGAATGCCGACCAAAGCCACTTTCCCGCCCGGACAGACGAGGTCGAACATGTCCGCCATGGCGGGCGGGTAGCCCGAGCATTCGAAGATGACGTCCGCCCCCCAGTCGTCGCTCTCGCGCCTGACAGCGGCCAACAGATCCTCGCTTCTCACATTCACCGGGATGACGGGACCGAGCTTGCGGGCCATGTGCAGCTTCGGCTCGTGGATGTCGCTCACGATGACCCGGGAGCAGCCCGCAGCCAGGGCGGCCAGGATCGTCATCATGCCGATCGGTCCGGCTCCGATGACGACAGCCAGGTCGCCGGGTTGGACCTGCACCTTGGTGGCGGCGTGGACCCCCACGGCCAGAGGCTCGACCATGGCGCCTTCGGCGTAGGAGACATGACCGGGAAGCTTGAACGTGAAATCGGCAGGATGCACGACGGTCGGCCGCAGCACGCCGTGCACAGGCGGTGTTGCCCAGAAGCGAACGGCCGGATCGAGATTGTATTTGCCGAGACGCGTCGCGCGGCTCGTCGGATCGGGAATGCCGGGCTCCATGCAGACGCGATCGCCCGGGCTCAGTTCCGTCACGGCCGATCCGACCTCGACGACCTGTCCTGCCGCCTCATGCCCGAGGATCATCGGCTCCCTGACGACGAACGGCCCGATGGCTCCATGAGTGTAGTAATGCACGTCACTGCCACAGACGCCCACCGTTCGAAGGGCGATCCGCACGTCGCGAGGTCCCAGAGTTTCCTCGAGCGCAATGTCGCGCAAGTGGAGTTCGTCCTTGCGCTCCAGCACCAGCGCTTCCATGACTCACTCTCCTCATCGAGAGGTCATTCTGCCTCATCATGGTCGGAGTGCATAGCGTCTCCGAATGCGTATCCGGCGCTTCGATCGAGTGCGCCAGGATCGCGCGTGCCGCTCTCTCGCGCCGCCTGTGGAACAGGCGCATTCAACCTTCGGCAGGCGCATCGCGTGCCGCCATACGAGAGCGATGCAATGTCTGGTAGGCATCCCATCAGCCATGGCTGCCTAAGTCTGAAGCGGGCTTTCAGCATAGACGGTGGCCTTCGGTCATAACGGGGAGTCCGGAGAACGACCGACAATTCGAGCCAACGCCTCGAGGGTTCCTGCCCCTTCTGCAGCGTCAAAGGGCCGGCAAGATGAACGGAACATGAATAACGGCGGGATATATACTGTGGGATCAGAATGATGAACGTTTATTCATTCTGTCGGGTTCGCAAATCTTCCCCGACGTTCTCCAAGTTGCTTGGAAACTACTTGTTGGATGATGCGTTATCGGTTGCCGGGTGCGAAGCCCGAACGTTCATTCAGGAGTACGATCATGTCGAAGAAGATCCTTGTTGCCGGTATCGTTCTTGCCTCCCTGGCCCCTGCGGCTGCCTTCGCCCAGTCTGGCGGCGCTGCTGCCGGTGCGGCCACGGGTGCCGTCGGCGGCGCGATCGTCGGTGGTCCGGTCGGCGCTGCCGTGGGCGGCGTCACGGGCGCCATCGTGGGCGGCATCGCCGACCAGCAGCAGCCGGAATTCCGCCAGTACGTGACGACCCAGTCCGTGCCGTCCTACAGCTACAAGGAAGAGGTGCGTGTCGGCGCCACTCTGCCTGAGTCCGGCGTGACCTATTACGAGGTTCCGGCCCAGTACAAGGTGAAGGGCTACAAGTACACGGTGGTGAACAACACCCCGGTGCTGGTCGAGCCGGGCAGCCACAAGATCGTGCAGGTCATCCGCTAACAACCGCTCTTTCCCGAGTGCGGCATGGGCGGCCCATCAGGGCCGCCCTTTTTCTTGGACATGGGCGGCCCCGCCTGGGCTGCCTTTTTTCTCGGAGAGGTGGAAAGCCCTGTCCTGGACGATATCTTGTCCAGCAGGTGGAGCCGTCGACCTCCCATTCGGTCCGAGGGCTCCTCTCACGTCGTCGGGAATAAATCGGCTCGTTCCTTCGTTATGATGCGAAGAGTCCATGCGGAGCAGGAATGCCGGCAGCCATAGGACAGGAACTGGTGGCGCTTCTGCCCCGGCTCAGGCGCTTTGCGCTTGTGCTTTGCCGTTCGCAACCCCTGGCGGATGATCTCGTTCAGGGGGCCTGCGAGCGCGCCCTTGCCAATGCGGGCAGCTGGACGCCGGGGACCAAGTTCGATGCGTGGATGTTCCGCATTCTCCGCAACCACTGGATCGATCACCTCAGACGGATGAAGGCCGAAGGCATGACGGAAGATGTATCGCTGCAGACGCAGCTCATCGGGGATCCGGGAGAGGGGCCTGTCCTGAACAGGCTGGTCCTGTCGCAGGTTCAGCGCGCCATCGACAGCCTGCCGCAGGAGCAAAGGGAGGTTCTTGTTTTGGTCTGCGCCGAAGATCTCAGCTACCGGGAGGCTGCCGAGGTCCTGGGGGTTCCCATCGGGACGGTCATGAGCCGGCTCGCACGGGCGCGCAGGCGATTGATGGAGATGACGGACGCCGCCTAGGCGCCGACGAAAGGACCAGGGGAGCGATTGTGATGTCTCAGCTACACCTCAGTGATGAGATCCTGATGGCCTTTGCCGACGGCGAGCTCGAGGAACCCACGGCTGCTGCGATCGCCAAGGCGATGGCGGAGGATCCGGCCGTGGCCAGGCGGATCATGGAATTTCAGCAGAGCCGCCGCCTGACCCGTTCGGCCCTCTCGGATGCCCTGTCGCCCGATGTGCCGGCGCACTTGCGGTCCGCCGTTTCGGCCCAGATCAAGGCCTATGAGGCCGCAGCGGGAGCGACATCGGGGCCGCGCGTCAAGGTGTCGTGGGGCGAACGGCTGAGATCGAACCAAGCGCTCGGGCAATGGGCCATGGCCGCGTCCGTCGCCGCCGTCGCGCTTGCGTTGGGCTACTTTGCGGGTTGGTGGAACAGGCCCGAAGCGCATGGGCTGCTGGCTCGGTTGGACAGCCCCATCCTCCATCGTGAACTGGACAGAACGGGCTCGGGACAGGACGTGGACCTGCCGTTCGGCCGCCTGCGGGTGATCTCGACCTATCGCCTTGCGGACGGGTCCCTGTGTCGTGAATTTCGGCTGCATGCTCCTGCCGAGGCCGCCGAGGCGGTCGCGTGCCGCGATGGCGAGTGGAAGGCGACCTTCGCCCTCGCAACGCCCGTCGGCCAGGACGCGTACGTGCCGAGCGGCGGAGGCGATCCGACGGCGGCGTATCTGCAGACGATCGGGGCGGGTGAGCCTCTTGCCGAGGAGGCGGAGGCCAAGGCTCTCGCCGAGACCTCTCCGTGAGGTCGTTCCGCGAGGGGCAGCCTTCGCGGAGCCCCGGGTACTTGAGAATTTTTCTAGAAAAGGTGGAATAAACCCGCGGGCTCTTCCGTTCTCTGTCCAATCTGGCGAGTGATAGAGGATGAGTATGAGAGTCGCGTACCATCTGGCTTTTGCCGTCTTCTCCGTTGGGACCATTGCAACCCCCACCACGGCGCCGAATGCAACGGGCCCGCTTGCGACGGCCTCGGTCAACCCATCGCACGCCATCCCGGAGGCCGTTCGCACCATTGCGGCTGACCTGTCGGCCCGGCTGGCGGTCGGTCTGGAGCGGTCCCCGACGACCTCCGTCGCCCAAGGAACATCTGTCGGCGACAGTCTGTCCGAGACCGTCGAGCTGCACCCGATTCCGAAGCATGAGACCTATCGTTACGCGATGGTCGATGGCCGCCGCGTGATCGTCGATGCGACATCCCGCAAGATTGTCTACGTCATCCAGTGACGGCTGAGCCTGCATGACCAGAAAACATATTTGGAAAACACATTTGCGCAAAGAAAAGGCGAACACGACATGTCGTTACAAAGCGCCGGCGAAACCCGCTTGACCTATAACGATCGTGCCTGCTCATCGGCGATCGTCTTTCCGGTCTGCACAAATCCGCTGCTTCGCCTCGGTCTGGAAAACGTCCTGTCGGAGGCAGGCTTCATCGTCTGGCACGACATCATCGACGGGTTTTCAAGCCTGCCCCGGATCGAGGACGAGGCGTCCGTACTCTTCATCATCGATGGAAGCAGCTTCACGGACGGCACCATCGACCTGGTGAGACGGCTGAAGACCCATGCTCCCGATGCACGAATGGTGATGCTGGCCGATTCCTTCGATCCGGGCGTCGTGCACGCCGCGTGGAGCGCAGGAGTGCATGGCTTCTGCCTGTCAAATCAGCGGCAGGATGTGCTGGTCAAGTCGCTCGAACTGGTGATGCTGGGGGAGATCGTTCTTCCGGCCACCATCGTGCTGCCGATCGCACGGCTGGGGCTGAACGACGCCGAGGGTGATGCGGGCGAAGGTCTGGTTCCGATGAGCGTCAATGGCCATCAGAGCCGGAAGCTGTCCAGCCGGGAGGCCCAGATCCTCACCTGCCTGAGGGATGGGGCGCCCAACAAGGTCATCGCCCGCAGGCTGAACCTGTCCGAAGCCACGGTGAAGGTTCACGTCAAGGCGATCCTGAAGAAGATCGGAGCCTGCAATCGCACGCAGGCCGCGCTCTGGGCGGCGCGGTATGTCCGGACGGAGCCGAAGCCTCTGCAGTCCGTCTAGCGCCGCCGGCGCGATGGCCGATGACCCGGCCGAGATCTGCGGCTCCGCCGCCTAGCCTCGGACATAGCCGGGATACTTCGCCCGGATCTCGTCCACGTAGGACAGGGTCCCGGAGAGGTGGTGGCGCAGATGCTCCTGGGCGTCCTCGGGGCATCCATCGGCGATCGCCTGCACGATCAGCCTGTGATGCCGCACGATGTCCTGAGCCTTGCCCGGCGTGGGAAGATGGAGGCGGCGCAGGCGGTCGATATGGCCGCTGCGGCTGCGCACGAGACCCCACAGGTCGTTCATCCTGGCGGCTTCGTAGAGATGCTGGTGGAAGGCCTGGTCGGCCATGGAGAAGGCTTCGAAATCGGCCGCCTCCATCAGGGCCTGCTGCTGGGCCAGGAAGCCCTGAAGCCTGGCGACGAGCCTGGGGTCGCGGGCGAGCGCCAGGTCGCGGACGATCTCGAGCTCCAGGGAGCGGCGCAGGAAATGGGCCTGCTGGGCGAGCCTCAGGTCGATCGGGCTGACGACGGTCGCATGCTGCGGGAAGATGTCGACGAGTCCGTCCTCCTGGAGCCTCAGGAGCGCATCCCGGATCGGGGTCGAGCTGAGCCCGAATTCCTGCTGCAGGGTAACCCGGTTCAGGACTGTTCCGGGAGCCAGGGCCAGGGAGATGATCATCTCCCGCAGCTGCTCGAAGACCTGGGGGGCTGCCTGCCGGCCACGTTCGAGCCGATCCGTGGCGGGAATCGCGGGTCGTGGAGCGGAAGCGGTGCGGGATGGCGGCATCGGAAGGAACCTGAACTTTCGTCGGCCCTGTCTATACCACACTTGTGCCGAATGCACTAATGCATTAGTGTATGAGCTATCGGCTGATGGGCCGAGCTTGGCCATCGAGGCTCCCGACAAGAGGGGCCCACCATGAGGAAGCACCATGAAGAAGCAGATGAGGCGCCTGTGCGCCGGTATCGCGGCCGCCGTCGGGCTCGCCGCTCTCGCGAATCCGACCCTCGCGCAGCAGAAGAATGAGGTCTCGATCACGCGGCAGCCCGGCATCATCTACCTGCCGACCCACATCATCGAGAAGCAGCACCTCATCGAGAAGCACGCCGCCCGCCTCGGACTGCCCGACCTGAAGACCAAGTGGATCACCTTCAGCGGCGGCGGCGCGCAGACGGACGCGCTCCTGTCGGGTGGCGTCGACATGGTGAATACCGGCGTCGGCAACCTGCTCCTGCTCTGGGACCGGACCAAGGGCGGCGTGAAGGGCATCGTGGCCTCGTCGGCCCTGCCGCTCGCCTTCGTGACGCACGATCCCAAGATCAAGTCGCTGAAGGATTTCGGCCCGGGCGACAAGATCGCCGTGCCGACCGTCAAGGTCTCGACCCAGGCGATCCTGCTCCAGATGGCGAGTGCCAAGGAGTTCGGCGCCGACCAATGGTCGAAGCTCGACGCCAACACGGTGCAGCTCGGCCACCCCGACGCCGTCGTGGCCATGACCAATCCGCAGCACGAGGTGAAGAACCACTTCGCGGCGCCGCCCTTCCAGTACATCGAGATGAAGACCGTTCCCGGTGCCCGCATTATCCTGCAATCGCCCGACATCATCGGCGGGCCGCTCACGCAGGGCCAGTTCTTCACGACCACGAAGTTCGCCGAGGCCAACCCGAAGGTCATCGAGGCGGTCCGGGCCGCGTCGAAGGAGGCGCAGGACTTCATCCGCAGCGACACGAAGGCGGCGGTCGACATCTACAAGGAGATCACCGGCGACAAGACCAGCCCGGACGACCTGCTCGCATGGCTCAAGGAGCCCGGCATGATGGAATGGAACCTCGAGCCGCAGGGCACGATGAAGTTCGCCGACCACCTCTACAAGATCGGCACGCTCAAGACCCAGCCCAAATCCTGGAAGGACTTCTATCTGCCGATCGCGCACGATCTCAACGGCAGCTGACGAATCGCGCCTGGCGCCCGGCGCATAGGCCGGGCGCCCCATCCCTTTTCATGTCAGGTATTGATCGATGTCCGCTCTTCTCGACGTCAGTGGCGTCACGCTGCGCTACAAGACTCCCAGCGTTCTCGTAACGGCGACCGATCGGGTCAGCTTCCAGGTCAACCAGTCGGATCGCTTCGTTCTGCTCGGCCCGTCCGGATGCGGCAAGTCCACGCTCCTCAAGGCGGTCGGCGGCTACCTGAGCCCGAGCGAAGGGCGCATCCGTATCAAGGGTCGCGACGTCACCGAGCCCGGCGCCGACCGCATGATGGTGTTCCAGGAATTCGATCAGCTGCTGCCGTGGAAGACCGTTCTGGAGAACGTGATGTTTCCCCTGCTGGCCGCGCGAAAGCTGCCGCGCAAGGAGGCGGAGGACCGGGCCCGTGCCTATATTGAGAAGGTCAATCTCACGCGCGCCGTCAACTCCTACCCGCACACGCTGTCGGGCGGCATGAAGCAGCGCGTCGCGATCGCCCGCGGCATGGCCATGGAGCCGGACATCCTGCTCATGGACGAGCCCTTCGCAGCCCTCGACGCGCTCACACGGAGGACCTGCCAGGACGAGCTTCTGCAGCTCTGGGAGGACACGAAGTTCACCGTGATGTTCGTGACCCATTCCATCGCGGAAGCGATCAAGATCGGGAACCGCATCCTGCTTCTGTCGCCCCATCCCGGTCGCGTGAAGGCCGAGGTCAACGACGTGGACCGCGTCTCGCCCACGGACGGCAGCGCCGGGCAGCTCGAGAAACACATTCACGAACTTCTGTTCGCCGACGAAGTCGCACATTAGGGATGACGCTCATGAGCCAAGCACAGATCGTGATGCGCGCCGAGACGGCAGCAGCGCAAACGCATACGGGCGAGGTCGAGCGCAGGCTCAGCACCTTCGAGCTGGCCTGGGGAAACGGCTTCGTCCGCAAGACCGTGATCATTATCTTTCTCGGCATCGTCTGGGAGATCTACGGCCGTTACCTGGATAATCCGCTTCTCTTCCCGACCTTGAGCGACACGCTATCGACCATGGTCGACCGGATCGCCGACGGCACGCTCCCGGCGAGGGCCTGGACTTCGCTCAAAGTGCTCCTGATGGGCTACGCGTCCGGCGTCACCATCGCGTCGATCCTGACCATCCTGGCGATCAATACCCGCATCGGCACCGATTTCCTCGAAACGATGACGGCGATGTTCAACCCTCTGCCGGCCATCGCGCTGCTGCCCCTGGCCCTGATCTGGTTCGGCCTCGGCAACGGCAGCCTCGTCTTCATCCTGATCCATTCGGTTCTCTGGGCCGTGGCGCTCAACACCCATTCCGGATTCCTCGGCGTGTCGCAGACCCTGCGGATGGTGGGGCGCAACTACGGCCTGAAAGGGCTGTCCTACGTGTTCAAGATCCTGGTTCCGGCCGCCTTCCCGTCGATCCTGACGGGCCTCAAGATCGGCTGGGCCTTCGCCTGGCGCACGCTGATCGCCGCGGAGCTCGTCTTCGGCGTGTCGTCGGGCCAGGGGGGACTGGGCTGGTTCATCTTCGAGAACCGCAACCTGCTCGACATCCCGTCCGTGTTCGCGGGACTGCTGACCGTGATCATCATCGGTCTGGTGGTCGAGAACCTGATCTTCAGGACCATCGAGCGCAAGACCATCCGGAAGTGGGGCCTGCAGAGCTGAGCTGCCATCGGCTCCGCCCATCCTTCCTCTCAATCGACGAGTGTTCGCACCATGACTGCACGAAAGACGCCTGAGACGCTCAGGAGCGCGCGCTGGTTCGCGCCCGACGACCTGCGGGGCTTCGGTCATCGCTCCCGCATGATGCAGATGGGCTACGCCCCCAAGGATTGGGTCGGCCGCCCCGTCATCGCCATCCTCAACACCTGGTCCGACATCAACCCGTGCCACGCGCATTTCAAGCAGCGCGTCGACGATGTGAAGCGGGGCGTCCTTCAGGCCGGGGGCTTCCCGGTCGAGCTCCCCGGGATCTCGCTGGCCGAGCAATACGTCAAGCCGACCACCATGCTCTACCGCAACATGCTGGCCATGGACGTTGAGGAGCTGCTGCGGTCGCATCCCGTCGACGGCGTCGTCCTGATGGGCGGTTGCGACAAGACCACTCCCGCGCTGCTTCTGGGCGCCACGAGCGCGGGGCTGCCGGCCATCTACCTGCCGGCGGGCCCGATGCTGCGCGGCAACTGGAAGGGCAGGATCCTGGGATCCGGCTCGGATGCCTGGAAGTACTGGGACGAACGCCGGGCCGGCACGATCACGGATGCCGACTGGCTCAACATGGAGGCCGGAATCGCACGCAGCCACGGCACCTGCATGACCATGGGCACGGCCTCGACCATGACGGCGATCGCCGAGGCCATCGGCATGACCCTGCCGGGGGCGTCGTCCATTCCGGCCCCCGACGCCAACCATGTCCGCATGAGCGCCGAATGCGGACGGCGAATCGTGGAGATGGTCTGGGAGGATCTGACCCCTGGCCGGATCCAGACCCGCGAGGCGTTCCTGAATGGCATCGCGGTCGCCATGGCGATGGGCTGCTCGACCAACGCCATCATCCACCTGATCGCCCAGGCGCGGCGGGCCGGTCAGGAGATCGGCCTCGACGATTTCGAGGCGGCCAGCCGCAAAGTGCCGGTCATCGCCAATGTCAGGCCGAGCGGCGACACGTACCTGATGGAGGATTTCTTCTATGCCGGCGGTCTTCCGGCGCTGATGACCCGCATCAGGGATCATCTCCACCTCGATGCCATGACCGTCAGCGGCCGGACCCTGGGCGAGAACATCGCCGGGGCGGAGGTCTACAACGACGACGTCATCCGCGGCGTCGACAACCCGATCTATGCCGAGGGCGCGCTCGCGGTCCTCAAGGGGAACCTCGCTCCCGACGGCTGCGTGATCAAGCCGAGCGCCTGCGATCCGCGCTATCTGAAGCACACGGGGCCTGCTCTCGTGTTCGACGATTATCCCTCCATGAAGGCCGCCATCGACGACGAGAACCTGGACGTGACGGCCGACCACATCCTCATTCTGCGCAACGCAGGCCCGCAGGGAGGGCCCGGCATGCCGGAATGGGGCATGCTGCCGATCCCGAGGAAACTGGTAAAGCAGGGCGTGCGTGACATGCTGCGCCTGTCGGATGCCCGCATGAGCGGCACGAGCTACGGCGCGTGCATCCTGCATGTCTCGCCGGAATCCTATATCGGCGGGCCGCTGGCCCTGGTAAAGACCGGCGACATGATTTCGGTGAACGTAGCGGAGCGCACCATCAGCCTCGATGTCCCCGACGAGGAGCTCGAGCGGCGTCGCGCCGCATGGGTCAGGCCCGAGCCGCGTTTCGAGCGCGGTTATGGTTGGATGTTCACCCGGCACATCAAGCAGGCGCACGAGGGCTGCGACTTCGACTTCCTGGAGACGAGCTTCGGTGCGCCCACGGGCGAGCCGGCGATCTACTGACAGATGGAGACAATCATGACCACGCTCAAACCGGACACCCGCGAGAAGCTCAAGGCCGTCAGCACGGCGACCCTGTGCACGGCCCTCTTCAAGCGCGGATTGCGCAACCAGTTCATCCAGGACGTTCGCCCGCTCAACCCGAATCTCGGCAACATGGTCGGCGAGGCCTTCACCCTCCGCTACATCCCGGCCCGGGAGGACCTGAACCCGATCGGCGTGTTCCAGGATCGCGCCCACCCGCAGCGCAAGGCCGTCGAGGAGTGCCCGCCCGGCGCCGTCATGGTGATCGACAGCCGCAAGGATGCCCGCGCGGCTTCGGCGGGCGGCATTCTGGTCTCCCGCCTGATGAAGCGCGGAGTCGCCGGCGTGGTGACCGACGGCGGCTTCCGGGACTCGCCCGAGATCGCGCGGCTCGACATCCCGGCCTATCACAACCGCCCCTCGGCGCCGACCAACCTGACCCACCATCAGGCCCTCGACATCAACGTTCCCATCGGATGCGGTGACGTGCCCGTGTGGCCCGGCGACGTCGTGGTGGGCGACGGCGAGGGCGTGGTGGTGATCCCGGCGCATCTGGCCGACGAGATCGCCGCGGAGGCCGTCGAGATGACGGCGTTCGAGGACTTCGTGCAGGAGGAGGTGCTGAAGGGCCGCTCGATCCTGGGCCTCTACCCGCCGACGGATGAGCGGACGCACGGCGACTTCGCAGCCTGGCGCAAGGCGAACGGACGCTGAGCCTGAGGGGCCGGCGCAGGCATCTGGCGCCGGTCTCTTCTTTTGACGGCGGCGGGCTCCGCGCGCTACACGATCAGGACGGTCATTTGCCAGCGGGCCAGGAGGCGGGATGGAGCCGAACAGAATCAAGTCTCTCTGGGCGGACGGGAAGCCCGTCCTGAACGGCTGGCTGTCGATCGCCAATGCCTTCACGGCCGAGATCCTGGCGGAGCAGGGCTACGATTCCCTCACCATCGACCTGCAGCATGGCGTCATCGACTACCAGGCCGCGGTCGGCATGCTGCAGGCCATGCGCTCGAGCGACGTCACGCCCCTGGTGCGTGTGCCGTGGCTCGATCCTGCGGCCATCATGAAGGCGCTCGATGCCGGCGCCTATGGGGTGATCTGCCCCATGATCAACACTCGTGCGCAGGCGGCGGAGCTGGTCTCCTATGTCCGCTATCCGCCGGGCGGAACCCGCAGCCTGGGGCCAACCCGGGCCAATTTCTCGGCCGGGTCGAACTATGCGGGCGAGGCCGACGACAACGTGCTCTGTTTCGCGATGATCGAAACGGCGGAGGCCTTCCGCAACCTCGATGAGATCGTCGCGACGCCGGGGCTCGACGGCGTCTATATCGGTCCCGCCGATCTGACTCTCGGGCTCACCGGCAAGCGCTATCCCGTCGGCTTCGACCGCGAGGAGCCGGAGATGGTCGAGGCCATTCAGACCATTCTGGCGACGGCTCATCAGGCCGGGATCCGTGCGGCGCTCCATTGCGGCTCGCCGGGCTATGCGGCCAAGGCCATCGGCTGGGGCTTCGACCTCGTGACCCTGCCCAACGACGTGCGCCTCCTCGCCACGGCGGCCGGCGCCAGCGTCGCCGAGGCCCGCAGGCTCATGCGGACCTGACGGCCCGTCGTCACATCTCGGGCGGAGCCGCCATGGACGTGAGAAGCGTCTGCGACGCCAGGCGGATCGGCGCGTTCGTCGCGCCGTAGCCCTGGTAGCCGCGCCGTTCGACGATCTCGAAGAAGAACCCGCCCTCGAGGGTTCCGGTATAGACCTGGAAGTATTCGGCCGCGCCCTCCCGGTCATACAGGATGTGGCAGGCGCGCAGCCGCGCGACCTCGTCCGCGGAGAGGTCCGTTCTCACCTCGAGATCGTCATAATAGTTGTCCGGAATGGGCAGGAGATCGACGCCGTTCGCCCTGAGTTGCTCGACCGTCGCGAAGATGTCGTCGGTCGACAGGGCGATGTGCTGGACGCCCGATCCGAAGAGATCGTTCAGGAAACGGGACGACAGCGTGCGCTGGCTCTGGGATGCGTTGAGGATGAGCCGCAGCGCGCCGTCGGCGGTCTCGATGGCCTGGCTCTGCACCACGCCGCCGGGATCGATCACCGCCTGAACGGGCGTTTTCCGCACCTCCAGCAGGGAGGTGTAGAACAACAGCCACGTCAGCACCTCCTCGTAATGCATCGATTGCGACACGTGGTCGACCGCCTTTAGGCCAGCTCCTGCGGCGTCATCGGTGTCGACGGCCTGGAAATCCACATCCCAGAGCCGGTCGAGACCGGTCTTGTTGTCGACGAAATACAGAAGGCTTCCGCCGAGGCCGCGCACGGCCGGGATGGTCATCTCGCCCGGACCGACCGGCTGCTGGAACGGCTGATCCAGCAGGGCGACCGCCCGGTCGACCGCCCCCGGAGCGTCGTCGACGCGCAGGGCCAGGGCGCAGACGGCGGTGCCGTGCGTGATGTTGAAGGAATGGGCGAAGCCCTCCTTGTCCGCATTGACCACGATGTTGATCCCGCCCTGTCGCCATCGCGTCACGGCCTTGGAGCGGTGGATGCCGGCCTTCCGGAAGCCGAGCCGGCCCAAGGTGCGCTCGAACTCCACCGCACCCCGTTCGTCGATGGCGAACTCGACGAACTCCACCCCGGAGCAGATGGCCTTCGGCGGCAGCGCCGGCAGATCCGGGGAGGCGGTGCCCGTGCGCCGGCGCAGCTCGTCGAGCATGACGATCAGGGACCTGTGCCCGTCGACCGCGACGCTGCGCGCCGAGCCCGCCCGGAACCGGTCGTTGAAGATCTCCAGGGACAGGAGCCCATTGAAGCCGGTCGCGTTCAGCGCGAGCATGAACTCGTCGACAGGCAGGTCGCCCTGTCCGGGGAAGCACCGGTAATGCCGGCTCCAGGACAGGTAATCCATGGCGAGCCTCGGCGCATCGGCCATCTGCACCAGGAAGATCTTGTCGGCCGGAATGGACCGGATCGCCGCGAGGTCCGTCCCTCGCGCGAGGATATGGAAGGAATCCAGCACGAGCCCGACCGCAGGATGATCGGCCCGGCGGACCACCTCCCAGGCGTCGCGGTAATCATGGATGTGGCGCCCCCAGGAGAGCGCTTCGAACGCGACGCGCACGCCGCGCTTTTCCGCCCGTTCGCCGAGTTCCCGGAAATCGGCGGCCGCCCGCTCGATCCCGCCGAGGGAATCCGGAGAGACGTTGCTGCACACCATGAGGAGATCGCAGCCGAGCTCCTGCATCACGTCGAACTTGCGCTCGGCCCGGGCGAAGACCTTGGAGCGCTGCGGCTCGGGCATGCCTTCGAAGTCGCGGAACGGCTGGAACGTGATCGTCTCAAGCCCATGGCCCTCGACCATGCGTCGCACATCGGCCGGTGTGCCGTTGAAGGACAAGAGATCGTTCTCGAAGATCTCCACGCCCTTGAACCGTGCGGCCGCGATGGCTTCGATCTTTTCGCTGAGGGTCCCGCTCAGGCAAACGGTGGCGATGGCTGTGCGCATGCTCCTCGTCCATGTCCTCTCGGGGCCGGGAGCAGGGCTGATCCCGCCGGCCGCGTCCGATGTCATCTGATGGTGCCGGTGGCGAGGGCGTGTTCGACGCCGCCGGCGACGTGTTGCGTGAGGACTTCGCAGGCCCGCTTCGCGTCCCGCTTCAGGGCGCATTCCATGAGTTGTGCATGCTCCCGTTCCGCGATGTCGCCGCGATAGCTCAAGGCGATCATCTGATAGCGAAGGTACTTGTCGAAGACGGCCGCATGGGTGTCGATCAGCATCTTCGATCCGCAGGCCGAGATCAGCGCCTGGTGGAACTGCCAGTCGTACCGCTTCCACTCCTCGGAATGCGTTCTGTCGCCATGAGCCATCCGCTCCTCCATGCGGGCCAGCCGGTGATGGGCGGCGACGACCCGGCCTTCCCACTCCATGTCGCCGGCCCGGAATGACTGCTCCAGGGCCCGACATTCGAGGAGCTGGCGCAGGGCAGCGATCTCCCGCAGGTTCGCGATCGACACGGGCGCGACCTCGAATCCCTTCTGGCCTTCGGCGACCACCAGACGTTCCGATTGGAGCCGGTTGAGGATTTCCCGGAGCGTGCTGATGCTGGCACCGTAATCGGCTTTCAGCCCGTCGAGCCTCAGCTTCTTGCCGGGCGGAAGGCGACCGAACACGATGTCGGCGCGGACCTTCTGGTAGGCGGTTTCTCCAACTGTCGAAGGCTGTGGAATCTCCTGTCCGTGATCTGTCATTTCAAGGCCCCGCTTTCCAGGGTGAAGGCCACGCATCCGTTCACATGCCCGGTCAGTACCTGGCAGGCCCGGTCCGCATCGCGTGCAAGAGCGCAGTCGAGCAACGCCTTGTGTTCCCTAGCGGCAATCTCGCCACGGAACACGACCGCTACCATCTGGTACCGGAGGTACTGGTCGAAAACGCCGCCATAGAGATCAAGCAGGGTCTGAGAAGCGCAGGCTCCAATGAGAGATTGGTGGAACTCCCTATCATATCGTTTCCAGAGCTCCGTGCCGCCCTGATCCCCGGCCAGCATCCGCCGCTCCAGGGAAGCGAGCTTGTGATGGGCGGCGACGACGCGACTCTCCCATTCCAGGTCGCCGGCCGCAAAGGACAGAGGCAGCGCATAGGTTTCAAGGAGAAGCCGCATCGCCGCGACATCCTCGAAACCTTGAGGGGAGACCGGAGCGACCCGAAAGCCGCGCTGGCCTTCGGCGATGACAAGCCCCTCGGACGACAAGCGACTGAGAATCTCGCGCAGGGTGCTGACTCCCGCCCCGTACAGGCTCGAAAGCCGGTCCAGCCGCAGCTTGGTTCCAGGGGAGAGGCGCCCGAAAATAATATCGTCCCGGATTCGGGTATGGGCTTGGTCGGCAATAGACGTTGCCACCAGTTCAATGCTCATTCAGCCACTTCCCCATGATCGAGCCTGAGCTTCCTCCGACAGTGCCGCGTTCTACATGCATTCGAAAATAACTGCTGAAATCCAGATTATCAGAGATTTTCGATATCGACTATTGATTCTTGGTTTCTCAAAGCAGATAGTACGGCAAAGACGCAGACTAATGCGCAACACGAAGAGGAGAGGGAACTATGACATTCACGATCAATCGTCGCTTCCTGGTGGGTGCGTGTGCGGCCCTTTTGGCTTGCGGCATGAGCGGCAGCACCCAGGCTCAGGCCCCGACTAATCTCAGATTCTCGGCGGTCTTCTCGGAGCAGGATATCCGGGCCGAGATGATGAAGCGGTTCGGAGAAGAGATAAAAGCGCAGGGGTTTGCTCTCCAACCGTATTATGGTGGCACCCTGTTCAAGCAGGGAACCGAACTCGTCGCGATGCAACGCGGCAACCTCGAGATGGGCAATATCGCCCCACAGGACATCTCCAACCAGATCCCGGCTTGGTCCATCGTGACATCCGCTTACCTCTTCCGCGACGCCGATCACTTGAAGAAGGTGTTCGCGAGCGATGTTGGCCAGCAGCTCAAAAAAATGGCCTCCGACCAGCTTGGTATTCACATCCTCGGCCCAACTTATTTCGGCGCCAGGCACGTGGGTCTCAAGCCAAGCAAGAAGATCAGCAAGCCTGAGGACCTTGCCGGCATCAAGCTTCGAATGCCTGGAGGCGATGCCTGGCAGTTCCTGGGTCAATCACTCGGTGCAAACCCGACGCCCATGGCCTATGCCGAAGTTTATACAGGGTTGCAGACCGGCGCCATCGACGGTCAGGACAATCCGCTTCCGAACGTACAGAACATGAAGTTCTATGAGGTCATGTCTCAGGTCGCTCTGACCTCGCACCTTGTGGGGTTCGACGTTCTGGCCGTATCCAACAAGGTTTGGAATGCTATGTCGCCTGAAAAGCAGGCAGCCTTCCAGGCCGCTGCCGACAAGGCCATCGAATGGAGCACGCAGGAGCATCTGAAAAAGGAGGCTGAGCTCGCGACGTTCTTCAAGGAAAGGGGCTTGGATGTCTATACACCCGACCTGAAAGCCTTCCGCGAATATGCACAGAAGAAGTACCTGGCGTCCGACCTGGCGAAGGGTTGGCAGCCTGGCATGCTCGACAAGATCAACGCGATGTAGCGAGAACCTGCAGTCGTCGGTGCGCAATCGTCCGGCGACTGCACTTCCCCATCGGCTCGGTGCCTCCTTAGGAAGCGGTGGCTTTCATGACTTTATCCTTGCGATTGATTGGTGCCTGGCTCGCTCGCCGTGCCGAGAATGTGGCGGCCGCTATGCTGGGTGCGATGTTCCTGGCCTTTCTATTGCAGATCGCATTCCGGTATCTCCTCGGCCTCCCGATCGGATGGACCCATGAGATCAGTGTCGTCCTCTGGATCTGGCTCGTCCTCTGGGGGGCCTCGTTCGTCGTCACCGAACGCGAGGAAATCCGGTTCGATATCATCTACGGTGCAGTCGGTCCCCAGGCCCGCAGGGTCATGTGCGTCATCACCGCCATAGCGCTTATCGCACTGTATCTCGTCTCGCTCCCGGCAGTTTTCGACTATGTCACCTTCATGAAGGTAGAAAAGACCAGCTATCTCAAAATCCGGTTCGACTGGTTGTTTTCGATCTATCTCGTTTTCGTCGTTGCAACCATCATCCGCTACATCTGGCTCGCGTGGCAGGCAGTGCGCGGCGTCGCGCCGGATGATTTTGATCCCACCAAGGCGAGTTCCGGCGTATGAACCTGACCAGCCCCTTCTCGCTGTCACTCGTCGCGATCACCGCTCTTGCATTCCTGGGGTTGCCGATCGGGCATTCGATGATTGCAGGGTCGATCTTGTATCTGCTCCTGGCCGGCCAAGACATGGGCACTGCTGCCGAGCAACTCCTCAACGGAATGTACTCCAACTACGTGATTCTCTCTGTTCCTTTATTCATCCTTGCCGCCGAGTTCATGAATATCGGCAGCATGACCGACCGACTCATGGCCTTCTGCAATGCCCTCGTTGGCCGTTTCCGCGGCGGGCTTGCACAGGTCAACATTCTACAGAGTATCATCTTCGCCGGGATGTCGGGATCGGCCATCGCCGATGCTGCCGGCACGGGTCGCATGATGCAGGTCATGATGACCCGGGACGGGCGATACACGCCGAGCTATGCCGCCGCCGTAACGGCAGTATCCTCCGTCATCGGCCCCATCATCCCGCCGTCCATTCCGATGGTGCTGTATGCACTTGTTTCCGATGCCTCCATCGGATTTCTGTTCCTTGGTGGGGTCATCCCGGGATTACTCATGGCGCTGAGCCAGATGATCATTGTCGCCATCACGGCCCGCCGCAAGAACTTCCCGGTTGAAAAACCGGTCCCTCTGCGAAAAATTCCACGCATCACGTGGGAGGCACTTCCATCGCTCATGATGCCAGTCGTTCTCCTCGGCGGCATCTATAGCGGCGTCATGACGCCCACAGAGGCCGCCGCGGTCGCTGCAGCGTATGCCCTTCTCATCTCCGCCGGGCTCTACCGCAGCGTGAGTTGGCGCGATTTCTATCAGTCGCTTGCAGTCAGTGCGCGTACCACGTCGTCGATCGGAATGCTGATCGCAGGCGCGCTCGTTTTCAATTACGTGGTCACTGTCGAAAATATTCCGGAAGGGGTGAAGGCGCTGCTGGCCGGGTGGGACCTCTCCCCGGTCGGATTCCTGATCTTCGTGAACATTCTTCTCCTGCTCCTCGGTTGCGTCCTGGAAGGAACCGCAATCCTGCTCATCGTGGTTCCGGTCTTCATTCCGACGGCTCAGGCTCTCGGCATCGACCTTGTCCATTTCGGGGTCGTGGTCGTCGTCAATATCATGATCGGGCTGATCACCCCGCCGTACGGCTTGCTTCTCTTCATCATGGCGAACATATCAGGCGAGCCCCTGCGGGACATCGTTCGGGACACTCTGCCCTTTTTGTTCGCCATGATCGTCGCCCTGGCCATCCTGACATTCGTTCCTGAAACCGTGCTCTGGCTGCCGCGCCTGTTCGGCTACCAGGGATAAGCCTGCTCCAATCGCGAGAAGCACCTCAATGAGCAAGCCGATCTACATCCTCAATGGGCCCAATCTCAATCGTCTCGGAACGCGAGAACCGGAGATTTATGGGCGCACGACCTTGGATGGAGTCGAGGCCCTGTGCCGGGGCGCCGCAGGCGACCACCCGTTGGTGTTCCGACAGTCCAACCGGGAATATGAGCTTATCGAATGGGTTCATGAAGCCATCGACGAGGGATGTGGGATCATCATCAATCCGGCGGCCTTCACTTTCACCTCCATGGCGATCATGGACGCCTTGAAGATGTTTCCGGGTCCGATTATCGAGCTTCATATCTCGAACATCCATCGGCGCGAACCGATCTATCACAAATCCTATGTTTCTCCGGTGGCGACCGCTGTTATTGCAGGCTTGGGCACTGACGGCTACCCGACGGCTGTGCGCTCCCTGCTCGCCATGATCTCGAAATCAACGAAGGCTGGTTGAGTTCATGGAGAGCGAAGATCTGATGGAACTGAAGTCTCATGGTGATGAAGGCTTGGGCTCTTGGAAACGACCGTCTGTCCTTGCTGGCCTCGTAGGCACCGGTATTCAGGCGTCGCGAACACCCAGCTTGCACGAGCGGGAAGGGGCACGTCAGGGTTTTCGATACATTTACAAGCTGATTGATTTCGAAGCGCTCGGTCTAGACCATCATTCGCTTCCGGATATCGTGGCCGCTGCCGAACATTTCGGGTTTGCAGGACTCAACATCACCCATCCGTTCAAGCAGGCTGTAATCCCGCTGGTTGGCGAACTGGCACCCGACGCGGCGGCGCTCGGCGCCGTCAACACGGTTGTGCTGAAGGATGGGCATCGCATTGGGCACAATACTGACTGGTGGGGGTTCGCACAAAGCTTTCAGCGCGAACTGCCCGACGTCGAACGCGACCGAGTGGTTCAGTTCGGGGCCGGCGGAGCAGGGGCCGCCGTTGCCCACGCACTTCTGACACTGGGGACAGGTCAGGTAATCGTGATCGATACTGATAGGGCTAGGGCTGATGTTCTCGCGGCAGATTTGTGCAACCGCTTCGGTCCTGAGCGCGCCTTTTCCGGCGTGTCTCCTGCGGAGGCGCTTGCGACTGCTCACGGCGTGGTGAACACGACTCCGCTCGGCATGGCCAAGTATCCTGGCATGGCCTTCTCCGCGGACCTACTGCATCGCGATTTATGGGTTTCCGACATTGTCTACTTTCCGCTGGAAACGGAATTGCTACGGCAGGCCCGGGCGCGAGGCTGCCGCACCATGTCTGGTGGAGGAATGGCGGTCTTTCAAGCCGTTGGCGCTTTTCGCCTCTTCACCGGGATTGAACCGGACGCGACTCGAATGCTTCAGCATTTCAGCGAGATGTGAGCCTCGATTGATCATTTCTCCCGGCACTGAGCAGACACGGCAGAAACGGTATGCGATTGGTTCAGGAGGCTAGCCGCTTCTGAGAAAGGTGATTGGATGCCACAAGAGCGGCTTCCACCCTGTTCCGGACATGCAGCTTTTGAAGAATGTTCGTCAGATGATGTTTGATGGTCTTCTCGCTCAATTCGAGTTTGCTGCCAATCTCCTTGTTGCTGCGGCCTTGAGCGAGAATCGACAAGATCTGCTGTTCGCGCGGTGTCAGGTGTGACAGATGACCTGATCCCGTTGCCTCGCTTGTCGCTTCAGGGCCAGTCCGCATGAGCAGCTTCGCCGCGAGACTTGGCGAGATGAAGCACTGTCCTAGGCTCAGCGCCCGCACGGTTTCGGCCAACTCGCCGGCGCTGCTACCTTTCAGCAGGTAGCCCCGCACGCCACGCTTCAAAGCTGCGCGGATATGGTCCTCGGATGCCTCATCAGCAAGAATAAGGATCCGGATTGAGGGATGCTGCTGGAGGATCGACTCGACCGCTCCCATGCTGCAATCCAAAGTGCCGGCATCAACCACGATCACGTGCGGTTGAGACTTCTCCGCCAGGTCGATCGCGTCCCAAATCGAAGCCCCTTGGCCAACGACCTCTATGTCCGCCTGAGTGCGCAGCGCGAGGACTACACCATCCCGAAAGAGAGGGTGCTTGTCGATCACGCCCACCCGAATTCCTGCTGTCATTGGAGCCCCCCAGTTCCAATCTCGGTCGCCGTTTAGAGGTTCGGCGGATATTCTTGAGTTTAGTAGTCTACGTACAGAGCTCTTGCCTGTATTTAGGATATCGATCTTAGATCGGACGTAGCAATATCTACGAAGTGCGAGTGTGCCTTCTTCCAGGCGCTTCAGTGTTATCTCCAAAGGGGTAGGGGCCGTGTCTCCATCGACCGCGCAGCACCTCCGTCCCTTGTAAGAAGCCGAGGTTAAGGATGAGCGCTTGGGGAGCAAATCTCAGGGCGCGATCATCGGCGTGTGAGCGCCAAGCGCCTGAAATCGGCAGATCGGCCTGGAGAAGCCGTCTCTGGAGAGATTGGCACTCAGCGGGTTTCACCCGGTCGCTGATGCTGCTCGAGATATGTCCGCAGCGATTTCCCGACGTCCTCGATATGTGCCCTCAAAAGATCGCAGGCCGCTGTGATCTGCCCGGTCTCGCAGAGATGAAGGAGATCAGCATGCTCTGCCTCTGCGCGCTTCATGCCATCCGTGAGGGAGAGCTGGAGGCGGGTATGCCGGTCGCATTCCTGAAGGAGATTAACCACGATCGCTAATGTACGAGGCTGTTCTGCGTGACGGTACAAAAGCACGTGAAACTGTGTATTCAATTCGCCCCAGCGCCTGACATGGTTCGCCCGGAGTTCAGCACTGTACTCCTGAAGGATCTGTTTGAGCGTCTTGTAATCATCCTGCGTGAGACGGTTGGCGGACGCCCCTAAAAGTCGCGGCTCAAGCAAGGCTCTGAGCTCAAAAAGCTCCTCGACTTCCTCTGTCGAAAGCTCCGAGACTATGGCTCCCCGGTGAGGGTGAATCTTGACGAGCCCTTCTGCCTCAAGTTGCATCAATGCTTCGCGAATGGGGATTCGGCTCACGCCAAACTCGTTTGCCAAGGCGTCCTGCCGCAGGGGAAATCCGGCCTTGAAATCGCCGTCCAAAATTCGCTCTCGCAGACTTTCTGCTACCGCAGCAGCGATTGTCCGATGCTGAAGGGATTTTTGTGTCGGCTTGGCGACTAATTTCGTTTCAAGGCCCATTGGATCGCCGTTGATGAGGTCAATGCACGTGAGTCATCGCCGCTAAAGCAACATACCCCCGTCTGACTTGACAAGGTAGATTTTATACAATCTACAATAATGCCCATCAATGTCCAGTATCGGAGAAGGCGGAATGGCCAAGATCGGATGGGAGGGGGTTTTCCCCGCGGTTACCACTCAGTTTAAATCGAACTACGAGCTGGACCTCGAGGCCACGGCCCAGGTGATAGATGGGTTGATCAGAGACGGTGTCTCCGGGCTGATCGTCTGCGGAACGGTGGGGGAAAACACGTCACTAAGCCGAGCCGAAAAGGTGGCAATCATGGAGACTGCCAAAGGGGTCGCTCGGGGACGAGTTCCGGTGATCGCCGGGATCGCTGAGTTTACGACGGCCTTCGCCTCGGAGGTTGCCAGAGAAGCCGAGCGGGTAGGGCTCGATGGCGTCATGGTCATGCCGGCCCTGGTCTATTCCTCCAAGCCGCACGAGACCGCCGCACATTTCCGGGGCGTCGCCAAAGCGACCGACCTACCTGTGATGGTTTATAACAACCCTCCGATCTACAAAAATGACGTGACCCCCGACATCCTGGTCTCTCTCGCCGATTGTGAAACGATCGTCTGCTTCAAAGATTCGTCAGGGGATACCCGCCGGTTTACCGATACGAAGAACATGGTTGGTGATCGCTTCGTTCTGTTCGCCGGTCTTGACGATGTCGTGGTTGAGAGCGTGATGCTCGGCGCTGCCGGCTGGGTCTCCGGCATGTCGAATGCCTTTCCTCAGGAAGGCGAAACCCTGTTCAGGCTGGCAAAGGCGGGTCGCTATGAAGAAGCGAAGGCGCTCTATGAATGGTTCATGCCGCTGCTTCACCTCGACGCTCGTCCGGATCTCGTGCAATGCATCAAGCTCTGTGAGGCAATCATGGGCCGTGGAACGGAACTAACTCGCCCGCCGCGCCTCCCTCTGAACGCCCACGAGCGCGCAGAGGTGGAGGCGATCATGGACAAGGCCCTGAGAAGCCGTCCGACTCTTCCGGACGTCGGCTTGAAATCAGCTGCCTGAGGAAGTCGCGGCGAAGGACTGACGATATCCTTCGCCGCTTCGATGGAAGTTGGCAATATCTCTGATCAGCGAGCGAGCGATGGCGCGTCACACCTTCTTTTGCATTGATGGCCATACCTGCGGCAACCCGGTTCGGGTGGTGTCCGGCGGTAGCATTCCCCAGTTGAAGGGGGAGACGATGTTCGACCGCCGGCAGCATTTCATTGCCGAGTACGATTGGATTCGCACAGGTCTGATGTTCGAACCTCGCGGACACGACATGATGTCCGGCTCGATCCTTTACCCGCCTACGCGCTCCGATTGCGACGTGGGCATTTTGTTCATTGAGACGTCCGGCTGTCTCCCAATGTGTGGGCACGGGACGATCGGGACCGTCACCATTGCGCTTGAGAACGGTTTGATCCATCCCAGGATGCCGGGCCTCCTGCGGCTCGACACGCCGGCAGGGGTGGTCGAGGCGCGCTATGAGCAGAATGGCCCCTTTATCGAACGGGTTCGGATCACCAACATTCCGTCTTTCCTCTATGGCACAGGATACGAGGTCGAGGTGGAAGGGCTCGGTTCTCTAACCGTGGACGTCGCTTATGGCGGCAACTTCTACGCCATCGTCGAACCGCAGGCTCTCTACTCCGACTTGGCGGACATCAATCCATCCGATGTCCTGCGCTGGAGCCCCAGGCTGAGGGAAGCCTTCAACGCCCGTTATCGGATTGCGCATCCCGAAAACCCGGAGATCAACCGCCTGACTCATGTTCTGTGGACGGGACGGGCGCAGACGAAGGGCGGAACGGCTCGGAACGCCGTGTTCTATGGCGACAAGGCCATCGATCGATCGCCGTGTGGCACGGGGACATCGGCCCGAATGGCGCATCTCGCGGCGCGGGGGGATCTGAAAGAAAGCGATGAGTTCGTTCATGAGAGCATCATCGGCTCCACCTTCATTGGGCGCATCGAAGGGCGCACGAAGGTCGGAGACCGCGACGCCATCATTCCCTCCATCGAGGGATGGGCGCGGGTCACAGGCTTCAACACCATCGTCATCGACGATCGCGATCCCTTCGCGCACGGATTCCAGGTTGTGGATCGAACCGTGCGAGCCTGATGCCCCGGTTGTCGGGGCGTGTGTATTCAAGTGAACAGGATGCAGGATGCGGATCGCAATCGTCGGTGCTGGAATCGTCGGCCTAACGGCCGCGCATGCCCTCCTCGACAGAGGTCATCGGGTCACTCTCATTGACCCGGGCAATCAGGCGAGGCGGCCGACGGACGGCAATGCCGGCTGGATTGCCCATACCGACATCATGCCACTCGCGTCGCCGAAAGTCTGGCGGAATCTTCCAGGCTGGCTCGTGGATCCGCTGGGACCCCTTACCATCAGGCCAACCTATCTTCCGGCGCTGATGCCATGGCTCATCCGTTTCGTGCTATCCTCATCGCCCATGCGGATCAAGGCGAGCATGGCGGCCATTCGTGCCATCAACGCGGAAGCGCTACCGTCTTGGAAGGCGCTTCTATCCTCGTTGAATCTGAGCACGCATCTGCGAGAGAACGGAATCATGTCCGTGTGGAGGCGTCAGGAGGCCTTTTTGCGGGCCAGGGATGTCCTCGATCACCAGCGTGAACTCGGCATTGAGATCGATGTGCTTGATGGCAACGATCTCAAGCGACTGGAGCCTGCGCTTCAAAACATCGAAGCTGGTGCTCTCTATCCGGATGCGTGCCACATCTCCGATCCTGCCGATTTGGCGTCCGATCTTATGAGGCTCGTTCAGGAGCGAGGTGCAGTGCGTGTAGTCTCCCGCGCTCTAGCGGTGGAGGCAGAGGACAGCGGAATCCATGTGCGAACGAACGATTCCGAAAGAAGTGTCTCTGCCGACAAGGTCGTCATTGCAGCTGGGATATGGTCACGTCCGATCGCAAGGATGCTGGGAGATAGGATCCCTCTCGACACGGAGCGCGGCTATAATGCCACCTATCCCAAGGGTGCTTTCGGTCTCAACCGTCCGATCATGTTCGAGGGCGAGGGTTTTGTCACCACGCCCCTTGATACCGGTGACAGGGTTGGCGGCGCCGTCGAGTTCGCCGGACTGGACTCCCATCCCAATCATGACCGCACATCGGCGATGATCTCTCGCCTGAAGCGCTTCCTTCCCGACTTCGATGCGACACAAAATGCAAGACTCTGGATGGGCTTTCGGCCGTCCATTCCCGACTCTCTTCCCGTCATCGGCGCATCCAGACGAGACGCCCGCGTGGTCTATGCGTTCGGTCATGGTCATCATGGTCTGACCCAGGCGGCGATCACATCACTGCTGGTCGCAGACTTGGTCGATGGAAGGCCTAGCTCGATCGATCTAAAGCCTTATTCGGCGCAGCGCTTCTGAAGAGGCACATCGTCAGGGCTTCCGCGCAGTCCATAGCAGTCTAGGCGCCGATACCCATCATGCGGTCGGTTGAGGCGTAGTCGGCGTGACAGGGATCTCTGGTGGTGATGTGGGAGGCACTCCGATCGGTTCACCCGGCGGTGGTATATCGCCCGGCGTCGTAGGCGGAACGCCGATAGGTTCGGGCTGAGGAGCCTCTGGCGGAGTAGGGGGGCTCACCGGCGCTGGATTGGGGTCAGACGGCGTCGGTTCGGGGTAAGGCTGGTTGGGCAAAGGAATGGGCATCCAGGCGGCGCTCCACTGTCTGATGCGTTTGTCAGAGTCCGTAAAAGGCAATCACCAGCCAAGCACTAGGTTCCGCTCGCAGGGAATCAAGATCCGGTCAGTCCACGTAAAATGTGACGCTATAGCAATAATCGACGATTTAGGAACGCCTAGATGTCCTTGCCGGGCACATTCCATCTGCAGGCTTAGGGAAGGTTCCAAGCCATGAAGTCGTCCGGTTCTGGTAGAGACGTTCGAAGTTGAACTGATCCACGGAGACGAACTCAGCGCCATTCAACGTCGATCGCTGAGGCGTCAATTTCGGGAAGCAGATTCTACCGTGCCGCTGAAACACGGGCTGCTGACGCAAAGTGCTTGAAAGGCCCTCAGAGCGGCATTGTCGGTTACCGACGACCTCATCCCGGCTTCCTGCAATGCCAAACCGTAGCGCCGGCATAAGGCAGGAGCGCCGATCAGCGTAACATGGTTGTCAGGAGCGCTGAACTCCGCGATCGCCTCCCTCACCTCCGCGCCAATCAACAGGCCCGAAAGGTAATCGCTGATCTCTGCGGGAGATAGTTCTCCACACAGAGCGCCGCTGCGTGCCGAGAAAATGCGCCGCAGGACGTGGCCTCCAATGCAGCGGTCCTGCGCAAGCCTGACACCGCGCAGGAAAGCCTCCTGGCTGTCGATTGATTGTTCCGGAATCAGCTTGCTGACGAGGGAGTTCGACTTCAGCAATGTGGCAATCTCCCCCGACATATAAGTGGCGAAATGTTCGATCCGACCCTTCTTGACGGAGACCCACTTGCTGTGAGCGCCGGGAAGGACGACAAGGCCGCTGTTTAGTCCCATCGCGCCGAAAATCTTGAGTTCCTCGCCTCGCATCATGTCGGGCAGGGGATCGCGTACTGAGACGCCCGGAAGAAACACGAGGGACGGCAAGCCGTCCATAAGCTTTATGACTGCTTGCGCAGCGACATCATCCAGAGAGGCAGGCGCCTGCGCATAAGGTGTCTCCACCCAGCCATTGCGGCTGGTGATCATGCCGGAGAGATAGATGCGGCTGGCCTTTGTCGTCCAATCTCCGACGATGTCGCGGAGAGTCTTTTCAAAGGCGCCACCACCGATATGGTTGATACCTCTCGCCTCCTGCCGCTCTCCCCGAAGGGACCCGTCATTGGACAAGAGGAAGGCGTGGAAGGTCATCGAGGTCCATTCGATCGCAATGAACATGCTGGATCCCTCTAGTAGGCTGGCTTGACCGGAAACCAGTCTTTGCGCTCCTCGTCGAGGTAGGCGCCCACGATGCTGTCGACCGCATAGCGTCGCACCGCCTCTTCGTCGACCTCGACGCCAAGGCCTGGCGTGTCTGGGACCTGAAAACGTCCGAGCAGCAAAGCAGGAGGAGCGGCGGAAATGTCTCCGCCGAGATAAGCACGTTCCGTATCGATGGCGAGGCTCATGTTGGGGATCGATGCTGCGAGGTGGATGTAGCCCGCCTGGGACAGCGCCAGTTCTGCGCCCGAGTGCAGCGTCACCGGGATTCCGACGGCCTCGCAGATGGCCGCGGCCTTGATCGTCTGCCACAGCCCACCTTCCTCGTGCGGATCGAGCAACACCACGTCTGCGGCATCGGCACGCACGATGTTGCCGATATCGGACAGAGTGTAGGCACTCTCGTCGAGGGCGATTGGAACCGGCGTCGATCGCCTCAGGAGCGTATGGCCTGCAAGATCATCGAGTTCCAGGGGCTGCTCCACATAGGCCGGGTCGAAGGCTCGCAGCTTTTCCAGTTGCCGCTTGGCGGTGCCGGGTGTCCAGGCGCCGTTCACGTCAAGGCGCAGAGCCCGTGTGCCGATGGCCTCACGGGAGGTCGCTGCCAATTCGATATCGCTCGGCTCGTCGAAGCCAATCTTGACCTTGAAGGTCTCGTAGCCAGCGTCGAGGAACCTTCCGATCCTCTCCTTCAGCTGTTTCACGTCCTTTGTGAACAGATAGGCGGCTGCTTCCACATCCTTGCGCCACCGCCCACCCCAGAGGCTTGACAAGGGAAGCTTCGCCTGCTTGCCGAGAGCATCCCACATGGCCATCTCGAGCGCAGCAACCGCCATCACGGCCGCTCTCTTGTGGTGGTAGTAGCCAGAGCCCAGAACATGCCGGTGCAGGCGCTCCACGTCGGCCACAGGATAGCCTAATCCTACCTTGGCAACGATATCGGCGAACACTGCCGGTACGGCTGCGATCAGCGAGATCGTCTCGCCCCATCCGACGATCCCAGCATCGGTCTCGATCCGGCAGATGAGCCGGGTCGTTCCGATCCTGCGGCCCGACCCCCAAAGAATATTTTCCGTGAACGGGATCCGCACAAGAGCATGGTGAATGGCTGTGATTCTCATTGGGGCGGACCTCTTCAACGAAAGGCGAGTTGACTTGGAACTCGGTTCCAACATAATTCCACCCATCCGGAAGGGTCAATTGGACAAGAGGCTCATCCTTTCGACGGAGCTGTGATGGGACGCATGCAGGCGGAGCTGAGAATCGACGATGAGGTCGAAAGCGGCCCTTCTGGGCCAGTTCCAGGCGTGCAGGCGCTCACGCGAGGCATTCAGCTCATCGAGCTCGTGGCTTCGGCTGCAGTGCCGCCCCGATTTACGGATCTTCTTGACGGCTCCGGCATGCCCAAGGGCACACTGCATCGCATCCTTCAGGCACTTGTTGATGAGCGGCTTCTGAAGCTCGATGGCCGGGATCAGACTTATCGCCTTGGCTCGCGCCTGTTCCAATGGGCACACCGGGTCTGGGACGATTTCGACCTGCGCGGCGCGGCCGAGCCGGAGCTCGAGCGCCTGCGGGACCTCACAGGCGAGACGGTGCGACTCGGAATCCTTGATAGGGATGAGATCCTCTACATCGATCAGCGCGAGGCCCCGCAGCCGGTACGCCTCGGCAACGGCGTCGGAAGCCGAGCCAAACCCTATGCAAGCGGTCTCGGCAAGGCGATCCTTGCGCATCTCTCGCTCGAAATGCGACGCAGACTCCTGGGTGAGGCAGAGCTGCAGCGCCTGACCCCTCACACGATTGCGGATTTCAACGAACTCCTCAGTCAGCTCGATCTCACCAAGGCTCGTGGTTACGCGGTTTCCATCGACGAGCAGAATATCGGCATCAGCTCAGTGGCCGCGCCCATTCTGGATCATGAGGCCAAGCCATTGGGTGCGATCGGGGTTATCGGCCCGTCCTTCCGGTTGCCGCCCGAGCGCCTCCATGCTCTCGGACGTGACGTCATCGAGGCTGCCCGGCGAATTTCCGGCAATATCGGCGAGGTGGCAATGTCGTTGAATATTAACCCCCGGCCGCTCGGTGCCGACCGGGACGACGTGCGATGCGCCATTCCCGCGAGTCTCTTCCTGGGTGAAGGGCCGCATTGGTCTATTCACGACCAGCAGCTCTACTTCGTCGACATTCTCGCGCCGTCCGTCTGCATTGGCGACCCGATCAAGGGGACTTACCGCTCCTGGCCGATGCCCGAGCTGACGAGCTTCCTGATCCCGCGCAAGGCAGGTGGATTCATTGCCGGCATGCAGAACGAGGTGCGAGCCATCAATCCGGAATCGAACGAGAGCATGGTGCTTGCCCGACCCGAGATCGGCCGTCCGGGGAACCGGTTCAATGATGGAAAGTGCGATCGCCATGGCCGGCTATGGGCCGGTACGCTCGCCATCGACACGACTCCGGGGCAAGGCTCGCTCTGGCGGCTTGATCCCGACGGGAGGGTTCATGAAATGGACCGGGGCTTCCACGTCTCGAATGGCCTAGGCTGGAGCCCCGACGATCGTCTCTTTTATTTCACCGATACCGCGAAGCAGACAATCTACGTCTATGATTTCGACAGTACGACCGGATCCATAGAGAACAGGCGCATTTTCGTGACCGTGCCGGAGAGCGAAGGCAAGCCGGACGGCTTGACCATTGATGGCGAAGGGTTCGTATGGAGCGCACATTGGGACGGCTGGTGCGTCACGCGGTATGATCCGGAAGGGCGTGTGGAGCGCGTCATCAACTTGCCGGTGCCCCGGCCGACCAGCTGCGTATTCGGCGGCGCGGAGATGCACACCCTCTTCGTGACTTCGGCCCGCATTCGCCTGTCTGCGGGACAAATCGCCGATGCTCCGCTGTCGGGCAGCGTTTTTGCCATTGAGACCGGCATCAAGGGGCTACCGGAAAACGTCTTCGGCGGGTGACAGATACTTCAGGGACACGCAATCGATATGGCCAAACTAGAGCTTCATCAGGTCCGGAAGTCGTTCGGAAGTGTCGACGTGCTCAAGGGGATCGACCTGACGGTCGAAGACGGTGAGTTCGCCGCCTTCGTTGGGCCGTCAGGATGTGGCAAGTCCACACTTCTGCGCTTGATCTGCGGTCTCGATGAGATCTCGTCCGGTCAGATGATCATCGACGGTCACGTGGTGAATGACGTGCCTCCGGCCAAGCGCGGGATCGCCATGGTGTTTCAGTCATATGCCCTGTATCCGCACATGACCGTCGCCGACAATATGGGCTATGCCTTGAGACTGGCAGGAACACCGCGCGAGGAGATCCGCCGTCGGGTTGAGGCGGCCGCCCGGGTGCTGCGGATCTCCGAATACGTGGACCGCAAGCCCCGCCAGTTGTCGGGCGGCCAACGTCAACGCGTCGCGATCGGTCGTGCCATCGTTCGGGAGCCGAAGATCTTCCTGTTCGACGAGCCCCTCTCCAATCTGGATGCGGCACTCCGGGTCGAGATGCGCATTGAGATTGCGCGCATGAAGGAACGTCTCGGCACCACAATGATCTATGTCACTCACGATCAGATCGAGGCCATGACGCTGGCCGACAAGATCGTAGTGCTCAATGCCGGTAAGGTCGAGCAAATCGGGTCTCCGCTCGATCTTTACAACACCCCGGCCAATCGTTTCGTTGCAGGCTTCATAGGAAGTCCGCGGATGAACTTCTTAATCGTCCAGGGGCACCGCCTCGATGGCGGACGGGTGAGAATGCCCGGCGGGTCCATCTCGTTGAACACGTCGGCGCCTGAAGCTGCCCACGAGATTGGTGTGCGGCCAGAGCATCTTGAACTCTGCGCACCGGGGACCAGCAATGCTCTCGACGGTCGCGTCGCCATGACAGAGCATCTCGGCAGCGATACCTACGCCTATGTGGCACTTGATGGCACCGACGAGATGATTGTCGTTCGTCTCGATGGAGAGCGCCCCATCAGCCAGGGCGAACGGGTAGGCGTCTTGGTCAATCCAGATGCCGTCCATGTCTTCTCGAAAGACGGACGGACGCTGGCTTCCGCAAAGCCGATGGCGAGGAATGCGGCATGAGCCTCCATCCTGAGCTCATCCCACGCGTGACGGTGGATTGCGCCACCTATCCGAGCTTGAGGGAAAAAGGCGTTCTGATTACGGGAGGCGGGTCCGGAATCGGAGCATCCCTGGTTGAGCACTTCTGCGGACAGGGCGCACGCGTTGGCTTCATTGATCTGAGCCAGGACTACGCACATGAGACGGCTCGGCGTGTTGCGGCGGCGACGGGCAACCAGCCGCATTATGAGGCGGCAGATCTGCGCGACATCCGGGCGCTTCGATCTGCCATCAGGTCACTTTCGGAGCGGATCGGGCCAGTTCGGATCCTGATCAATAATGCCGGCAATGACGACCGCATGCCGATCGAAGACGTAACGCCCGAATATTGGGACGAGCGCTTCCAGACCAACCTGCGACACCAGTTCTTTGCCGCGCAGGCCGTGATCGGTGAGATGACCCGGGCAGGGGGCGGCTCCATCATCAATATGGGATCGATCTCCTGGATGCGAGGAGCCTCCGGCCTAATTTTCTATACGACAGCGAAATCTGCCGTGATGGGTTTGACCAAATCGCTCGCGCGAGAGCTCGGCGAGCGCAACATCCGAGTCAATTCCATCGCACCGGGCTGGGTCCTGACAGAGCGCCAGGTCGAGCGGGCAAAGCGCATCTATCAGGGGAAGTTTTCAGAATACCTCGAAGTACAGTGCCTCAAGGAACATCTCTTGCCTCCGGACATCGCCCGGATGGCGCTCTGGCTCGGCGCCGACGACTCGCGTCTCGTTACGGCGCAGATGTTCATCGTCGACGGAGGGGTGGTCTAGCGCACGGCCATCCTCGGTCAAAGCACGTGCGCAGAAATATGGGGCTTTGCTCCGTATCGGGAGGAAGAACGATGAAACGATTCGCACCGGTTGCGTCCGCCGCTATATTGGCAGCGAGTCTCGCTCTATCGGGTCAGGCCGCGAAGGCCGCCGATGTCAGCTTCATGAGCTTCAGCTATGCGGAAGAGGCCGCCAAGCCATCCGTTGACGCATTGCTCAAGGGCTTCGAGGCTCAGACCAAGCTCACGGTCGAGCCCCTGGGCTATGCCTGGGGCGACATGCAGAAGAACATCTTCTTGAGAGCGCGTTCCAAAACTCTGCCGAGTGTCGCTCAACTGTCCGAGCGCTGGCTGCCAAGCTTTGCCAACGTGGCTGGTCTCGTCGATCTGAACGAGGTCTATGGCAAGGACAAGCTGGCTGCGACGTTCGCTCCCGATGCTCTCGCCATGGGACAGGTCGGCTCGAAGCAACTGGCTTTGCCGCTCATCTCCGGTTCCATCGGCCTCATTGCTAACAAGGCGGTGCTGGAGAAGGCCGGCGTCAGCAAGACGCCGACGACTATCGAGGAGTTCCGGAGCGCCCTGGTGGCGGTACGTGACAAAGTACCGAACTCGGTGCCATACACGATGGCAACCAAGAATAACGGCTCGATCCTGCTCGACTTCATGATCTGGACCTGGACCTTCGGTGGTGAAATCATCGACGAACAGGGAAAGGTGAAAATCGGGAGCGCGGATGCCGGCAAGCAGGCGCTTGGCTTCATGGTTGGGCTGATGAAAGATCGTCTAGCCGCCCCCGAGATCGATCGACCCGATGCTCGTCGCCTTGTGGCGCAGGGAGCCTCCGCCTTCTTCTTCGATGCACCGCAGGCCAGGACCCACCTGCGCAGCTTCTCCGGCCAGGGGTCGGCCTTCGATGCGAACGTCCTGCCTCTTGCGACGCCGATCGCTATCGCCGGCCGGGAGCCCGCCTCGATTCAGTGGGGTCATCTGCTGGTGCAGTTCTCATCCACCGGCAAGGCCAATGCCGATGCGGCGGCTAGCCAGTTCATTACCTATCTGACGTCCGACGAGGCGCAATCCAAGTTCCCGCTTGAACAGAGCGCTCTTCCTGTCACGAAATCCGCACGCGCCAATCCAAAGGTAGCAGGCGACGCGTTCCTGACGGCTTGGGCAAAGGCTGCAGGCAACCCGCGCCGTAACGAAGTCGGTATTTGGCCGAACGCTGCCGAACTCACGCAGATTATCGGCGAGGAGGTGCAAGGCGCGTTGCTGGGCCAGAAGAGCATCGACGATTCGATCCAGTCGATGCAGAAGCGACTTGAGACATCCATGGCGAATGTCATTAAGCAGAACTGACCGGCATGGCTGGCTGCCTTTGAGGGCAGCCAGTCGCGATTCACACGCATCTCTTTGCACGCGATGATCCTATGACCCTTGCCGCCGAGATCCCATCAAGTCCTGCACCTGCCCAGGTGTCACCGCATGCCGTCCGCGGCGGTCTTAAGGCCGGTCAGCGCCGAGTTGGACTGATGCTCCTCCTTCCGGCGGCGATCGCCTTTGGAGGCATCATCCTCTATCCCTTCCTCCAGGCGCTGGCGCTCTCACTCTTCGAATACACGCTTGAGACGCCCGCACCTCGATTCGACGGCCTGGGGAATTTCACCAAGATCGCCGCAACACCAGACGTATGGCAGGCTTTCCTGACGACTGCCATTTACGTGTTCTTCACAACCGCTGGGACGCTCGTCCTGGGACTCGCATGGGCGCTTATTCTGAACCAGCCCTTCCGCGGCCGTGGGTTCCTGCGCTCCATGTCGCTCCTTCCCTGGGTGTTGCCGAGCACGGTGAGTGCCTTCATCTGGGGTTGGATCTTCAACAGCCGCTACGGGGTGCTGAATGCGTTTCTGCTGGAGATGGGCTTTATCGAGATGCCACAGGCTTGGCTTTCCACCTCAGCGGGAGCCATGGTCGCCGTGATCATCACCAAGATCTGGTTGTCGATCCCGCTCTTCATGGCGTTCTTTCTGGCGGGGTTGCAGAACCTGGATCGGGAGCAGGTTGATGCCGCCCGAGTCGATGGCGCCAATAACTGGGCGATCCTACGCGATCATGTTCTTCCTCACCTTCGTCCGGTGCTGATCGTCGTTGTAGTGCTCGGCGTCATCGGGAACCTGCAGCAATTCGACACGATCTATGCCTTGACCGGGGGCGGACCGGTGCGCGCGACCGCCGTTCTCTCGGTCGAAGTCTACCGTCGCGCCTTTGAACAATGGGATGTCGGCTTGGCGTCGGCAATCGGCGTCCTGTGGGTGGCGACTCTGCTGCCGCCCGCGTTCCTGTATCTGCGTATGCTGGTGAAAGGCGCCTGACATGTTTGATCTTTCCAGCACCGTCTCGAAGGTGGTCTTCAGCCTGACGCTCGCGCTGATCGGCCTGTTTCTGTTCTTTCCGCTCTATTGGCTAGTGATATCCTCTATGAAATCGAACGCTGAGCTTTACAGCATCGTTCCGACTCCGTTTCCGACGACTCCGACTTTGACGCATTTCGTGACGGCGCTGACGACAGGCAAGCTGCCGATGTATTTGTTCAACAGCCTGATCGCCTCGGGATCGAGTGCGGCCCTCAACACGCTTCTGGCGCTTTACGCGGGCTACAGCTTTGCAAAGTATCGCTTTGCCGGGCGGCAGCCGGCAATGCTCTTCATGCTGTCCGCGCAGATGTTTCCGTTCGGCCTGCTTCTCATCAGCATCTATCCACTGATGAGCGAGGCTGGGCTCCTGGACACCCGTCCTGGTCTAATTCTGAGTTACATCGTTTTTGCCCTGCCCGTATCCACCTATATGCTCTATAGCTATTTCTCGCAGGTGCCCGACGAATTGATCGAAGCTGCGCGGGCGGACGGCGCCAGTGATCTGCGCATCCTCCACACAATCGTCGTCCCGATCTCGATCCCGCCCATCGTGACAGTCTTCCTCTACTCGTTCATGTGGTCATGGAACGATCTTCTCTATTCGATGACACTTATCGTCTCGGACGACAAGCGAACCATCGGGCCCGGCCTGCTGCTCACGTATCTGAACGAAGTCAATTCTGATTGGGGTGGCGCGATGGCAGCATCCTTACTGGCGTCGGCTCCCATCGTGGCGGCTTTCCTTTTCCTCCAGCGATACTTTATCCAGGGCGTTACGGCAGGAGCTGTCAAATGAAGACCCCGCTTTCAGGTGCTTTCCCCGTCCTTGCGACTCCCTTCCGTTCAAATGGCGCTATCGATGAAACGGACTTTCTGTCGATCATCCGCTTTGCACTTGAGAGCGCCGTCGATGGAGTCGTCTATCCGGGTGTGGCCAGCGAAGTGGAGACTCTGAGTGAGGAGGAGCGGCGTAATCAAGTCAATCTTCTCGCCAGAGAAATCAATGGGCGCGTTCCCATCATCATCGGCGGCAGTGATCCCGATCCCGCCGTGGCCGCCCGTCATGTGGCCCATGCGGCGGAGATCGGTGCTGCCGCCGTGATGGTGATGGCTCCGGGGCATCTCGGAAACTCAATCGAAGCCCAGACCGAGTATTTTCAACAGGTGGCGGCGAATGCCACCGTCCCGCTTATGCTGCAAAACCAGCCCAAGCCAATCGGTGCCGGATTGACGCCAGAGGAAGTGGCGGCCGTAGCGTCTGCCGTCGACATGGTACGGTACATCAAGGAGGAAACGCCACCTTGCGGACAACACCTCACGCGGATCAAGAACGCAGTGGGCGGTTCAGTGGATGCAATATTCGGCGGGGCTGGCGGACGCTATGTCATGGACGAGATGGCCCGCGGCGCAGCCGGCACCATGCCCGCTTGTGAGTTCGCCGACATCCACGCCATGATGATCGGGTCATGGCACCAGGGCGATGTCGCAACCGCGCGGAGGCTGTACTCCGCCTCGCTACCTCTTCTCACTTTTCAGGCGATCTTCCGCATGCATATGACCAAGGAAGTTCTGCGTCGGCGTGGAGTCGTTCGCAACACCTTCGTCCGCGCCAAAGGGCCAAAACTCGACGATGGCGATCGAGCCGAGCTCACTCTCCTGCTTCAGGAAGCATCGCTTCCGTACAAGCATCATCGTCCGGTTTGACCAATCATGAACAAGTCAGTCGATGCCATTGTCCAGGTCGAGACCTACATCATATCGATTCCGCGCGAGGTTCCCTATCTCGGGCCGTTGAAGGATGGAGAGCGCGTCAACGAGCGTGGTTACCTAATCCGCAAAGGCAATCGTACGATCTATCCGTCGACGGATATGACCCTGCTCATCAAAGTAACCGGCGAAAGCGGACACGTGGGGTGGGGGGAATGCTATGGGATCGTAGCACCCGAGGCGACGAAGGCGATCATCGACGATATTCTTGGACCCGTCATCATTGGACGCGACCCGGGCGACGCTGTGGTGATCCACGAGGATCTTTACGACCTCATGCGGGTGAGGGGATTCTTCGGGGGCTACTATGTGGATGCCCTTGCCGGGGTCGATATTGCCCTTTGGGATCTCGCCGGAAAGAATCTGGGCGTTTCCATCTCTACTCTGCTCGGGGGGAGACGGCACTCCACCATCCCGGCCTATGTCTCAGGACTTCCGAGAGCGACCTTGCAGGAGCGCTGTGATCTCGCCGTGGAGTGGGTGGCCAAAGGCTATCGTGGCATCAAGTTTGCGGCGGTCGTGTCCGATGAGGGGATCGTTCAGGAGATGCTCGCATTACGCGAGGCTGTCGGACCCGACATTGACCTGATGGTCGACCTACACTGGAAGTTCGAGAGTTCGGAAGCCATACGCCTGATCCGGCGCCTTGAGGCTTCGAACCTCTACTTCGCCGAAGCCCCATGTCAACCAGAGGATCTCGAAGGGCAGACCAAGGTCGCGAGGAACATTGGCGTGCCCTTGGCTCTCGGAGAGGAATGGCGCACCGTCTATGAGTATCGACCGAGGCTTGAGGCTCGTTGCATGGGCGTCATCCAACCGGAGATTGGCCACACCGGCATCACTGAATTCATCCAGATCGGCCGGATGGCTCAGACCTTCCACATCAACACCATCCCGCATGCATCCATCAGCGTTGGCATCTTCATGGCGGCGAGCCTTGTCACGTCATCGGCTCTCCAGCGCGTTCCCTATCATGAGTACCAGCATTCCGTCTTCGACCGGAACCTCGCCTTTACGAGGGGCGGCATGGGCTGCGCGCGAGGACATTACACAGTGCCGACCGGGCTAGGCCTCGGCGTCGAGCCCGCAGACGCGTTGTTCGATTTCGTAGTTGCCGAGGGGCGCAGCTCTGCGCGCTGATGGAGTTTCCGGCGAAACTGGATCCTATCAGTCCAGGCTAACCTCGAAGCGGACTAAGTCCCTGTTCATGGTGGGGCGCTTCGACTGCCAATTGAAGCGGGTCATGTAGAGGTAGAACGTGCTCCCGACCGTCTGGAAAACCGGCGACGGGCTGTCGTGATCGATGATCGAGGGATAATCGTAATAGGCTTTCTTCTCCGAAGTACCCCATGGCGGCTCGAACGGGGCAAGCAGGAAGGCCGCCGACCAGTTCCGAAGGTCTGGCGAGGTTGCATAATAGATTCCCCCAATATCGTTCACCCGTGTGGACCACACGACCATCCAGAGTTTCCTGGATTCTAGTCGAATCAGGGACCGTATTTTGCCGGTGATGTCACCATTCCCGAGGCGGTCGCATGTGGCTTGAACGGGGTTCCGGCCGTCGGCCGGGTAAGGGTTAGGGGGAGGAACGAAGCGGCCTTCGCCCATCACTTGCCAACCGGCTACGAGATCGGATCGCGGGGCGCGGAACAGGCAGTTCCCGCGTCCATCCGGCTTTGCGGCGTCTTCCGTCCAGGCGACGAAATAGGCGTGCTCTCCATCGAACACGGTATTTGAGAGCGTGAGGAATCCCGCCGCCTTGGTGCTGGTGTCAAAGCGCTTGTTCGATCCGGCGATAAGGCGCCGGTTGCGGGGCAGCAGCGTGAAGGAGAAGTCCCGCTCATTCGCCTCCAGGGCCACGAGCGAAAGGTACCAGCATTCCGGCCTGCCGGCCCCCTTTGCGCAAAGCCCGTCATGGCGCAGTCCAGAGAATTCCTGGCTCGCCAATCCGAGAACACGGCCACCATCGAGAGGAATGAGGCTTTGGACCCAGAAGCGATCATCGAAGACCGAGGGATCCGCCGATTCCTTACCCTGAGAGACGACGGAACAGCGGGGATGCAGATCGGCAAAGCTTGAGCCCTCCAGAACCCTGTTCCGGAAGTGCGCTGCGATCAGGGCAACGGAACCGTCTTGTCGGCGGTAGGCCCTGGCGGGCGAGTCTGGGATCATGCGCCAGTCGCAGCGCTGCCGCTCATAGCTGTAGACCACCTCGGGCTCGGGAGAGATCCGGAAGCGAAGCGGTTCGCTGGCGATTTCGGCCCTGCTCATCATCAGTAGAAGAAGCACAGGCCACACGAGGGTGTTCCAACGTCCCATCCTCATCATGAAGTCTTCATCTCAGGTAGCGGCTGCAATCCGTTGCAGGAAGGATGCCGGCTGGAGACTGTTTGCTGTGAGGAAGTCCACGTACCGCGACGCTGCCTCACTCCGATGCCGGTCATAGGCATCCGGATCGAATCGAATCATCCTCTTCAGGCTGGAGCGGGTGAGCGGCGCAGTCAGGTCGGCTGCGGCGACATGCGGGACGCCCGTGTTCTCGCAGAGCTCCCGAGTTCGAGAATCGATCGTCACCGTCAAGCCCATTCGCTCCGCCTGAAGAGCCAGGGCGACACCATGATACCGGGACCCGACTGTGAGGTCATGCCGGCGCAACGTGTCCATCCAAGCCGGAATGTCATAGAAGGAGCGGACGTAGTTTCGGCACCAAGCTTTGAATTCGTCGAAGGAATAATGCGGAACGGTATGGTTGTGGATCTCCTTCAGCGCATGCGGATCGATCTCGTCGAAGATCTCCCGGGAGACCCGGATCATCTCTCCCATCGATTGAACCACATATTGGCCCGGGTACAGGGGATCCATCATGAGGCCGATCAGCTGATGCTCGATCTCACGTGTCTTCAGCCAAGCTTGATGCCCCGCAGCGATCGAGAGGGAGCGCGGCAGAGAGAGGTCTGACCACTGCTTGTGGATCTTCTGGCCGAGACCCGGATTTGGGTTCGTGAAATAGGAAGGGCAGCCGCCCGCAATCGAGCCACGGATGCCCAGCTTGTCGAGTTGCGACGTGGTGAACGCGCCGCGAGTATAGATGTTTGAGCCGGCCGAGGACGGATTGGAGCGCGCGATGACTTGGGCCCACCGACGGGTCCCATCAGTGAGCTGGATGTCCTGATCGTAGCTGTCAGCTTGAGCACCAAGCCCAATAGCGACAATCGGCAGGCCCGCTTTCTCCAGGTTGTCCGCCATGTTGCCATAATTTGTATGGCGCCCCAACTGATTGGCGCATGGAATGACGATGATGTCGGCATTCTCTTTCAGATTCTCGGCCGAAGCGCTCCAGCTGAAGAACTTGATCGGATTGGAAATGTGGCTGGCGATGGCATAGACGAAAGCCAGATTGCCGTTGTTATGACCAATCCCATTGTAGAGATCCTCGAACGCAGCGTTCGAGTAGAGCCCCAGGGACGGATACTTCCACAGGATCGCGACCCGTAGAGGTTTGGCAGGAGCCTTCGGCTTGGATGCAGGTTGATCAAGAGGCTTGTCTACAGTCATCACGTCGAGCATATGGAATCATCCTGGAATCGGGTGTTTGCCGGAGTAAGGCCGGTTAACCGCAGATGTTGGGGCAGGTCCGAGACGGAATTCGGAGGCGTATGGGCAGGGGAGGGACTCTGCTAAGCGGCTTCCGCTCTGCGCAGCTTCAGGCTGTTCTCCCACGCCAAGGCGTGGCGGATGATCGCCTCAAGATCGTTGAGCTTCGGAGACCAACCCAGGGTCTCGCGGATCCGCTCGGCGCTTGCGATCAGGGTGGCGGGATCGCCGGCGCGTCGCGAAGAAAGGTTCACCGGGAAATCGACGCCGGAGACCTGCTTCACGGCCTCGACGACTTCGCGCACTGAGTATCCACGGCCGTAGCCGCAGTTGAACACGGTGCTATTGCCGCCTGCATCGAGATAATCGAGTGCGAGCATGTGAGCGTGGGCTAGGTCCGATACGTGAATGTAGTCACGTAGGCATGTGCCGTCAGGCGTGGGATAGTCGGTGCCGAAGATGTCGAGGTGGGATCTCTCGCCGAGAGCCGCTTGGGTCGCGACTTTGATGAGATGGGTTGCCTGGCGTGTGCTTTGCCCGCTGCGGCCCAGAGGATCGGCGCCCGCGACATTGAAATACCGGAGGGCCACGAAACGCATAGGATGTGCACGTGTCACGTCCCTCAGCATCATCTCGGTCATGAGCTTCGATGTGCCATAGGGCGAGACGGGGTTGAGCGGCGCACCCTCGGAAATTGAGCACTCCCTGGCATCGCCATAGACGGCGGCGGTCGAGGAGAAGAGGAACTGCTCGACCCCGCTCTGTACCGCCGCGCTGATGAGCGACCGCGACCTGACCGTGTTGTTCATGTAGTATTTCAGCGGGTCGGTGACGGATTCCGGAACGACGATCGAGCCCGCGAAATGAGCGATCACCTTGATGGAATGCTTGCGAATGATCTGCGAAACGAGAGTCTCGTCACCCACGTCGCCCTTGATGAAGATCGCGGCTGGGTGGACCATCCAGTCGAATCCGGTGCTGAGATCGTCCAGGACGACCACATCCCTTCCGGCATCGGCTAATGCCAGAACCATATGGCTTCCGATATAACCTGCGCCGCCCGTTACCAACACAGCCATGACTGCCCCTCGTTTCTTGCGTGACGTGGAGAGAAGTTGTAGGGATGCCAGAATACGACCGGTACCCCGATGGGACTATCAGGCAGCTTGCAGCTGCCTGAACTCACCCTGCCGCATCACAGGATGCATCTTCGTATCCGCGCCGTTCTCGACCAGGAACTGATGCATCTCGCGGTAAGTGTGATGATAGGCTCGGTTGAACCTGTCGAAGAGCGACTGATCCCAGTAATCCTCGAGCTTGAACTCCTTGCCCGAGAAGACGTCGAAGCTCGGGATCTGATAGGTCTCGGCGAATTCGACCGTACGGCTGTCATAGGTGAAGTAGATCGACGGCACGCCGTTCGCGAGCGCCATCAAGTTGCCATGGAGCCGGTATCCGAGGACTAGATCCTTCTGCTGGACGAGATTCTCATAATCCGCAACTACGTCGGAATAGAACAGCCTCTCCCTATGGAGCTTCTCCATAGTTTCGTCGAGATACCAGTCGTTGACCTGCTTGTCAGCCCGCAGAGCCTTGATCGCCTCTTCCCGCTGCTCCGCCGTGCCGAGAACGATCTTCTTCTCCTCGACTTCGCCCTGCGCCATCAACACCACATCGAATCGGTCCGCTAAGCTTTTCACGAGGTCGCGATGGAACGTCAGGTACTGCTGGATGTCGCGAGCATAGGTGGACGACACCTCGCGACGAACCGTGATGCCCGCCGTCCGGATTTTCTCTAGAGGCGGCAGCCGGATGTTCAAGTCGGGATTGTTCCGGCGGAATGCAGTTGGGCAGCCGACGATGCGGATGTTCTTGATCCCGAGATCCCAGAGGACCTGCGCCGAGTAGGCGCCGCGCACGCCGATGGAGGTGGTGGAATCGGCCATCACGCGAAGGACGGTCTTTGTTTCCTCCGACAACTCGATCTTACCCTTGACCGGCGCCTGGGCACCGATACCCCAGGCGATAACAGGTATTTTGAGTCTCTTGAGAACGTCGACCGCCTGATCCCAGACCATGTCCTTGTGAACATAGTTCGAGCCTCGCAGGAACACATAATCGTACTCGGCATTGATCCGGTCGATCTGGGTCAGGTCCGGATTGGCAATCTCGAGGGCATCAAGCTTGTCGTAGTTCAGAAGCTTCAGCGAGGAGTCGAAGACGAAAGCGTCCCCGATGTTGTGATAATGATTGATGCTGCGCTGAATATCCTTGTGTCGGTACCAGCGGACATTGTCGTGGTTGTAGACTTCGCCCGAAGGACTGATGACGAGAATGCGCTTCATGATTGTGCCTCCAAATAGTTTCGCCAGTAAGAGACTAAGCCGTCAGCGCGACTGCTGACGAGCTTGTCGTCTTTTTCGCGGCAAGTTCCTGATAAAGATCGAGATGAATCCGGGCGCATTCTTCGTAGTTGATCGGTTGCCCGATGCCCGCGCGCAGGTCGTTCCAAAGCTTCGGGTTCGTCAGCGCCTCGGTCATTCGGTCGACGAGATCTTGTGATGAACCAACGCGAAAGTGCAGCCCATTAACGCCGTCGACGATCTTCTCGGCCATGCCGCCGATATTGCTGCAGATCATGGGGCGTCCGTGATGGAAGGATTCCTGGATCACGATGGGCGAGTTCTCCCACCAGATCGAGGGAATGATGGTCCAGTCGATCGAGCGCATAAGGCGCGGCATCTCGCTGTTCTGGTAGGCCCCGTAGAACCGGACCCGGGATCCGGCGCGCTCCACCAACTTTCTGATCTCCTCCTGAAATGCTTCCGGCTGTCGCTCCAGGTTCCCACCGAAGATCATCAGCTGGGCATCGTCGCCCCAGACGGCGTCCGGAATGCACGTGACTGCGTCGAGCAGCACATCAACGCCCTTGAATTGTGTGATCTGGCCGAAATAGCCGAACCGGGAGCGCCGGCTTCCCAGTTGGGGCAGGCTTCGCGGCGGCGCGGTTTCGGCAATGTCCAGTCCGTTCTCGATGACGATGAAGCGCGAGCGATCAAGTCCCCAGTCCACATATCGGTCGACGAGAAATTGGCTGGGTGACACGAAGAAGTCGGCCACGTCGAGAAGCCCGCGGATGAAATGCTCGCGACGCAGGAACCGCGCCGGCGAAACTTCCGGAAAGCAGGCATTGCAATCGGACGGCGAGGCCCTGTGGCAGAGTTTCGTCCCTCCGGTCTTCACCATCTGCCCGTGATGGCTGCAGATCGACAGGAATTCATGGAATGTGATGACAATCACGCAATCCGGACGTGCCCGGCGAACGGCATAGATCATCTCGAGACCCAGGCCGATGAAGTGATGGAAGTGAACGACGTCCGGTTTCAAGTCCTTCAGGACACGGAGGAAGTCGCGCTCGATCTCCTCCGTATTCCGGTTTGAAATAAGAAAATGATCGTACTCGTCGGCGTGATAGAGAAACTCGCCTTCAGTCTGCCGGAGGCTCATCAGGGCCGTTCGGCTGTGACGCGCGACCGGGTGCCCGACGCGGGCGAGGAAACGGGATTCGACGTTGCCGATCCGGTTGAGGCCTTTGTGCAGATTGTACGCGGCAATCTCGGCGCCTCCGAGGGAGAAGCTCGGATGACCGTGCGAGACGATAAGTACGCGGGGAGAGGGATTGGACATGCTTTCACTACCTCATATTGTTGATGAGGAGCGACCATTTTCGGTCAAAGCTCCAGCGGTCGATTTTCTGAGCCAAGCGGTGCGCCGGAAAAGCCGAGGGGCCGACATCATTGTCAGCCGAAATCATCTCGACGTCTGGGAGCCAGACTGCGGGCGTCCCGCCGAGCCTCATCTTGAGGCAGAGGTCGCGCCCCTTCTCACCGGAACTCAGATAGGAGCGCGTAAAGCCGCCGACTGACGCGATGGATTCGCGCGAGACGATGCAGCACGAGAGCGATCCGGCGATGACTTCCGTCGGTTGCGATCCGCGCACGACATCGCGCGGGTATCCGATATAGCGGTCGACGAGCTTCTGCTCCTCCTGGTCTAGCCAGGTTCCCGCGAAGCGGATGGAATTGTCTTCATAGAGGATCGTGGGGCTGATCAGCGCCTTGCCCCCGCGTTTGCGATAGGCCCGTTCCAGCGACGAGATCCATCCAGCTTGGCGCGGCAGGACGCCAGCGGCGAGGAAGATCAGCGTATCCGCCTTCGTTGCCTGAATAGCGGACTCGAACGCGTCGCAGGCATCCTGCACGCCCGTTGCGCCGATCACCCTGATCTTGATCCCATAGAAGCGCGAGAGCCGTTCCGCTTCCGGAGCTATGCTGTCGAAAGCTTCCAGGGGCGCGGCGACGATGATCGGCATTTCCTTCGTTTCCGCATCGAGCGCGAGCAGCGATAAGGTTACGGCCGCCTCCTCGACATCGATTCCGGCTCCGATCACCAGGGTCCGGCCGGTCTCTGAATCGTTGAAATCGAAGTCGCGAATTTCGATGACGGTCGGCGCGGGTGCGGCCATTGCCTGCATCATGGGGCCGATATGGCGCTCAATGGCGGATCCGGCCGTTGCCGTCCTCGGGTCGAGGGGTGAGATGAGCCGTTCGAGGGATCGGCGGGACATGCCGCGAAGGGGCATGAGAGGATAGAACGCGACGGTGTCGCCGACGGCCATCTCGAAATAGGCCGGTCCATCGGTGGCTGAGGGAGGACCGGGGACGAAGGCCAAGAAGCCGTGATCGTTGCGGGCCGGGTCGAGACGTCCGGCGAAGAGGCCGTTGTGCTGGAACGCCGATGAGACATCGGAGCGAGGAAGGCGGGTCCAGGTCTCGTCGATCCGCTGCTGGATTGCGCCGGCTCGCAGGGTGAGGGAATCCACGTGGCCTTCCGGATCGAGCATCCAGCCGGCCACCAGCATCCCACCGCCTGGAATCTCGGCCGCCATGTCCATGCCGATGCGAACCGGCAGCTTGAGGTCCGACACGGTATCGCGCCCGTCGAAGCGTTCTCCGGCCCGCCGAAGGGTCAGCATTGTGTCCGGATTTGCATTCGCGTGGACCAGACCGTCCCGGATGTGAGCGGGCACATCCGTCGGGGAGAGGAGAACGCGCCGATCATAGATCTCGAGACTCCGCCACCCGTCACGCCCGCGAAAGAACAGCTTCTTGAGCTTGCCCGGGTCAATCGCGGATGCTCCCGTGTCGAGCAGGCCCACGAAGCCTTTGCCTTTCTCCCCTAGGTCGTTGCGGATGACGGATGCCGACTTGAAGTCGCCGGCCATCAGTCCCTCGTGGGCCGCAAGGACCCGCACCCTGTCGCAAGGCAGATCGGTGGCCCAACCCTGAAGGAAGATTTGGCCCGTATCAATCGAACCGATGACCTCGATCCATCCATCCGTCGCGCCCGCGGCGCCGAGGACCGATATGGCTGCCTCTAGCCGCTTCTGGCTGGATTTCCCGCCGATCAGCGCGTGAATAATGCGGTCGATGACGATCGACGACCGATCACCCGCGTCAGCGGCGATGATAGAGATCAGTGTGCCAAGTGGAACCGCCGGCTTGATCAGAGTGTAGCGGATTGGCGGTCCTCTGCGCCGCATCACCACCGAGCGCAGGCGAACCTTGGCAGCGAGGCGGATCGGCACAATTGAGACGAAACCAATCGCAGCATCCGCGGGCGCATCCCTGCGGTCCCAGCTGACGGTATCAGCCTTCATGGACATCGAAGGATCACCGTTGAGCAACGTTTCGACCTGATCGGTCATAGCGTCGGCCACGCCGGCAATCAGCGCAAGATCGTCGCCGATCGGGGTGACGAGTGCGCTCTCGCCGTCCAGAGGCAAGTCGCGCATATCTAGCGGTTGCGTATTGTAATGCATGGGAGACCTGAAATTCTGTTCGCTATGCGTTTTCGCTCGTGACTTGGGGGGCACTACCAAGGAGGATGACGCAGAAGGACGACAAGCGCCGCGATGGCACTTACGGCGGAAATTCCCCCGAACGCCATCAGGAGAGTGACGGCCCTCTTCATCGGGCGGTCGACGGACGATCCGAGGTCATCGATCTGCTTTCCGAAATCAGCCAGCACCCGGTCGAAGCGCATATGGAAGACTTCGATGTCTGATATCTTCTTGGCGAGGTCGGATTGATTGGCCCGGACAGCGTCGAGAGCGGCCGCGATGCCGTTCTCTTCGCCGACGATCTCGCTGATCTGAGCCGAAGTCCCCCGAAGACTCTCGACAGCCTCGCGCTGCAGAACCTGAGACCGCCTTTGCGCTTCAATCAGAAGGTCGAGGCGGTCGAACACGCGGCTCAGCGGCGCGTTGATCGCAGTCTCGGCAGCGCGCTCGTGCTGGCTCGGAGCCTGCAGGACGAGTTCCTCGCCGGTCGAGGGCGCGATCGCCACCACAGCGAGGCCGGCCGTGTCCTGACCGACGCTGTCTGGCAACTCGACTTCGAAGGCGTGTCCGCCGTCGCCGATCCCGTTGCGGCGCAGATCGACGCGGGGCATGTCGGCCGTGGCCGACGCGATACTCCCGCCATTCAGCGTGATCCGAATGAGGAGACGCTCCGTCGGGTGAGTGCGATTCCAGACCCACCCATAGAGGCGCCGTCCTTCGATGGCATCGACGCGGCCCTGGAGCTGTGAAGCCACTGGAACGGCCACTGCGTCTCTTGACTGTGCTGTGCTCATGCGGCGTTCGCCTTCAGTTCGATGATATCGGCACCTTTGAGGAGGCTGCGATAGAGAGTGAGGTGGCGTTCCGCGACGACCGCCATGTCGGCCGGCTGGTTGATCCCCGCCACCAGTGTCTCCCAAAGGTCTGGTGTCTCTATGGCCTGCTGCATGGTGCGCGCGAGCAGGGATGGGTCGTCGGGACGGACATGCAGACCGTCGATCCCATCTCTGACGGCTTCCGCCATTCCCCCAATGCTGCTCGTGATGACGGGGCGTCGATGGGCGAACGCCTCCTGGATCACCAGAGGAGCGTTCTCCCACCAGACCGACGGCACCACCACCCAGTCGACGGAAGCCATGAGGTCAGGAATGTCCTCACGTCCATAAGGCCCGAGCCTCAGAACCTGAGGCTCTGTCGCGTTAAGAAGGTTATCGACCGTCGTGACGAACTCTTTGGCCTGAAAAGGAGCGCCACCATGCAGGCGGAGCTCAAAATCGCCGACGCCATCCGCGATGAGACGCTGTGCCGCCTTGAGGAGGACGGAAATGCCCTTCCAGGGATTGAGGTTGCCGAAATACCCGAATACGGACCGCCTGCCCGAGGAAGCTGCCCGATGGGCGGAGGGAACGACGGCGGGCCGACCGTTCGGAATGACCTCGATCAAGCCGGACGGTAGTCCCCAACTCACAAAGCGCTCTTTGAGAAAGCGGCTGGGAGCAACGAACCTGTGAACCTGGTCGAGATGAGTCCGAATATACAGCTCGCGTAGAAGAAACCGATCCGCCGGGACATTCGGGAAACACCCGTTGCAGCGATTGGGCGTCGCATGGTCGCATCGTTCCTTCCCTGTGGTTCGCATCATCAGCCCGTCATGAGCGCAGATCGGATAGTAGTCGTGGAGCGTCATGACGATGCGAGCGTTTGGGAGAATTCGGCGCACCAGCGCGATGAACTCCACCCCCATGAGCAGAACATGATGGATGTGAACGATGTCAGGACGGAAGTCCTCAAGCAGGCTGACGAGATGAGGCACGACGCCGTATGCATCGACCTGGCTTAAATTGAACTGGTCGAAATGCCCGCACCACATGACGACTTCGTCCGGAGCCCCTCCAGGCGACTGGAAGCTCGTTCCCGGCCTTTGGCCACGATGGAGATTGTTCGTGGCCGCCAGGAACAGCGCTTCGACGTCAGGAAGCGAGCGGTACTCACGGAAGAGATCATGAGCGAGGATTTCCGTCCCGCCGGGATGAAAATCCGGATGATTGTGGGCAACGACCAGAACGCGTGTTGTCACGTGATCTACTCCGGCTTCACGGCGATGATGACATCCTGATAGTGATCGCTCACGATACCACGCCAATGGCCGAGGCTCAGGCGGCGGATCTGAAGGCCGGCCTTCGTGAGAATGTTCTCAATGATTCCCGCATCGAAGCCGATGGCCCCGAGTGGCGCCAAAGGATCGCCGTACCATGTGCCGGGTGTCTCCCCACGGGTGAATCGCGGACGGGCCGTCGGCCTGTCCGGGTCTCCTGCGGCGACCACGAAGGCGGTCAGGAACAGGCGTCCGCCGGGTCTCAGCAGGCGCATGACCTCACGCGCGTAAGCGGAAATCTCCTCTTCCGGGAGATGAGTTGCAACGGACACCATCGTGACGAAGTCGAACTTCGCTTCGGAGAACGGCAGGACGATCTCATGTCCAGCGATTGCCCCGCCTGGGTTGTATAATTCATGAGCGACATCCACGCGGCAGAATCGGAAGTGCGGGTAGGATGCCGTGATATTCTGCACGCACCACTCGATTCCCGCATTGACGGGATCGATGCCCTCATAGAGAGCTGTCTCGGGATCGAGGTATTGCGTCAGCGGAACGGCCATTCGCCCGATGCCGCATCCGATGTCAAGCACTGACTCGGACGGCTGAAGCTCGCCGATCCGAATGAAGTGGCCGAGATATTCGACGCCGATCGCACGGTAATCACCATCACCCACGAAGACGTTCTCAGGCGGCGGAGCCGGCAAAGAATCGTTGAGCGCAATTTCTTCCATCAAGCTCTTGATGCTCAAGTTCACATCGGGAATGAGCTTCGGTGCACGCGAGGTGTTCGTGAGATCGAACTGTGCATTCATATGGCGGCATTCCTTATTTTGCGGGGGCGTCCGGTCTGCATTGCGGCAATCATGACATCGCGCCAACGCTCGGTATGAAGAGCGCAATTGTACTGCCAGGCGATCCCGCGCATGTACTCGGAGTTAAGAGACATCGACTTCCGTTCGAGATGGTAAAGCTCGATGTCGGGGGCGTATGCGATCTTGCGCTCCGTCATGGTGATTTTGAGGCAGAGATCGCTGTCTTCGTAATCTCCGACCACATAATCCTCCGTGAAGCCCCCGACGGATTCAAACAATGCTCTCGTAGTGACGAGGCAGGCGCCGGTTACGGCGGGGACGACGCGCTCCTCGCAGGCTGGAGCATAGTCGCGCGGCATGCCCTTGTGAAAATGCTGGTTGAGCCAGTAACCACGATGATCCTGCGAGAAGTACATGCCGGCGTGCTGGATGGATCCGTCCTCGAACAAAAGCTTCGGTCCGACGGCGCCGATACGGCGGCGACCGTTCAGCCGCGACGCCATCGCTTCCAGCCATCCCGGAGAAACCGGGATGATGTCAGAGTTGACCAGCGCCAGAACGTCGCCTCGCGCAACAGACACGCCCACATTATTGGCGCGGGCATATCCGCCGTTCCTCTCCATGACCACGAGAATAACGGGAAGGCCATAAATAAGATGGAGGCCGCCCAGGAGATGTTCGACCTCCTGAGCCTGTTCGGGAGAGTCGAGCACATATACCAGCTCCGCATTTGCGCGAATCCATGGGTCGGTTGCGAAGGCGGCAATCTGGAAGCGAAGAAACTCCAGATTCCGGTAAAGCGGAATGATCATCGACGCTTTCGGACATCGGTGAGAGAAGCCGATTCTTCGGATTGTGTGGCGCCCGATCTGGTTGCCGACCTGTGCGTGAAGATCGGCGATGGCCGGTCGGAGAACCTGCATGAGGATGGACTGATCGACGTGCTGCGCCGGAATGGCCCGCAAAGCCGTCGCGCGAGCCTGAGCGGGATCTGCAGGCTGAGGATGTGGAACGAGAGAATGACGGGCGCCCGATTTCAGGCGAAGATGAAAGCGTGGTTGCAGGTTCTGCTCCGCTCCCCTTCCGGTGGGCGCTAGAACAGCGAAGCCCGTAGCCGTAAGACGGGATCCTTTCGTCGGCCCTGCGACTTCCACGGGAAAGGTGAACAGGGCTTTCGTCAGATCTAGAGGTTCGATCTCAGGTCCGCTGGCTTCGATGCCTGCGAACAGGTTCACCGGATCACGGTACCAACCGGTCACCAGAGTGCCTGCGGATGTCGCCAGCGCGGAGACGATCTCGGCCGATGGGGCCGTGAGGTTGCCCGAAAGTCGGCGAGGGCGCAAAGGAAACCGCAACTGCAGCTCGAGCGCATAAGCGGACCCCGCCGCCGAGCGTTTGGCAATTTCCCTCAGCACGTGCTCACGCAGGCCGGGCGCTGCATGCGCCCGCTCGTGGAACCAGCGTTCGATGGAGGGAAGGCGGGCCTCCGGCCTGAGCAGGCGGCGGATGGATAGGCCTCCAGGGCCGAGCAGAACCAGGAGAGTATCCTCGGCAGGAATGCGCGCGCGATCAATCAGGAGATGGATGACATCCCGCCCATCCTTCCCATCTGGGATCCTGTGAGGACTGGCAAGGATACGCGTCGGTCCGTTCCTGCCGAACGTATAGATCGCGTCGATCTTGCCGAAGCCCGCAACGACCGATGTCCGCGTCAGGACAAAATCATCGGCAACCTGCGCAATGGCGACAGCCGGTCCGGGTGTCGGAGCCATCTGGGAGACAAGGTCGCCGAGAAGATCGATGAAGGCCTTCTCCCGGCGGAGGTGAAACATCGCACCCCACACGTTGAACAGCGCGGATGCGAGGGCTACTCGACCATGGCTGTCAAGTCCGCCGATCATGCTGTCGGCGTCGGCAGTGGAAAACACGGCATCGTCACCGATGGAGACAATCGTTCCAAGCCTAGGCGTTTCGAGGCGCAGATCCTTATTTGCCGCTTCGCCGACCGGGCGCCGGAACACCAAGAAGAGGCGTTCTCCGCCGCCGGACAAGGAGAGACGAAGCGATGCGGAAGGCCAAATGTCTTGGCCGTCGCATCTAGGGTTCGAAGGTGAACACTGATCGATGTGCGGCATGTCCCAGGTGAGCAGAACAACGTCTCGCCCGAGAGATGCCACCTTCAGGGAGGCAAAGTCATCGGCCGGTGATGTGAGCATGGCAAGATTCGCCATCGCGTCCTGTCTCCATTTGGTTTGATGGGATGCCGCAGAAGACTCCGCGACATCCGCTCTTCAGGAGAGAAGCGGATCAGTGAACCGAGAAAAAATCGCTCGGGTTGCTGTTGATGTCGTCGGCATTCACGTTCACGAGAGTGATCGTATCGCCATTTCCGAGATCGACAATCGTATTGCTGCCGACCTGGTGAACACGGCTGGCAAGATCGTCTGCCGATGCAATGTCTGTTCCGTTGATCCCTTTGGAGATCTGCAGGATGTCCTGACCGGCTTTGAAGTCGAGAACGACATCATTGCCGCCGCCGCCACTGAAGACGAATGTATCGCCGCCAGCGCCACCGTGGAGAATGTCGTCGCCAGCGCCGCCATCCAAGATCTCATTCCCGGATCCGCCGCGCAGAATGTCGTCACCAGCGCCGCCCTGGAGGATGTCGTCGCCTGAGCCGCCTTCGAGAACATCGCTCCCGTCGCCGCCACGCAGGATATCGTTGCCGTTGCCGCCCCGAAGATAATCGTCTCCGGCGCCGCCGAGCAGAATATCGTCGCTGTTGCCGCCTAACAGGATGTCGCTTCCGGCATCGCCTTGAAGCACATCAGCCCCAACGCCGCCAAACAGAACGTCATCATCGGTGCCACCAGAGATCCAATCGTCTCCAGATCCGCCGAAGAGAACATCGGCTCCGTCGCCGCCGGAGATGGCGTCACTGTCGCCACCGCCGAGGATCAAGTCATCGCCGCCATGTCCGAAGATCACGTCTGCACCGGAGGTGCCATGCAAGGAATCGCTTGAGGCTCCACCACCAATAGTCGCCATGTCTCTCATCCTTATTGTCAGCACCGGGCAAGCTGCGATTCGCCCGGTCGCGTGTTCGAGCCAAAATGAAGCGCTTTGTGCGCGAGGAGATTTCCGGGAAGTGCTTGTGTCGAGAGTGTCCCGGCAGGCATTAAGTAAGACAATAAGTAGTTGTTGTAAATACCAAAGTATAAGCTTGGAGTTACGGGAAATTATAGTTAGACATGGTTCAATTTTGTTTGTGTGTTATTAGATTATATATATTGATATGTTGTATTTTAATTCGAAATTCGAACTATCGTTCGGGTGGGATCGGATGCCGCCTCGCGGCAGTAATGCGCCGAGTATTGGCGGTGCCGAATGCCTTCTGATTACTCTTCCCGGAAGGCCCGGTCGAAGCTCTCCGTGATCGGGGCCAACAGGTAATCGATGGCGCGTCTCGGCTTGTTGATAATCAGAACCTCGGCCGGCATCCCGGGGTAGAGAGTCGTCTTAGAGTTCGCCTTGAGACTTCCCGGTTCGATTTCAGCGCGTGCGACGAAGTAGGCGTAGTTGTTGCGTTCGTCCATCTGCTGGTCGGCTGAAAGATAAGTCAGTTTTCCCGCGAGGGGCGGAGTGCTGCGGCTGTTATAGGCGGTCAGCCGGATTTGAACCGGTGCGCCGACGCGGACAGAATCGACATCACGTAGGCCGATTTTCGCCTCGACGACCAATGGCTCATTTTCCGGAACGATGTCGAGGATGGGCTGCCCAGCGCCGATAACGCTGCCCAGGGTATGGGAGCGGATATTCGTCACGATGCCTCTCTCAGGGGAGACGATCTCGACACGCCGTAAAATATCGGTGGCAGCGTCTATTCGTCCAACTGTATCAGCCAATTCGAGCTGCGCGGTCTGGATGTCCGAAGCGACCTGCTGCTGAAAGTCGTTGCCGAGGGAAAGGATCTCCAGTTCCGCCGCCGCCCTGGCTTGTTCGGCCTTCGCCCTACGGGACGCCAGTTCGCCGGCATCGCCCTGGAGCTGACTTTCTCGCGTCTGCATTTCCGTAAGGCGCGGACGCGGCGCATAGCCCTTCTCGACGAGGCTTGCGATGGCCCTGAGCTCCCGGTCGAGCAGTTCCGATTGTCGAGTATTCGCGTCGGTCTGAGACTTCACGGCCTGGATTTCCGCCACCTGCTGCTCGATAGTCTTGCGCTGGATGTCGACGCGGCGATCGAACATCTCACGCCTGGCCTTGAAGAATTTCCGCTCAGCCTTCAGGATCTCCTCTGCCGTCGGCCCTCCGGCTTGGAGCAGGTTCTCGGGAAAGGTGAGATCATCCAACCCGGACTGCTCGGCCCGAAGGCGCACAAGCCGAGCCTCAAGGCCGATCCGCCTGGAGCGCAATTGCTCTAACTCGGCCTTTGCCCGCGTATCGTCGAGACGAAGGAGCGGCTGCCCGGCCTGCACGATCTCTCCCTCGCGGACAAGCAGCGTTTTGAGAATCCCGCCTTCCAGGTGGCTGATGGTCTTGCGCTTGGAATCGACGACGACAGTGGCCGCCGCAATCGCAGCACTGTCGAGATGGGCTGAGAAGGCCCAGGTGGTGAGGCCGCCGAGACCAAGGAAGATGGTCGCCAAGCCTGCGATCACCGGTCCACGATAGGAGGGCTCGCCAGGATCGCGACCCCGGAAGCGGTCTTTCGCCGGTTCAATATCCACGGCCATGTATGTCGCGGGGCGCGATGTCGTCTGCTCCATAGTTTGCGAACGCTTTTTCATGCGCTTCCTTTCACTGCGGCAATCGGCTTCTCGCCGGGAGTGATTGCGCTGACGACCGAAGTTCGTGGGCCGAATTGGCTGATCCTGCCCTCCTGCAGAACCATGAGCTTGTCGGCGGCCTGCATGACGGAGGGCCGGTGTGCGATCAGGATGATGATCGACCCATCCGCGCGTAGGGCCTCGATGGTCCGCAAGAGAGCGCGTTCGCCGTCGGTGTCGAGATTGGAGTTTGGTTCGTCGAGGACGACCAAGCGCGGCCTGCCGTACACTGCCCGCGCCAGCCCGATCCGCTGACGCTGGCCGCCGGAGAGGGCATGGCCGCCATCCCCCAATACGGTATCGTACCCGAGAGGTAGGCGGCCGATCATTTCATGAACGTCCGCGAGGCGGGCGGCTTCCAGCACCATACGGGGGTCGGCTTCCCGCATCCGGGCGATGTTGTCCCGGATCGTCCCGTCAAGAAGCGACACGCTCTGTGGCAAATAACCTACCATGTCGCCGAATGAACTACGTTCCCAGAGATAAACGTTGTTGCCGTCGAGATAGACGCCGCCGGATGTCGGCTTGATCACCCCGATGAGCGTGCGGGCAAGCGTGGACTTGCCAGCTGCCGAGGGACCGACGATACCGAGCACCTCGCCCGGCGACAGGCTGAACGAGAGCCCCTTGAGCACAGGTACATCGGAACCGGGAGGGGCATAGACCAGCCGGTCGACCGTGAGTTCGCCTTGGGTGCGCGGCGTCGGCTTGGATTCTCGCTTAGGGGCTTGATGCTCGAGAAGCTCTTTCACATTCTTCCAGGCTGAAATGGCAAGCACCCATTGCCGCCAGCCATCGACCATCGAGTCGAAGGGCAGAAGCATGCGACCCATGATAATGCTTGAGGCCACCATCGACCCTGGGCTGACTTCCTGTTGGATGACCAGGATTGCGCCGACCGATAGAACCGCGATCTGCATGACATAGCGGCAGGTCCGAGTGAACGATGCCATGGCGCGGCTCCGGCGTGTCACCACATCGAGAAGGTCCTGCGTGTGCAATTGGGATTGCCGCCAACGCTCCGAGAGGGCTGGAAGCATTCCCATGGCTTCGACCGCCTCGGCATGACGGAGGGTGCCGCCGATTTCACTGATGTTCTGCATGGAGGACTCATTGGCGCGCTTCATGGCTCTGCGCGTCAGGAAATCGGACAAAAGGCTGAGAGAGATGATGATAACCGCCGAAGTCAATGCCACCAGGCCATAAAGCCAATGGAGAGCAAACAGGACGGCAAGGAAGATTGGCGCCCAAAATGCCTCCAGCGGGACACTGATGGCGTTCCCAACGATGAATGACCGGATGTCGTTGAGGTCACGGATCGCTTGACTGGACTTGGAGATGCCCTTCGTCACGGACGCAGATATGGCGGCCTCCAGGACGGGGAGGTTCAGCTTTCTGATCAGCTTGCTCGCCATGACCTGATAGGTGAGGGCACGCACATAATCGAGGATGCAGTAGATGGCTAGGCCTATGACGGAAACGACAATCAGCATGACCAGCGTGTCCGTGCTTTGACTGTTCACGACACGGTCATGGACTTGCAGCATGAACAGAGGAACCGTCAGCTGAAGCACGTTGATGATCGCACTCAGGGCGCCCGCATAGGCGATGCCGCTTGCAAATGCTCTGCGCCCTTGGTGGAGGGTATCGGCGGCTTCTGGATGGGCCATTTTCGTCATGCAGAAGTGACTCCAAAAGAGGCAATGATGCGGCAGATCTCAATTTTGCCTAAAAGTTATTCGAGGGAATTTATGAATCACCGATGGCAGAACGTCTACCCATAAAGTATGATTCGCCTAACAATAAAAAAGCTAAGGCAGAGGAAATGACAATAAGGGCTAGCAGTTTATCCAGCTTATTTCTTGGATATGCTGCCAATGCCAGGAGAAATATTAAATTAGTTCGAATTTCGAACTAATTTAATTAATGGATAACGGGGTATAATGTGCAAAATATATCAAATTCCTTGCCTTGGATTGTCGCTCACGATGAAGCGGAGTCCAAATTTCCGACAACGCTGCATACTCTGCACCGGAGGAGCGGTGAGCCAGTGAGCCGCACGGAAGGTCCTCAGGCTCCTCAGGCAGAGCCAACGGGTATCACCCATATCGAGATCGTGAGGGTCATCGAGAGATTGCATAGGCGTTCGCTCGACCTCGTGCGTGCCGATCTGATCGAAGCCGGCATCGACGACCTGAGTCCGTCCCAGGTGATGATGCTGTTCACCATCGGATCGAACGAGTTGTCGGTTCGCGACTTGATCGAGCGTGGCTATTATCTTGGTTCGAACGCGTCCTACAGTCTGAAGCGGCTCGTCGAAGCCGAATACGTCATTCGCACAGCATCGGAGCGGGATCGACGGTCCGCTCGCATCCGCTTGTCGGAAAAAGGGCGAGCATTGTGCGATCTGATCAGGCGGAACGACAAAGCCTATCAGCAGCTTGTGGCGCGCAACGAGGCGGAGATGCGTGATCTGGAAACCACATTCAGGACGCTGAAACGCATCGAGCAGACATGGAGCAACGCGGTTCGTTATCGCGATATGGGCTCGGATGACTGAACCGAGCTCCTTGCATTCGTGCTCTCACCATGAAGAGATATGGAAGCTATGCGCAGCTCTTTGGCAGAGTGGGCGTCCACCCGGCTCGATGCGTGGCGTTCCGGTAACTCATTGAAGGACACTTCGGCCGACGATGAGTGGCCGAGGGCGCAGCTCTGCTTGGAGAAACGGATGAGCGACGGCGACAGGCAAAGTTTTGGAGAAAGGTGATCATGTGACGTTGCAAGAACCGATTGGAACTCAAACAATCCGCATTCAGAATTCGGACCATCTCATTTTTGAGCAGGATTCTGATCGAAAGAAGCTGCTGATCGTTTTTGCTTATATCAACCAGAAGCTCGGAACGCGGTCACATTCTAGTTTCCTGCGCAATGTCGATTGTAAGAAGCTCTTCTTGAATCCGGGTTTGAACGATTGGTACCAGACAGGCGTCCCAGGAGTCGCCTCTTCCTATTCGGGACTTCTTGCGTTCCTCCAGAATGTGAAATCGAGTTTCGTCGACCACGAAATCCTGTGCCTTGGACACTCGATGGGAGGCTTCCCTGCATTGGGCATTGGAGTCAGCATCGGGGCCGACCGCATCTTGGCCTCTGCGCCGGAGTTCATCCTGAACACTCCAGACAGTTTGAGTATTCGCCATTTAGAGGGCAAGCTGATCGAATGTGGAGATTTAACTCCCGTCCTGTCCTCAAATTCCAAGAGCATGATCACGGTCGTGGTTGGCAACCAGAATGCATTTGACATGCGCGTCGCGCGCCGACTGGGCGAGTTTCCGCATACCAGAACCATCGAACTGGAAACGGGACACAATACCTTTCCCTATTTAAGGGATGTCGGGAAGCTTGGGGCAGTGTTGGAGGCGTTTGTTGAGGGTGAAGCTATCCGACCCGTCGTTGAGGGCATATGATGCCCAGCTCACTCTGCCTCTTCATCGGTTCTTCGGCTGGAGGATATGCCGCGTGATGATGTCTTTGAGCTGCTGCACATCCCGTGCTTCGAGCGCTTTGATCATTTCATGATGCTCTCGACTTGATTGCTCAACGCGTGCCCGCGTGCTCCATTGCCCAGCCAAGGCCGAGGACGTCCGGCTGCGGAGGTCAGTTACGAGACTGAATAGCTCGGGGTTGGAGCACAGGCTGAGCAAGTCGCGATGAAAAGCAAGATTTGCTTCATATTGATCCAGGATTGTTCCGTTCAGGATCATTTCGTCGAATCTCCACGCCTGCGCATCGATCCGCATGATGGCATCAGGGGTCGCGTTGGCCACGATACTGTCGACAGCGGCCGTTTCAAGAATTATGCGGAGCTCGAGAATATGGGCGGTCTGGTCGCTGTCCGGTAGAACAACATGGTACCCGCGATTGGGGACGTGCTGCACCAATCGCTTCTGAGCAAGATAATCGAGAGCACGCCGAATATCGGATCGCCCGCATCTGTAACGGTGTTCCAGATCGATCTGCTTCAGCCACGACCCGGGGGCGAAGGTGCCAGCTCGGACATCGCGCGCGATCAGGTCGGCCACGCTCATCCATTCCGTCTTCAAAGGTGCATCCGTTCAGGTTGTTGCAAGTCAGTTACATATTTTTGAGAGGCGCTGCTTCTTCTTTAGGCAGAAAGTCCAGCTACTGCAAAATTGTTCGCTTGACCTTCCTTGCGCAGAGACAAAAGCCATGCATGATATTGGTACCAATTTTGGCGAATATCTGTCTGACAGAGCTGATATGTCAGCTACTGCTTCAGGCGGAGTGCTCAGAGAAGAGGTCCGCCCGTGCCTAGCAAGAACGTCTCCGAGGTTTGGGACCTCATCGAAGCTAAACGAGATACCTTTTTCGAACTTAGCGATCGCATATGGGACATGCCCGAACTCAACTTTGAAGAGCGTCGTTCCTGTGCCGAGCACATCGCCGTTCTTGAACAGCAGGGATTTCGGACCACCCGGAACATCGCCGGTATCCCGACGGCCGTCATGGGCGAGGCGGGCGAAGGTGGGCCCGTCATCGCTATTCTGGGCGAGTATGATGCTCTGCCGGGCCTCAGCCAAGTCGCAGGCTTAGCGGAGCAGAAGCCCGTTAGTGAGGGCGGCAACGGACATGGGTGCGGGCACAACCTGCTCGGAAGTGGTTCGTTGATGGCTGCTACGGCTGTGAAGGATTATCTGGAGGCGAACGGCCTGAAGGGGCGCATTCGCTATTACGGCTGCCCGGCCGAGGAAGGTGGGTCCGCTAAGGGCTTCATGGTGCGGGCAGGAGTATTTGACGACGTTGACATCGCCATCTCCTGGCACCCGGCACCCTTTGCAGGTGTGAACAACCCGATTTCGCTGGCCTGCAACGAGATCAATTTTCACTTCAGCGGACGAGCCTCCCATGCGGCAGCGTCGCCACATCTCGGGCGAAGCGCACTTGATGCCGTGGAACTTATGAACGTTGGCGTGAACTACATGCGCGAGCATATGCCGAGCACGGCGCGCATCCATTATGCCATCACAGACACCGGAGGTTCGGCGCCGAACGTCGTGCAGGCCAACGCGACGGTGCGTTATCTGATTCGTGCCCGTGAACTGCCGGAGATGCAGGGATTGCTTCGCCGGGTGAAGAAGATTGCCGAAGGCGCGGCACTCATGACTGAGACGACGGTCTGCAGCGAGATCGTCAGCGGCGATGCTAATCTCGTCGGTAATACGCCGCTCGAGCAGCTGATGCACCAGAATCTGGAGCGTCTCGGGCCGCCCGTCTTCGACGAGCAGGACAATGCCTTCGCGGCCGAGATTCAAAAAACGCTGACCGATGAAGACATCAAATCCTCCTTTGCGCGCTTTGGACTAAAGCCCCGCATGGGAGCTCCTCTCTGCGACACGATCTTCCCACCCGGCAGCGGTGATGGAACGTTGGTAGGATCAACTGATGTTGGAACTGTCAGCTGGGTGGTTCCGACTGTTCAAATGCGCGGCGCCACTTACGCCATAGGGACGCCTGGCCACTCCTGGCAGCTCGTGGCGCAAGGAAAAGCGCCTGCGGCCCATAAGGGAATGGAACATGCGGCCAAGGTCATGGCCGGAACGGCGGTCGATCTCTTCCTCACCCCATCGCTGATCGCCGCGGCAAAGGCTGACCTGCGTGAGCGACTGGCTGGTACGCCCTTCGTGAACCCGATTCCGGATGACGTGAATCCGCCTGTCGGCGCAATGGAGGCTGAAACCTCGGCATGATTGATCGTGGCTGCTCCCAGCCCCAGTCCGTTCGTTCCAGCACAGTCCGCATCCCTACTGTTAACAAAGGAAAGACCATGAAGATCATCGGCAAGATTTTGGCGTTCGCGCTCACCGGCGCGACGATTGTCCTCGGGACAGATGCGATGGCGCAGGACAAGACCTGGGCGAAGGTTCGGATCGCTACGGAGGGGGCCTTCGCGCCTTGGAATTTCACGAAGCCCGATGGATCGCTCGATGGGTTTGAGATCGAGCTTTACCAGGATCTGTGCAGGCGTATGAAAGTCGAATGCACGATCGAGGCCCAGTCCTTCGATGGCATCATTCCGGCGCTGAACGCCGGAAAGTTCGATGCTATCATGGCCGGCATGTCGGCGACCGCCAAACGCGAAGAGGTCATGGCCTTCACTCAGCCCTATGGCACCACCGGTCAGACCTTTGCCGTTCTCAAGTCGAGTCCACTTGCAACCATGCCCTTGAACGGCAAGATCTTTTCATTGGCAACCAATGAGGCCGGTGCTGCCGCCGCGGTCGAAGAACTCAAGCCGATCCTGAAAGGCAAGACAATCGGCGTTCAGGGATCCTCGATTGCGGCGAATTTCCTCGACAAATACTTGAAGGGGACTGCCGAGATCCGGGAATACAAGACCACTGAGCAGCATGACCTCGACCTCACGGCCGGGCGCATCGATGCGATCATGGCGTCGACTGCGTACCTGTCCGGTTCTGCCGCCAAGGTCGGCAATGAGGAGATGACGCTTGTGGGGCCGCGGTTCCAGGGAGGCATGCTCGGTCGCGGCAGCTCGGTCGGCCTCCGCAAGAGTGATCCGGAGCTGAAGTCCATGTTTGACAAGGCCATTACGGAAGCGAAGGCGGATGGAACGATCGAAAAGCTTTCAATGAAGTATTTCGGCTTCGACGTCACGCCTCGTTGAAAGCGTCAGGGGCGGCGTGGTCTCAAAGGCCAATGCGTTCCCGACGATGTGCCGCTTTAAACCCAGATCAACGCACCCGGAAAATTTGCTCGAGCCGCTCCAACACGGTCAGGAGCGGCTCGGCTTCCGTTCCGAGATCGTCCAGAACGCGGCGTTCGAACGCCACCGCCTTTGGGACGATGTCGCGATAAGCCCTCTGGCCATCCACCGTGAGAGTCAGGATTTCCTCCCGTCTGTCCTCCTCACTGCCGCGGCGCTTGAGCCACCGTCTCTCCTCCAGAGTCCGGACAGCCCGGCTCACTTTCGTCTTGTGCATGGACGAGTGTCGACCGATCTCCTTGGCGCTGAGCTCCTCGAACTGCCCAAGCGTGGCCAGCACCCGCCATTCCGGGATCGTTAGGTCGTAGTGCGGGCCATAGATGGAGCGGAAATCCTGCGAAACCGCAGAAGCGAGGCGGTTGAGGCGATAAGGCAGAAACTGCTCGAGCTGAAGTTTGGCCATGGCGTTGTTGGTTACAAAATTGACAGTTACAATCGTGACCAATTGTGGAGGTCACGTTCATGAATGTCCAGAACCCGCCTTTGCGGAACGAGATGGCCGATCGGCTGGAGAGCGCCATTCAGCCGGGCTACATGTCAGGCTTCGGCAACGGCTTTGAGACAGAGGCGCTGCCCGGGGCTCTTCCCATCGGCCGGAACTCCCCTCAGAAATGCTCCTACGGCCTCTATGCCGAGCAGCTGTCCGGGTCGCCCTTTACAGCGCCTCGCACTACAAACGAGCGCTCTTGGCTGTACCGGATCCGACCAACTGTGACCCACTGGGGAGAGTTCCGGAAGGCGGAGATCGGTCTGTGGCGCACGGCGCCTGCCGTCGAGGTTGAGGTGCCGATCGCGCCTATGCGCTGGAGTCCGATCCCGTTGCCGGCTGAGAGCGTATCCTTTCTGGAGGGCGTCCACACCATCACCACGGCGGGTGATGCCGGTTCTCAGGCGGGGATGGGTGCGCATGTCTACCTGATCACCCGGTCCATGGTGGACGAATATTTCTATAATGCCGATGGCGAGATGCTGTTCGTGCCGCAGCAGGGCGGCATCCGCCTGTGGACCGAGTTCGGCATTATCGACATTGAACCGGGCGAGATTGCAGTGATCCCTCGAGGCGTGAAGATCCGGGTCGAGCTCACGACCGGACCGGCTCGGGGATATTTCTGTGAGAATTACGGTGGCGCATTCACCTTGCCGGAGCGCGGGCCGATCGGCGCCAACTGCTTGGCCAACCCTCGCGACTTCCTCACGCCCGTGGCGGCCTATGAGGATAAGGACGCACCATCCAAGATGTACGTGAAGTGGGGAGGGGCACTCTGGGCTGCAGACATGGACCACTCGCCGCTCGACGTGGTGGCTTGGCACGGCAACTACGCCCCTTACAAGTATAATCTCCGGCGCTACTCGCCCGTAGGGCCCGTGCTGTACGACCATGCTGATCCGTCGATTTTCACGGTCTTGACTTCACCGTCCGAGACGCCGGGTACGGCCAACATCGACTTTGTGATTTTCCCGGATCGCTGGCTGGTGGCGGAAAACACTTTCCGCCCGCCATGGTACCACATGAACGTGATGAGCGAGTTCATGGGCCTGATCTACGGCGTTTATGATGCGAAAACTGGAGGAGGCTTCATGCCGGGCGGAATCTCACTCCACAATATGATGCTGCCGCATGGGCCGGACGTCGACGCGTTCGAGAAGGCGAGCAACGTAGAACTCAAACCGCATCGGCTGGAAGGCACGATGGCGTTCATGTTCGAGACACGCTTCCCACAGAAGGTGACTGCCTTTGCCGCCGGTAGTGAGGCTCTGCAGAAGGACTATGCCGCTTACGGGCATAAGCTGCAGAAGCACTTCAACCCGAACCAGCGGTAAGGTATCGTGCCTCACTGGCTTCGGGCTCGTGACGGAGTTGGACGGTCTCGTGCATTCTCCTGTCTAACGGGCACACGCCCGTCTTGAGGACATCTGCTCCGGGGCGAGGAGACGATCGCCGACAGTCTCGTTGCTCCGACCGTGGGCGGGAATGTCCCCACGGTCGGCTCCAACATCACAATCTCATCGGCCATTGACCCTGCGATCATCGCCAGGCTCAAAGCGTCTGTCACGGCTGAGGCGGCCTCCCTTGTCATCCAGCGTGCCTGCATCATCGGCGCCACGCCCGCGAACCTGCATCACCTCCATGCGATCATCTGCCCCGCGGGTGCGTGTACGTGTTTGATGCTGCTCCCTTGTTCGGTCTATCGACGACATTGCGGCTCTCGCGCCATCATCCGCCCCATGGCCGCGTCGCTCGCCGCCCTGTGCGCGAGGACCCCCTTGATCGCCTCTGTCACGTTCCGCGCCTCTTCCACCATTGTCTCCGCCGCGGCCCCCGCGTCCGCCATCGCCATCGGAACGTCCGCCTCGGTCATCGCCGCCCTGACCTCCACGACCATCGTGGTCGCTGCCTCCGCGATTGCCTCCATGATCATCACCTCCGCGGCTTCCGCCGTGATCATCACCGCCACGGGCGAGCGCTGGTGATAACGTTGCGTGCATGACCACGGCCGGTATGGCAGCGGTCAACGACGCCAGAACTGTCCCAAGAGCCAGAATGCTCGTCTTTGTCGCAACTCGCTTCAACATCGTCTCTCTCCCTTCATCCGAAGCGCAACAAGCGCCGGTAAGAGACAGCATGGGTGAAGCTAGACATACAAACCTGACAGGGCATGTCAGCGAAATATCAGGTTGGATATGCTAAGCTGAGGAACTTTGGATGTTCCTATGATCCGGCGCCACTTCCTCGTCTTCATTGTTGCGGCCTTGACTGCTGCCGCTGTGCAGACCAGTCACCCAACGATCACGTTCGCAAAAGATGGCGGTGGGGGCGGAGGCGGTGATGGAGGAGGACACGGCGGTGGAGATAACAGCGGCCGGGGCAGCGACAACAGTGGCTCTGGCAATAGGTCAAGCGGAGAAGGTCAAGGTCGTGGTGGAGATGACAGTTCTGGTCGTGGGCGCGGTCGTGGGAGTGACGACGACGAAATCTCTACGTCACGCGGCTGGGGCAGCACCTCCCCCGAGAGTGCCAGGGAGGCGGTCTCGCAGGGGTGGGCCCTTGCTTTGAGTACTGTGCTTCCCATGGTCTCGCGAGCTGTTCCGGGTCAGGTTTTGGAGGTTGATCTGCGCCAATCCTGGACTGGTGAATGGCGTTATGAATTCCTCATTCTCACGCGCGACCGTCGGTATCAGGAGGTCGTCGTCGATGCACGGAACAGCCGGATCCTGCAAATCAGGAGACGCTGATGAGAATACTTCTCGTCGAAGATGAGGCGGCTATCGCCCGGGACATCCATCATGCTTTGGCTGAAACTGGATATGTAGTCGACATCGCCCGGGATGGCGAGGAAGCATGGTTCCGGGCATCGACCGAGGAATACGATGCGCTCATCCTCGATCTCGGACTGCCGAAGCTCGACGGCCTATCTGTGGTACGGCGATTGCGAGAGGAGGCCAGCACAGTTCCAATCCTGGTTTTGACGGCCCGAGGATCATGGCTTCAACGAGTTGAGGGCATCGACGCTGGAGCCGATGATTATCTGACGAAACCCTTCGAGATGGAGGAGCTCCTGGCCCGATTGGCTGCGCTGCTGCGGCGGGTGGGGCGCCACGTTACACCTCTTATTGAAATTGGCGCTCTGCATATCGACACGCGGCGTTTGAGAGTCCTGCTCAACGGCAGGGCGATCGAGCTATCACCGCTTGAGTTCCGCTTGCTCAGATACTTGGCCCATAACCGAGATCGCGTCGTCACTCAGGGTGAGCTCGTCGAGCATGTATATGGCTCGGACGAGCCGGAGAGTAATGCCGTTGAGGCCCTCGTGGCTCGCCTGCGCCGCAAAATTGGAGCGAAAGCGATCGGAACCCGGCGCGGTCACGGATACATCATGGAGACGCCCGCGTTATGACACGAAATTCGATAAGGCTCCGGCTCCTGTTCGTCGCCGTCATGTCGATCGTCGCAACGATTGCGGTCGCAGGAGCATCCCTCGTCTTCTTCTTCGAGCGACAGATTCTCCGGTATGTCGAGCAGGACCTTAACATTCACTGGACGGAACTGGCAACGGCTTTCGGTGCAGGAGGCGAGGACCAGATCAGAGAGAAGCTGACGGACCCGCGCTATCACCAACCCTATGGCGGAGCTTATTGGCAGGTCTCCGAGGGTGGACGAGCGATCGTGCGGTCGCGTTCGCTATGGGATAAGGAGCTTCCAACGAATGGACATCGAGAGCGCGGTGAACACGACCGCGCATTCGAGGTTGAGGGGCCCGACGGCTCTGAACTCTACATCATTGAACGAGAGGTCGCGACCGATGGCCCGCAGGGCCCACGTCGTGTGAGTCTCGCCGTCGCCCTCGATCACGATCAGATCGTAGAGCTGCGTCAGGCTTTTGGATGGGATGTGACGCGGGTCCTCATCCCGATTGCCGCTGTGCTTGTGCTGTTCGCCTGGCTTCAGCTCTGGCTGGGGTTGCGTCCGCTAAGGTCCGTTGGACAGGAGCTGAATGCAGTTCGGACCGGCCAGATCCGGCGTATGACGCGACCCTTTCCCGACGAACTGTCCCCGCTCGTCGATAGCATCAACAATCTCCTTGACCGTCAGGAAGATCTCGTCCGCAAGGCGCGCGACCGCGCCGGCGCGCTGGCTCACGGCTTGAAAACGCCTTTGACAATATTGGGCGGTGAGGTGCGGCGCCTCGAGCAGGCGGGGCTTCAAGAGGCCGCCGAATGCATGCAGGACCAGCTTCGATTGATCTACACGCATGTGGAGCGCGAACTCGCACGGGTTCGCACGAGCGGCGCGCCGGCCGCCTGTGGGGCGTATACGCAGGTCGAGCCGACCGTTGCTCGTCTTCTGCGATTGATGCAGCACATGCCGAGAGGTGAGCGGCTGATGTGGCAAACCGATATCCCAGGCGATGTGGCCATCGATATGGATCCCCACGATTTCGGTGAGGTCATGGGTAATCTGCTCGACAACGCGCGCAAATGGGCAAATGCATGTGTCACCATCCAGGTAGAAAGATTAGACGATAGGGCAAGGATCAGCGTCACGGATGATGGCCCTGGCTTCTCCGGCAAAGGACAGGGGCAAAGACCTGAGCGGGGCGTTCCAGGGCGGTTGGAGCCAGGTTCAAGCGGAATTGGCCTCGGCATCGTGGAGGATATCCTGAATGAGTACGGAATCGATGCGGAGATTGAAAGCAACGGACACTGCCGCGTCGTCTTCGACGTTCCGTTGTGCCGCCCAGGGCAAGTTGAAAATGCACCAAGGAGTGTAATGCCTACGAATTCCTGAAGCGCTGCCGGGAGGGGCGGCATCCGATGTAGCGATGCTCTGAGTGCGTGGACGACTTTCTTCCAGAAGGACACCATGACGCGTCGCCATGAAGCAATGCACCGAACCGGTTCACGGGCAGCATCCGTTGTTCTTTCCCTCGGAGCGGCCTTCTTGTCACGCCAGTTATAAGCGCGGGCGAAAGCGGAAATTCCGGAGGAAGTAGCGCCGTAGGAGACGGTAGTAACATCCAACAGGGTGAGCGCAGCGGGTCCGGCTCGATCAACATGGCAAGGTTTCCGAGGGGACAAGTCTGAAGGGCCTTGAAGGGACGGCGCCCTCTACCGGCGAGATTGCTGCACTATGACGGCGAGACGATTTTCTCAGGGCGTCCAGCGCCGTACGCGCGCCGCTCCACGAATGGGAACGATTCGAGAGGCGGAATAGACATGGACGAATATGGGCCGCTTAGAAGAGCCTCGTCAGCCGCGGGGATCAGCAGCCAAGATACCTAATCGTAAGATTTCGTTCCGGTAGGAATGAACGGTCGAAAGAGCTATCATTCCTTGGAACACAAAGGTTCGGCTGTGTACCAGTCTCGGGACGGCGCCAGTGTTTTCGACATCTGGGTCGACGCCGCCGAGGCGTCGGAGAGCCGCGCTGACCCTGAAGCAGCCGTTGTCTTTCCAGACAAAGACCTCCTTTTTAATGCGGAATTCAGGCGATCTGGAACCGATCTTCTGCTGGCGAGGCATGACGCTAAAGCAGTCATTCTCGATTATTTCAGCGGGGACAGACGCCTGAACATCACGACCCCCGAAGGAGCGAGCCTGACGGCACAGACGATCGAGTTGCTGGCAGGGGCCGATCTGTCAGGACAATATGCCCAGCTCTCGGGTGCTCCTGCTGGTCGCACGCCGATCGGGCGGGTCGAGAAGGTGTCGGGAACGGCGACGGTTCTGCGAAATGGTGTGTCGGTCGACCTGCAGGTCGGCGACACAGTCGCAAAAGGTGACGTCGTTCAAACGGGAACGGCGTCCTCATTGACGATCAAATTCAACGACGGGGCGGTTTTCAATCTGTCTGCCAGCGCCCGGATGGTGCTGAACGACATGATCTACGCTGCGGATTCGAGTTCGAATTCGGCGCTGTTCACCCTCGTGCAAGGTCTGATCGGGTTTGTTGCGGGTCGGATCGCCAAGACAGGTGATCTCAAGGTCGACACGCCCGTTGCCACCATGGCCATCAGGGGAACCGCTGTACAAGCAGAGGTCGCTGCTGTCAGCGGCGCTACGCGGTTCTCGCTGCTCACTGAGCCGGACGGAACGGTCGGCTCCTTCCTCCTGCTCGACAAAGTTAACCCATCGCAGGTGATCACCGCGATGTCGGACGCCCGCACGTCGACGCTTCTGACCCCTGTTTCCGGCTCTGAACCGCGAATGACGCAGATCACGAAAACAGGCGACGACATCCGTGGCGAAAGCGACTTTGTCCGGGATCTCTTTCAGGTGTTCTCCCAGGAGCCGCGACAGAGGAGGGGCAGCAGCGATTTCGAGGACGCGCCGATCGTTCCGGTGAACCTGCCCCAGCCGGTCGAAACACCCGACCCATCGCAGTTCAGCGTCATTACCCCTTCCGGCACGGGGCGCGCAACGCCCTCCAACCTGATCATTCCGGCGATCATAACGGCTCCTGCCGAAGTTCTCGGCGAGGCAATCGAGGATGGGCCGCTTGCCCGGCTCGGCGCATTGCCCGACACTCTGATCCGGGAAGCGGCGGGGCTGCCCGTCTTGATCGTACCAACCGGGCTGCCTGCGGGCGTACGATATCTCGCCGGTTCGCGGAGTTTTTCCCTCAATCCGTCGCACCCAGCCTACCAGCACCTGGGAGAACGCGAATTCCAAGTCGTCACCGTCGACTACGTCCTGCAGATCGACGAAAACGTCCGCGTTCCCGCTTCGGTATCTTGGACCGTCATTGGTCGCAACGACGCTCCGAATGCTGTGAGCGACCGCATTCTCGATGTTGCGGAGCTCGGGCGACGGGTCTTGGCTGTGCGCGAGAACGACCGTGATGTGGATGGCAATAAGATCCATATCACGAGCTGGACTGCTCCGCTCGAGGGCTCGGTCTTCCGGAACCCGTCCGGAGATCTCGTTTTCGATCCGGGAACGGAATTCCAGGCGCTCAGCGCAGGTGAGACCGCGACGGTGACATTCACCTACACGATCTCCGACGCGAAGGGAGGGAGCGATACGGCGGACGTCACCGTGCAGGTCCACGGCACGGGAACGTTTTCGTCGCCCCATGTGTCGGCTTCGAGCGGTGGCTCCCTCGGGTTCAACAACCAGCCGGTCTCTCTCACCATCGATGCGCCGTCGGCAACGACGACAGCAACAGCGGACCTCGATCTCGTCGTCAGTCTGGGACCGGTTCTGAAGCCACAAATGAATGTCCTTTACCTCGTCGATATCTCGGGCAGTACGTCGGGTCTGTTTGAGGGAGCGCCGGTCGGCGATCTGAATGGCGACGGGCGCGCCGATACGGTTCTGGATGCTGAAATCGCCAGTTTGATCGCGCTGACCGAGCGGATCAGAGGATTGGGGTTTTCCCCAGCTGACGTCACGGTGACAGTGATCCCGTTCAATGGCAGCGCCGACCCGGCCGAAGCCTCGGCTGGAGGAACCGTGAACGCCATGACGTTCAGCCTCGGGAGCATAGGCGAAGGCGCGATTGCGAGCCATCTGAGAGGGTTGAACGCAGGAGGCGGCACGAATTTCGCAGACGCGCTGCGGGCAGCCAACGAACGGCTGCAGGATTTGGACCAGGGAGGAGAGAAAAACTTTCTGTACTTCCTCTCCGACGGCAACGGGCAAGGCGCGTTCAATGCGGAACTCGCCACTCTGAACGACGTCCATGAGGCTAGGATCACAGCCCTTGGCGTTGGCGCCAGTGCAAACCTTTCCCAGCTGAACGTGATCGACAATACGGGCGGGGCCTCGCGCCTGACGGCGCCAGATCAGATCGATGTCTCCGCCCTCGGAGCACCGCTCCCGAGCGGGGTCGTCAGCGATCTCGACGTCTTCGTGAACGGAATCGAAGTTCCGGAGTTTGGTCCCGAAGACCTCGTCGCGACATCGAGCGGGTTTGTCCTCGACGCCTCGGTCGGAGGCCTGAGACGGTTGGCAGGCGATGGGAACACGGTGTCTGCCATTGTCACTTTCGCCAGCGGCGAGGTCCTGACGACGGAGTTGACGATCGCGGGTGCTCTCCCTCGTTCGACGGACCTCATCCTGTGAGGGACTCATGACCCGACCGACATGTCTCTTCATTCCCTTCTGCAAGCTGTCTGGCACAAGCATCCAAGGAAGCGGGACCGTCCGTTGGATCCGTAGCTCCACGGATCCAGCCCAGTGACCGTGATCCTCAAAAAGCTGCGGCGCCTCGGGATCGGGCGGATCGTCAGCCTGCTGCTTCTCGTCAGCCTTCTGGCCTTGCGGGTCTGGGATCCCGGCCCGGTGGAGGCGCTGCGCCAGAAATCCTTCGATATCTATCAGCTCATGCATCCTCGCACCGAACGCAAGGATCTCGTCAGCATCATCGATATCGACGAGCAGAGTCTGAGGATTCTGGGACAATGGCCCTGGCCTCGCACGGTCATGGCCGAGATGATCTCGAAGATCGTGGCACTCGGCGGAGAGGTCATCGGATTCGACGTGCTTTTTCCCGAAGAGGATCGCAGCTCTCCGGGCGTTGCGGCGAAAACTTTTCAGGGACTGGACGATGCCACGATGGAGAGGCTTCGGCGTCTCCCCGGCAACGATGCGATCTTTGCCGAGGCGATACGCAACGCGAAGGTCGTTCTCGGACAGTCGGGCTATCGCGTATCGGGAGCGGCGCTGAGCGCCCGGCCAGCCAGCCAGGCGCCGATCGCCACGCTGGGCCCGGATCCACGCGCATTCCTGGTGGATTTCCCGCAGCTTCTGCGCAACCTGCCCATCCTGGACGATGCAGCGCAGGGGCATGGCCTTTTCTCGATCAGCCCGGAAGGGGATGGAACAGTCCGCCGCGTTCCGGTCGTCGCCGTGGCGAACCAAACCGTGGTTCCGTCGCTGTCTCTCGAAATGCTGCGGGTTGCCACGGGAGCCGGAGGCATCCTCGTCAAGACGGATCTGAGCGGCGTGCGAAGCGTCAGCGTGCAGGATTTCGAGATCCCGACCGATGGCAAGGGACGGATCTGGATTCATTTCTCGGCTCCCGATCTGAGCAAGTACATCTCCGCCATCGACCTGCTGGAAGGCCGTGTTCCGGCCGACCGGATCGCTGGAAAGATGGTGCTGATCGGGACCTCGGCGGCCGGGCTGCTCGATCTCAAGGTGACGCCGGTCCATCCGGCGCTTCCCGGAGTCGAACTGCACGCGCAACTGCTCGAGAGCGCTCTGACGCGATCGACCCTGAGCCGCCCCAGCTACACGGCCTTCGCCGAAATCCTGCTGGCAGCCCTGCTCGGTCTGACGGTCATCGGGTTGGCGCCCACGGTGAGCGCCGGGCCGCTCTTCGTGCTCGGCGGCCTGATCGCGGCCCTGATCCTGGGCATGTCGTGGTACTGCTTCTCGTATCTCGATCTTCTGATCGACTACACGTTCCCGCTGACCTCGAGCTTCCTCGTCTATGCCGTCCTGGTATGCACGAACTACATGACCGTGTCGGCCGATCGCCGCTGGATCAGGTCGGCCTTCAGCCAATACATCTCCCCCGATCTCGTCGAGCAGCTGGCGCATTCGCCCGAGCGGCTGAAGCTCGGTGGCGAGCAGCGCGAGCTCACCGTGCTGTTCTCCGACATCCGCGGCTTCACGGCCATCTCGGAGGCGTACAAGGACGATCCGCAGGGATTGACCGCTCTGATCAATCGCCTCTTCACGCCCCTGACCAAGGACATCGTGAAGCATCGGGGAACCATCGACAAATATATGGGCGATGCCATCATGGCGTTCTGGAACGCCCCGCTCGACGACATCTCCCATGAAGCGCATGCCTGCGAGGCCGCTCTCACCATGCAGGAGAGCCTCGAGATTCTGAACGAGGAGCGCCGGCGGGAGGCCGACCCGACGCAGTGGGTCGCGCCGCTCCGGATCGGGATCGGCCTGAACACGGGTGTCTGCGTGGTCGGCAATTTCGGCTCCGACCTGCACTTCAACTATTCCGTCCTGGGCGACACGGTCAATCTGGCATCCCGCCTGGAGGGGCTGACGAAGCAGTACGGCGTCTCGATCATCGTCGGGGAGAAGACCGCCCAGGCGGTGCGCTCGCGGTTTGCCGTTCTCGAACTGGATCATCTGCAGGTCCGCGGAAAGCAGGAGCCCGAGCGCATCTTCGCGCTGCTCGGACGGGCCGACATGGCCTCGGATCCCGACTTCGTCGGCCTGCTGGAGCGGAACGACGCGATGCTCGCGGCCTATCGGGCCAGGGAATGGTCGCAGGCCCTCGAGACGATCCTGCTCGGTCGGGAGACCGGCAAGGTTTTCGGGCTCGACGACTACCACGACTTCTACATAAAGCGAATCCGGCATCAGATCGAGGCTCCCGCATCGTCCAAATGACCTTGAGCATCCGTTCCGATGCTCCTGCCTTTTCCGATGCTCCTGCCTGTTTTGAAGAGCGCGTCGTTCGAGCGGACCCGAAGGGCCGCGTCAGCGAAAACCGGATCCACGTTTCCGCACGATGCGCTAGCCTTGATCAGGTCTTCTGCGGCGTGGCCTCCGGCGCTACCTCGCTGCGGACGAGCTGATCGCGCTGGGCGAGATCCGGAAACCAGAACCGCCAGAGCCCTGCGAGCATGAGGGTCCCGATGCCCCCGATCACGACGGCGGGCGAGGCCCCCACGAGCCAGGCGAGCGTTCCCGACTCGAACTCGCCGAGCTCGTTCGACGCGCCGATGAACACCGTGTTGACGGCGGCCACGCGCCCGCGCAGATCGTCCGGCGTCTCCGCCTGGACGAGGGTCTGGCGCACCACGACGCTGACCATGTCGGCCGCCCCCAGGATGGCGAGCAGCACCAGGGTCAGGCCGAAGCTCGTGGACAGGCCGAACCCCACGGTCGCGAGGCCGAAGACGCCGACCGCCTGCAGCATGCGCAGGCCCGCCCGGCGCGACAGGAGCGACGAATGGGCCAGGACCACCGCCATGATGACGGCCCCGACCGCCGGCATGGATCGCAGGAGGCCGAGCCCCCAGGGGCCCACATGGAACACGTCGCGGGCGAAGATCGGCATCAGGGCCGTGGCCCCGCCGAGGAGGACGGCGAAGAGGTCCAGGGAGATCGCCCCGAGGAGAAGCGGCCGCGTGCGCAGGAAGACGAGGCCCGCCACGAGGCGGGACCAGGTCACCGGCTCCCGCTTGGCGTCGGCCGGGCGCAGGCGCAGGGCCGCCACGAGCAGGGCAGCGAGCCCGAAGCACACGGCCGATCCCATGAACGGCGCCGTCGGATGGACCGCGTACAGGATGCCCCCGACCGCCGGGCCGCTGATGGTGGCCACCTGCTGGACCGAGGAGTTCCAGGCGATCGCGTTGGCGAGGTCGCCGGACGGCACGAGGCCCGGCACGATGGCCTGGGCGGCGGGATTGCCGAAGGCCCGGGCGGCCCCGAAGGCCACCAGGAGACCGTAGATCGGCCAGAGCGCCGGCACGCCCGCCTGCACTTGCGTGAGCAGGCCCAGCGAGGTCAGCATCATGGCCGAGAAGACCAGCATGAGGATCCAGCGCCGGCTGTACCGGTCGGCCACGAGGCCGGTCACGAGCACGAGGGCCATGGTGGGCAGGAACGACGCGAGCCCGACCAGGCCGAGGTTGAGCGCGCTGCCGCTGGCATCGTAGACCAGCCAGGCGACCGCGACCGTCTGGACCTGCACGGCCAGCGCCATGGCGAACCGGGCCGCGCAGAACAGCCGGAAATCCCTGTGGCGGAAGGCCGCCCAGCCTTTGGATGCCATGTCGCTCGTCCCTCGTTCCCCGGCCGATCCCGCGGGCGCTTCTGTAGACCATTTTTGGGCCGAGCGGAGCGTTTCGCCGGCAAAAAATTGCCGCACGGCAGGAGAAGGCACGGCGGGCCGCGTTGCGCCTCCTCCTGCCGGACCGGGAACGACGCCCCGGTCGCCGTCGTGGGCCCCGTGCCGGTGCTTCCGGTCATGCGGGGCGCGGCTGTTCGATCGGGGCCGGCGGGACATGCCCGGCCAGGATGCAGCCTGGTCGGCCCCTCGGCGGGTTCGTCACCGCCGCAGAGCCGCCTTCGCGGCCTCCCGCTGCTTGTGCCAGTACCCCCGATACTGGTCGAGCTCGTAGAGGACCGCATCGGCGAAGAGATGGCGCTGCTGCAGATAGCATGGCGGCCCATACCCGCCCTGGCAGCTTTCGTTCTTCTGACACGTGCGCCTGCGGCAGATGCTGTGCGCCATGAGCAGATCGGACAAGCGGCGCAGGGTGTCGTCGTAGTCGGGCATGTTGAACAGGGGGATGTCGCTGTCCTGGATCATGATGGGTCTCTCGGCAATGATGGTGGTGAGGAATGGATGCAAGGAATGGATGAAGAGGCGTGCGCACAGGCACGGGTCTTCGGCCCGGGGCCGGACAGGCCCCGGGTTTGAAGGCAGTCGAGGGTGGCGCGAGTGGCGGCCCGGCTCGATGCTATGGGTGGGATGGAAGAGCAGGACCGCCC